>JAHECW010000019.1 GCA_024641545.1 Acidobacteriota bacterium
ACCCGATGGCGATCGCCTTCTCGCTCATCCACTCGGGCGCCACCCCGACCGCCGGCAGGTCGGACAGATCGTCGCCGAGCCCGCCCTCGAGCACCATCTCGGTGGCCGCCTCGAGGATCCGCGAGTTGTCGACGCAGCTGCCCATGTGCAGCACCGGCGGCATGCCCACCGCCTCGCAGACCTCGCGCAACCCCTGGCCGGCATCGGACAGCGCCGCCTCCGGCCGCAGCAGACCCGCCTTGCCCGAGGCGATCGCCGCGCAACCGGTCTTGAGCACCAGGACGTTGTTCTTGAGCAGCTCGCGGGTCAGCGTCGTGGTGTAGGCGTCCATCCGGGTCTTGGGGTTGCTGCAACCGACGATGCCGCACACGCCCCTGATCCGGCCCTGGATGACGGCGTCGTTGAGCGGCCGGAACGAGGCCCGGAACGAGCCGCCGAGCATGTACTTGATGGCGTCAACCGAGAAACCGCCGACCACCGGCCGCCGGTGTTCGGGAATCGCCATCTTGCCGCGGTCGCGGTTGGGAAAGTTGGCGATGGCCCGCAGCACCAGAGCTTTGGCGTCCTCGTAGGCGCGGTCCTGGTCGAAGGGCAGGTGGGTGGCGCCGACGGTCCGGGCGATCTCCGACGTGGAGACGACCTCGGTGTGGTACGCCGCCGCCACCTCGGGCAGGCTCGGCATGCAGCACTGGACGTCGACCACCATCATCTCGACCGCACCGGTGATGATCGCCAACTCCTGCTGCAGGAAGTTGCCGGCGACCGCGATCCCGTGCCGCATGAGAATCTCGTTGGCGGTGCAGCAGACCCCGGCGAGGGTCACGCCGTCGGCGCCGGCCTGCACCGCCGCGGTCTCGATCTCCGGGTCGCGGACCGCGACGACGAGCATCTCCGAGAGGACCGGTTCGTGTCCGTGGACCACGATGTTGACCGTGTTCTCGCCGAGCACCCCGAGGTTGACGTTGCCGCGAACCGGATGCGGAGTGCCGAAGAGGATGTCGGAGATGATGCCCGCAATCCGCGATCCGCCCCAGCCGTCGGCGAGGGCCGTCCGCATGGCCTGCTGCAGCAGGCTGCGGTGATCGTGGTCGACGCCCATGGTCGACCGGTGCATGGACTCGACGAGCATGCGGTCGACACCGAGGGGTTCGGCGCCGTGCCTGCGCCACACGCCCTGCCTCTTGAGGGGTGCGAACTCGAGCCCCTTGAGCGGGTCTTCCTGGCTGGTGAACTCCTCGAGCATGCGGTCGGCGAGGTCCGCGGCGATCTCCTCCTTGCTGCGGTCGAGGTCCTCGACCCCGTACCTGGCGGCGTTGCGGCGCAGCGATCGCTCGTCGCGGATGGCGTAGCCGCCCTCGAGCCCCCGGGCCACCTTCTTGAGCAGCAGCACCAGGCCCCGCGCGTGGTCGGAGTGGGCCGCCGCCCCACCGACGACTTCGCGCAGGTAGTTGCGGGCGACGACGGCGTGGGCGTCGGCGCCGCACACGCCGACCGGCGACTTCGCGGTGATCCGGCACGGACCCATGTGGCAGACCCGGCAGCACAGACCCTGGTTGCCGAACTTGCACTGCACGTCCTGGGTGTCCATGCGGGAAAAGGCGGTGGCGAGGCCTTCGGCCTGGGCTTTGGTCAGAATCTCGATCGAGGCCGGGTCGAGCGCCCGCATCTCGGGGGTTCGCGGTTCTTTGCGCTTGGCCATGACTCGTCACTCCATTCTCATCGCGGACCGACGTCCGCGAGAAGGCGGTCGATCTCCGCGACCGTCGGGTTGTCGGGCCCGAAACCGATCAGGCTCGAGCCGAGCTCGCCGAGTTCGGCGAGAGCGTCGTCGAGCGGCAATCCTATCAATAGATCCGCTTTGGTCTTTTCTCGAACCGCCGCCGCGCCGTTAGGGATCCGGCCGTCGCGCAGCCGGTTGACGATGATCGCCAGCGCGCCGACCTCGAGACCCATTTCGCGCGCCAGTTCGTGGAGCCGCTCCACCGTCGTGAGCCCGGCCTGCGACGGGTCGGAGACCATCACCAGCAGATCGACCCGGCGGACGATCCGGCGGGAGAGGTTCTCGAGGCCGGCCTCGTTGTCGATCACCAGCACCGGGTAGTCGTCGGCCAACCGTTCGATGACTCTCTTGAGGACGTTGTTGGCATAGCAGTAGCAGCCCGGACCCTCGCAACGACCCATGGCGATGAGGTCGAAGTCGTCGGCTTCCACCAGGCTCTCGGCGATCTTGAGCTCGAGCATCTGCTGTTTGGAGACGCCCGACCCGAGACCCTTGCCGGCGAGCTCACGCGCCTGCTCGCGCACCGCGCCCACGGTCTGGGCGACCTCGACCCCGAGGGCGGCGTCGAGACAGCAGTTGGGGTCGGCGTCGACTGCGAGCACCGGCTTGGAACCGCGCGCGATCAGGCGCGACACGGTCAGCGCCGCCACCGTCGTCTTGCCGGTGCCGCCCTTGCCCGCGATGGCGATCGTAAAGGACATGATCGGTCAGGCCCCGTGTTTCTCGCGCAGCGCGAGCGACAGCTCCCGGGTCATCCGGAACACCCGTTCCGCGTCCGTCACCTCCATCGACCCGGTGCCGCACGAACCGGTGAGCATCGTCTGCTGGTAGACCAGCCCGCGGTCGACGCCGCTCTTCGCGACGAGGTTGTCGACCATCTTCTCGTAGTGGGCGACCAAGGTCTCGGCGGTGTTGTTCCTTACCGCGGTCGATGTCGGCACCACGCCCCAGGCCAACGCGTTGCCGTTCTCGAGGTGTTTCCTGACCTGGGCCGGGTACATGGCGATGGTCTCGCCGTACTGGTAGGCGTCGAAGTTGACGATCTCGGCGCCGGCGTCGATCGGGATCGACCACTCGGTGTTGCCGCAGCAGTGGATGCCGGCGAGGGCGCCGTCGGCGTGGATGGCGTCCACCAGCTCTCCGAGCGCGGCCACCACCTCGTCCCGCGTGACCGAAACATAGGTCGAGCTGCCGAAGCCGGAGAGGATCGGTTCGTCGATCGCGCAGATCACCCGGTCGGCGTACGGCTTGAACCGCTGGATCTGCCACCGGCATTTCATGGCCAGCGCCTTGATGATGACGTCGCGGAACTCCTCGTTGTACCACAGGGCGCGCTTGTTCTCGTCGACGATGGTGAGGGCGAAGGAGCACGGCCCGGTGGTCTGGCACTTGACGAACGGTCGCCTGCCCTCTTGGGCGCCGAGCCGTTTCTCGAGCTCGTAGATCCCGGCCCCGAACTCGGGTGAGACCGCCATCGAAGCGACATCGCCGGTGCCGTCATCGGGATCCATGGCGGCCATGTAGCCCTCGTAGAACTCGGTGAACGCATCGATGTAGTCGCCCGAGGTTTCGAAGAACATCCGGCCCTTGGCGCGGTCGATGACCCGGCAGGGCATGCCCTCGGAGTACTGGATCTCCATCTGCTCGTTGAGACCGCGGCCCGACAGCTGGGGCCACATCGGCGCCTCGGGGAGGGTTGCGAGAACCACATCCACCGCCGCCGCGGCATCACCGTGGGGCATGCTGCCCACCGCACAGGCCAGGAAATCGGGTTTGAACACCATGGTCCCTCTCCTTTCTCTTCCGGCTGCGACTACTTCCGCACGTGGATCTTCTTGCACGCGTCGGAGATTCGCGCCAACTCCCACATCCGCTCCGCGAGCCGTTCGCGGAGCTCGCCGAGGTCCTCCCGCAGCTCGGTCCCGCCCCCGGCGGCGATCGCATCCTCGAGCTTCTCGACCCGGACCTCGAGCTCGTCGATCTCGGTCATGATGCGGACGTACTTCTCGCGCGCCACATCGGTCATCGGTCCGCCTCCCCCTGCACGACCCGCAACAGACCCTCGAAGGCCTCGAGGGTCCTCCCATCCAAGCCGTCCACGACCGACCGGCGGTCGCGATCCGCCGCGCGGATTCCCTCCGACAGGGGAATCGCGGCGACGATCTCGCGATCGGCGAGCGCGTCGCGGAGCCATTGTTCATCATCGGGCGTCGCGATCTTGTTGGCCACCACGCGGACGTCGCGGAGACCGATTTCGGCCGCCATGCGGAAGACCCGGTCGGCGCACTCGACCGAGGTCCGGCTCGGCTCGACAACCACGAGCAGCACATCGACGCCGCGCGCGGTTCCTCGACCGAGATGCTCGATCCCAGCCTCCATGTCCATCACCAGGGCCTCGTTCTTGTGCAGCACGAGATCGGCCACCAGGGCTTTGATCAAGACGCTCTCAGGGCATGCGCAGCCCGAGCCCCCGGCCTCGATTGCGCCGAGCACCAACAGCGCCACCCCTTCGTGAACCAGCGCGTATCGGTCGGCGATATCCGCGACCTCGGGGTTGAGCTTGAAGATCTGACCGTACTGCCGGACCTTGGCGCCGGTCCGCTCCTCGATGAGCGCCCGGTGCTCCGAGATCGGGACGATCTCTCGTTGCCGTGCCTCAGGCACGCCGAGAACGGTGGCGAGATTCGCGTCGGGATCGGCATCCACCGCCAGCACCCGCCGGCCGGCCCGGGCCTGAAGCAGCGCGAGGGCCCCCGCGATGGTGGACTTGCCCGATCCCCCCTTGCCGGCAACCGCGAGTTTCAATGATGAACTCAACGAAGAACCTCCGAAAAAGCTCCCGGGGCGGGTGGATCGAAAGCCGACGGAGAGCCGGTCTCGAGGATTCGAGATGCCGTCACCGACCCCCACCCGGCGGTGAATCCGCAGTGGTTCGCCGGATTGATCTCAGCCCCCAATCGACCCGCCTCGGTGGGCGTCGATCAGCCCGCGCAGGGCTCGGATGTGATCGGGGCCGGTGCCGCAGCAGCCGCCGATGACGGCAACCCCGAGATCGATCAGTTGGCCGGCGGCTTCGGCCATGAACGCCGGCGTTTCCGGGTACACGACCTCCCCGGCCCGGTTTTCGGGAAGCCCGGCGTTGCTCTGGATGGCGATCGGCAGCCGAGAACATCTCCTGAACTCGCGGGCGATCTCGACCATCTTCTTGATGCCGTTGCCGCAATTGGACCCGACGATATCCGCCCCCGCTTCCTCGAGGCCGGCAGCCGCCTTTTCGATCGACGTTCCCATGATGGTGAAGAATCCGTTCGGGGTGGCGTCGAAGGTCATGGTGGCCAAGATCGGGATCTCGGTCGAGAAAGATCGTGCCGCTTTGATCGCGAGCTGCGCTTCACTCAGGTCGATCATGGTTTCGACGCAGATCATGTCGGCGCCGGCCCCGATCAGAGCTCCGATCTGACGGACAAAGGAGTCGGAAATCGCTTCCGGCGCCGTGTCCCCATAGGGCAGGAGCAACTTGCCGCACGGCCCGACCGAGCCCGAGATCAATGCGCGGTCGCCGATCACCGGGCGGAGAACCTCGACGGCGCGGCTGTTGATCTCCTCGGTCCGGTCGCCGAGCGAATAGTCTGCAAGCTTGAGCGATGAACCCCCGAAGGTGTTGGTGGTGATGATCTCGGCCCCCGCCTCGAGGTAGAGCGCGGCGATCTCCCGCAATGCCTCGGGCCGGGTGAGATTGAGGTTCTCCGGACACGCCCCCGGCTTGAGCCCGCGCGCCATGAGCATGGTGCCCCACGCCCCGTCGCCGAGGAGAAGCTCGCCCGCGCGCAACTTCGTGAGCAGATCCGTCATTGAAGCACCCCCGCCCGAGTCGTCCACCCTGCTGCGGCCACGCCTGCCGAACTCGACATCGTCAAGCGACTCCCAGCAGAGCCTTCACCTGATCGACCGCATTCGCCGCGTCGTAGCCGTACGCGTCGGCGCCGATCTCGTCGGCGAAGTCCTTCGAAACCGGGGCGCCGCCGATGATGGTCCGGATCTTCCCGTTCAAACCGCGTTCTCGGAGCAGATCCACGACTCCCTTCATCGACGACATGGTGGTCGTGAGCAGCGCCGAAATGCCGATCACCGGCGCACCCGCCTCCACCGCGGTGTCGACGAAACGCTCGGCGGAGACGTCGTTGCCGAGATCGATGACCTCGATTCCCGCCCCCTTCAGCATGATCCCCACCAGGTTCTTGCCGATATCGTGGAGATCGCCCTGGGCGGTGCCGATCACCACCTTCCCGACGGCCGGGATTCCCTCCTCGATCATCAACGGCTTGAGCAGATCGATTCCTTTCTGCATGGCGCGGGCGGCGAGGAGCACCTCGGGAAGAAAGATCTCGTGACGGCGGAACAGATCGCCCACCACGTTCATCCCCCCGATGAGTCCGTCGTCGAGGATTGCTCCCACCCCCATGCCCGCATCGATGGCCTGGCGCGTCAACTCGGCGACGCGGTTGTCGTCCCCTTTTCTGAGGCTGGCACCGATCTCCTGAAGAATATCCATCATTGACCTCCAATTGTGTCGTCAAGAACCGACTGGATCCGTTCTCGGCAGCCCTGGTCCGCACAGTCGGCGCAAAAATCAAAATCGATGTCGAACTGGTGAACCTCTCGGTCGGCCGCCACCAGGACGCCCGAGACCGACTTCAGCGGTTGCATGAGGCAGCTCTCGTTGAGCGAGATGCCGATCTCTTCCGGCCGAAGAACCTCGAAGAGCTTTCCCTGGCCGCTGACGTGCCAGCCGCAGTAGCCCGGACTGTACGGCAGCACCCGCATCCCGGAAGCCATCGTACCCGACCGCGCAAGGCATTCCTGGTGATCGCGAGCCATTGCCCCGGCCAGACCCTCGGCGCCGGCGGACGCGATGGTGTCGAGCGCGTAGCCGAGCGCCGGATCCCCATCGCTGAACCGGCGGAGGATCTCGCCGCACACGGCCTCACCGACGGTGACCGCGAACAACGTCAGGCGGCGAGCATCGGGAAAGATCGCCTCGAGCGGCGTCCGGGGGGCGTTCCGGCCCTCGCCCCGGTAGATCACGGCGAAGTCCGCGATCGAGACATCGGCTCGAATGCCCGCGGGATCGACGAGGTCAGCGTAGATCTCAAACGCCTCGTCGACCAGCTCAGCAACTCGTAGCGGCACCGCGGCGTCGCCCGGAATCCCCTGCGCGCTCAACACCGTCCGACGACTCGGGATCGCCGCGGAGGAGGGAAAATGCACGGCCCCGGACATCAACCCCGACCCGGCAGGCTCTGCATGCCGAAACGACGCGCTTCGGCTGTCATCAGCCGGTCCAGCTCGGTCGTGACGTCGTCGGAGAGAGCCGAGGGGGCACAGGCAGCGACGAGTCTCTCCACCTCTTTGGCGGCCCGCTCGTGCAGGGTGATGCCGCCCTCCTCGTGCCAGCGTGAGCTGTTGGCCCGATCGACGACCGGGCCCGGGAAGAAGATCTCTTCCTTGAGGTGGCGGCGGGTGTGGTCGGCGATGAGCAGGTGCTTGTCGCGGAGCAGCTCCTCGAAGATCGGGGTCGACGGGAAGTCCTCGCGCGGCTCGATGCCCCGCACCAGACGCTGCGTCAATCCGCAGATCTCGTTGTCGACCACCAGCTTCTCGAGGCTCTGGCAGCTCTCGAAGTCGAGCATGCCGGGGCCGGAGATGCTGTTGATGCCGGAAAGCGCGGCCAGGGTGGCGCCCATGGAGGTTTCAAAACCCGCCTGAGCATCGAGCTGTTTGGCGTCGCTCATCCCGATGTATGCCTGGGTCGGCATGCCGAGGTGCTTGCCGATCTCGCTGTAGGCGCAATCGATCATCTGGGTTTCAACCGCGCCCATCGGCGTGGTCTCGTAGCGAATGTCGAAGATCGCGGGCGATCCGCCGTAGAGAACCGGCGCTCCCGGGCTGGCAGCCTGGCTGATGACGACGCCGCTGAGGGTCTCGGCGGTGTGTTGGATCAGCGATCCGACCAGCGTGACCGGCGCCATGAAGCCCGACAGCGGCATCGAGATGAACTCCACCGGGATGCCCTGGCGAGCGCAGTCGACGACGTTCTGCGAGGTCACGTCGCTCCACTTGATAGGGGAGGTCGGACAGCACGAGAAGATCGTCAGCGGCTTTGCCTTGAGCTCCTCCGCCGAGCCGCGGACCGCGAGTTGGAGATCACGCATGATGTCGAAGGCGGCGATGGTGAAGGCGCCGGTGACCACCGGCTTTTCACAGTACATCAAACTGAGAAAGAGACGGTAGCTGTCCGAGATCTCCTCCGGCACGTCGGTGGTAATGAATGCCGTGCTCTGCGCCTGGATGTGCTCCAAACCGCTCATCAGCTTGGCGTATCTGATGTAGTCGCCGGTGACTGGTTTTCTCATCCGGCCGTTGTCGAGGATCTTGATCGCGGCCGATCCCGGCGTGAAGTGCACGTTGTCGCCGGAGAAATCGTGCGTCTGCCGGCCGATCGCATCGTAAAGCTTGAACCCGCTCGGAACGGTGGCGAGCGCCTGGTCGATGAGGCCGTCGGTCAGCCGCACGTGCTGCTTGGAGAGATCCACGTCTGCGCCGTGATCGCCGAGCAGGGCGAGAACCCGCGGGTTGTGAATCTCCACGCCGAGCGTGCACAGCAGATGGCGGGCCTCGTCGATGATCTTGGTTTTCAGTTCGTCGCCGAGGAACGTGAGAGCGGGACGCATGATGATCCTCCCTGCGATGGTTGGGGTTCTCACACAAACACAACGGTACCGTACCACAATTTGGCGTACAATCTCATCATATGGAACGTGATAGATTCCAGGTCAATTCAGGCGGACGGGTTGACCGCCGGCGCGGCCTCGTGTCGACCACTCGTCGGTCCGGATTCGCGGCGGGGATGACCACCCCGTTCTTGGATTCACGGTGCCAAAGGAGACCGACATGAACACGATCCGGAGAATTCTGATCTCGTTGCTGGTGCTGTCGACCGCGAGCCTGGCTCTTGCCGCGGGCGGGGAAGGCGTGAACCGGGATTCGTTTGACGGCCTCGAGTACCGGCTCATCGGTCCCGCGACGGGCGGGCGGGTGGCGCGGGTTGCGGGGGTCGCCGGCGACCCGCTGGTCTACTACGCCGCGACCGCGGCGGGCGGTGTCTGGAAGTCGGTCAACGGCGGCACGAAGTGGGAGTCGGTCTTCGACGATCAGCCGGTCTCGTCCATCGGGTCGATCGCGGTGGCGCCGTCGGACCCGAACGTGATCTGGGTCGGCTCCGGTGAGGCCAACATCCGCGGCAACGTCGGCGAGGGCAACGGGATCTATCGCTCGACCGACGCCGGCGAAACCTGGTCTCACGTGTGGACTGCCGAGGGTCAGATCGGGACCATGGCGGTCCATCCGGACGACCCGGAGACGGCGTTTGCGGCGGTTCTCGGCAGCCCCTTCGGGCCCGGGCCCGACCGCGGCGTCTTCCGCACCACCGATGGCGGCACCACCTGGCAGAAGGTCCTGTACAAAGACCTCGACACCGGCGCCTCCGACGTCTGCTTCGACCCGTCGAACCCGCGCATCCTCTATGCCGGGCTGTGGCAGACCCGGCGGCAACCCTGGGGGATGACCTCGGGCGGCACGGGGAGCGGTCTGTATGTCTCGCGCGACGGCGGCGACAGTTGGAAGCAGATCGAGGACGAGGGCCTCCCCAAGGGCATCTGGGGAAAGGTCGGGGTTCGCGTCGCCGTCGGCGAGCCCAACCGGGTCTACGCCCTCATCGAGGCCGACGAGGGCGGGCTCTTCCGCTCCGACGACGGCGGAAAATCGTGGACCCGGATCAATCCGTCGCGGGGACTGCGCCAGCGGGCCTGGTACTACTCGACGCTGACCATCGATCCCGCCAACCCCGACATCGTCTGGTTTCCCCAGGTGGCCATGCTCAAGACCATCGACGGCGGCGGCAGCGTGCGTGCGGTCAAGGGCGGGGGCTGGGACTACCACGATGTGTGGATCGATCCGACCGATTCGAACCGGATGATCATCGCCAGCGACGCCGGCGTCTCGCTCTCCGCGGACCGCGGCGAGACCTGGGTTCGACCGGCCATCCCGATCGCCCAGTTCTACCACCTCACCGTCGACAGCCGCACGCCGTACCGGGTGCTCGGCAGTCTGCAGGACTTCGGGACGGCGTCGGGTCCGAGCAACAGCCTGCACGGCGGAGGGATCTACGTATCGGACTGGTATTCGGTCGGAGGCGGTGAGGCCGGTCACGTCGCCGCCGACCCATCCGACCCGGAAACCGTCTGGGCCGGCGAGTACCTCGGCTACATTTCCCGCTTCGACGGTCGCACCGGCCAGGCGCCGCACGTCGGGATCTACCTCGACAACGGATCCGGCCACGGTGCGGCGGACCAACGTTTCCGCTTTCAGTGGACCGCTCCGATCGCGATCTCTCCGCACGACCCCAAGGTTGTCTACCACGCCGCCAACGTCCTGTTCCGGACCTCAGACGGCGGTCAGAGTTGGCGGGCGATCAGCCCCGACCTGACCCGCGATGACCCGGCGAAACAGGCCTGGGCTGGAGGGCCCATCACCGGCGACAACACCGGAGTCGAGTTCTACTGCACGATCTTCTCGGTCGCCGAGTCGCCGGTCGAACCGGGCGTGATCTGGGCCGGCAGCGACGACGGTCTGGTGCACGTGACCAGGGACAACGGCGCCACCTGGGTCAACGTCACCCCGCCCGGAACCCCCGAGTGGGGCACCGTCGCCACCATCGAGGCGTCGCGCTGGAATGCCGGGACCGCCTACGTGGTGGTGGACGCCCACCGACTCGACGACGAAACCCCGTACCTCTTCAAGACCGAGAACTTCGGCCGCACCTGGACGAGCCCGACAACCGGCCTCGACCGCGAGACCTATCTCCACGTGGTGCGTGAGGACAGGCTGCGCCCGGACATGCTCTTCCTGGGAACCGAGCGCGGAGTCATGATCTCGCGCAACGGCGGCGCCGGATGGGAGTCTCTTCGCCTCAACATGCCGACCGTCGCGGTGGTCGACCTGGCGCTGGCCGGCGACGATTTGGTGGTCGGGACCCTCGGGCGCTCGGCCTGGATCCTCGACGATCTGACCCCGGTGCGCGAGATGTCGCCGGAGATCGCGGCGGCACCGGAGCACCTCTTCGCTCCGCGTCCGGCGGTGCGCTGGCGGTACGCCGACGCACCCTACGGAAGCAGCGCCGGCGCCGGCGACAATCCACCCCGAGGGGCGATCATCAGCTTCGTTCTCCTGGAGGATCCAAAGGGGGAGGTCACCATCGATGTGCTCGATTCGGACGGAAGGCTGGTGCGCCGGCTGAGCAGCGCGATCGAGGCGCCGTACACGCCGCCGGAGCACCCCGACTGGAACCCCGCCACCGAGGCCGAACCCGAGTTCGAGGCCGCGGCCGGAACCAACCGGGCATCGTGGGACCTCGAGTGGGACGAGGCAAAGTGGCCCTCCGACGCCCGCTTCGATACCGGAACGCCGAGACCGGGCCCGCTGGCGGCGCCCGGGGAGTACACGCTGCGGCTGACGGTGGACGGCCGTTCCACAACCCGGCCCCTGCGGGTCGATGCCGACCCGCGTTCGTCAGCCTCGGTCGCCGACATCGAGGCGCAGGTGGCTTTCGCCCTCGAAATCCGAGCGCAGCTGGAGCGGATCACCGCCATGGTCGAGACCATCCGCGGGCTTCGCTCGCAGCTCGAGGACCGCAACAAACGTCTCGCCGACGACCCCCGGGCCGGTGAGCTGGTGAAATCGGGCGAGGCGCTCATCGCCGGCCTCTCGGCGCTTGAGGAAGCCATCCACAACCCCAACGCGGAAGTCGACTACGACGTCCTGGGCGGCCGCCACGGCGGGGCCAAACTCTGGTCCCGGCTGAGCTGGCTGTTCAACAGCGCGCGCGAGCACGACGGGCCGCCGACCCAGGGAATGACGGAGGCCGGCGCCGAGCTCGCGACCGAGTTGGCGCAACAGGCATCCGCGCTCGATGCGCTCCTCGCCGAAGATCTGGCACGAATCAACGATCTGGCGAGCGAACTCTCCATCGAGTATGTGTTGACGCCGGAAACCGGTCCCCGGTGAGTCGCGACGAAGCCGCACCTCGTCGCGCGCGAGAACCCCTCGACGCGGTGTCCGTGGCGACCTGCAACCGGCGTCTCGTCAACCTCTCGGGGTAGAAAGGTATTGAGAAACCATGGCGCACATCCAAGACGTCAGCTCGCTCTCCTTCGGATTTCGGATTCTCAGCGACTCCCAGCTCACCCAGATCCATCACGCGTCGCTGGAAATCCTGCGCCGCACCGGGGTGCGCGTCCGCCATGGCGAAGCGCTCGATCTCCTCCGCGATGCCGGGTGTCCGATCAGCGACGGCGATCTGGTGAAGTTCCCGGCGGCGGTGGTCGAGGAAGCGGTGCGCTCCGCTCCCTCGAGGATCGTGCTCTGCGACCGCACCTCCGAGCCGCGGGTCTTTCTCGAGCGCCAGAGGTCCTACTTCGGGACCGGGTCGGACCTGCCCCACACCCTCGACCTCGAGACCGGTCAGAGGCGACTGTCCCTCCTGTCCGACGTGGCGGACACCGCCCGTCTGGCGGACGCGCTGCCCAACCTCGATTTCGTGATGTCGATGGCCCTGCCGTCGGACGTGGCCCCGGCGACCTCGGACCGGCACTCCTTCCTGACGATGATCTCGAACACCTCGAAACCGGTGGTGTTCACCGCTTGGGATGAGACCGGGCTGGCCGACATCATCGCCATGGCGGAGATCGTCGCCGGCTCAGCCGAACGCTTGAGCCTGAACCCGTTTCTCCTCGCCTACCTCGAACCGTCGTCGCCGCTGCAGCACTCCGAAACCGTGCTGCGCAAGATGATGATCATGGCCGACAAACGGCTGCCCTTCGTCTACGCGCCGGGTCCGGTCGAAGGCGCATCGGCGCCGGTGACGTCGGCCGGCAGCCTGGCCATGGCCAACGCCGAGGTCCTGAGCGGCATCACCATCGCCCAGTTGCGGCAGCGCGGCGCGCCGGTGGTCTACGGGTCGGGCAGCGGCCCCCTCGACATGCTCACCACCGTCGCGACCTACGGCAGCCCGGAGTTCATGCTCCACTGCAAGGCGATGGCCGAGCTCGGACACCACTTCTACAAGCTGCCGGTGTGGGGGTTCGCGGGCTGCTCCGACTCCAAACAACCGGATCTCCAGGCCGGCGCCGAGAGCTCTCTGTGGATCCTCTGGACCGCGCTGACCGGGGCCAATCTGGTCCACGACATCGGGTACGTGGAGTCGGGGATGACCTGTTCTTCCGAAATGATCGTCGCCTGCGACGAGATCATCGGTCTGGTGCGCCGGCTGCTCGGTGGTATCGAGCTGACGCCGGAGACCCTGGCGCTCGAGGTGATCGACGAGGTCGGACCGGGCGGCGACCACCTCTCCACCGATCACACCTATCGTCACTTCAGGAAGTGCTGGTACCCCCGCGTCTTCGACCGCAGCAGCCACCAGTCCTGGGTCGAGGCGGACCGGCCGACCGCTGTCGCGACCGCGCGCGAGATCGCCCGTCGGGCGATCGCCGAACATGAGCCCGACCGGCTGCCTGCAGCGACCCTCGAGACCCTCCGCGATCTGGTCACGGCGGCCGACGAGCGCGCCGGGATCAAGTAGTCTTTGCCAATGCCGAGCGCCGGCAAAGCGGGTTCTGATCGTCAACGATCACATGTTCGCTGGGTGATCCTCGCCCTTCTTTTCATGGCGAGCTTCGTGGCCTATGTCCTCCGTACAAACATGTCCATTGCCGGCGAGAACATGTCTGCCGATCTCAATCTGTCCAGGATTCAGTTGGGTATGGTGCTTTCGGCTTTTGCCTGGGGATACGCCATTTTCCAGTTTCCGGGCGGGGTTTTCGGTGACCTCTTGGGGTGCCGTCGGACACTGACCGTGATCGCCATATTGTGGGGAATCCTGACATTGGCCACCGGGCTGGTACCGGGGACAACCCTCGCATCCACAACGCTCATTCTCACCACGCTCATCGGTCTGCGATTTCTGATCGGCATCGCGCAGGCACCGCTGTTCCCAGTGGCCTGTGGTGGAACGATCGGAAACTGGTTTCCTGTGTCGGGGTGGGCGTTCCCAAACGGACTGACGAGCACCGGGCTGACTCTTGGCGCCGCCGCCACGGCACCGCTGATCGCTTGGCTGATGGAAAAATTGGGGTGGCGTGAGTCCTTTATCCTGACCGCGCCTTTGGCATTTCTGGTTGCAGGTGCCTGGTGGTGGTACGGGAGAGACGACCCGGCTGATCACCCGCGGGTCAGCAAGAAAGAGCTGGACCTGATCAATGCCAACCGACCGTCACCGAACCCGGTCATCGAAGACAATCAAGCGTGGAGACGCGTCCTCAGAAATCGAGACATCCTGCTGCTGACCGCGAGTTATTTCTGCATGAACTACGTCTTCTACATTTTTTTCAACTGGTTCTTCATCTACCTCGTCGAGGTTCGTGGGTTCGAGATCCTGGAAGGGGGCACCCTCGCCGCGGCTCCATGGATCGTCGGTGCCGTCGCCGCAAGCGTCGGCGGGTTTTGGTGCGATCGCCTCGGCAAACGACTCAATTCCCGCTGGGGATGCAGAATCCCCGGCATCGCCGGCCTCAGTCTCGCTGCCGGTCTTCTATTTCTCGGTGCCACCGCCGAGAGTCCTTATCTGGCGGTCGCGTTGCTTTCGTTGTGCTTCGGGTGCACCCAGCTCACCGAGGGAGCCTACTGGGCGACGGCGATCTCCATTTCCGGCAAACACGCATCAGCCGCCACAGGAGTCATGAACACCGGTGGAAATGTCGCGGGAGGCATCGGGGCTCTTCTCGTTCCGATCACGGCCGAAACCTTCGGCTGGGTGCCGGCGCTTGCAACCGGATCGGTATTCGCGATGATCGGTGTTGGGTTGTGGTTGTTCGTGCGCGCCGACAAACCCATGGCTTTGGGCTCTTGAGAAGCCTGGTCACCGGCATTTCTGGGCCGCGTCGTCGGTGACTGACCTGTTCTCGTTTGGAGACGACGCTCTTACCATGCCGGAGTATTTTCTCTCGTGGTAAGGTGCCACCAGACCCTCAGGGAGGCCGCGTGAACAACGATCATGACATCTTCGAGGCCATCGACCGGACCGCGCCGATCGACCTCCTCGCCGCTCTGGTTCAGAGTCCCAGTCACCCCGGTGTCGCCGATCAGGAGACCGGGGTCGCCGAGGCGCTGGCGGGCTTCCTCGAGCAAGGGGGGCTCCGACCGGAGCTCGTGGAGGTCGCCCCCGGCCGGCCCAACCTCATGTGCACCCTCGAGGGCGGCACACCGGGCCCGCACCTCGTCCTCTGCGGCCACACCGACACCGTACCTCTCAACCAGGGAGATCCCGGTCACGGGTTTTCCGGTGCGGTCCGCGACGGTCGGCTCTTCGGCCGCGGCGCCGTCGACATGAAGGGGGCGGTGGCGGCCATGGCCGCCGCGCTGGTGGGACTGCGGCGAACCGGGGCTCTCGCCGCGGGCAGGGTGACGCTCGCCGCGGTCATCGACGAGGAGATCGAAAGCCTCGGCGCCGAGCACCTCATCAACTCCGGTTTCACCGCCGACGGCGCCATCGTCGGCGAGCCCACCTTGAACCGGATCTGCATCGGGCACAAGGGTCTGGAGTGGCTCGAGATCGTCTTTACCGGCAAGGCGGCGCACGGCGGCACCCCGACCGCGGGGATCAACGCCATCGACGCGGCGGCGAGCTTTGTCCAACGGGTCCGGACCGTCCTGCTGCCCGAGTTCGCCGCCCGCACCGACGTCCTCCTCGGCCCGCCGACCCTCAACTTCGGCACCGTGCGCGGCGGCGATCAGCCGTCCACGGTGGCCGCGTCGTGCGTGCTGACGGCGGACCGGCGCTCGCTCCCGGGCGAGACCTACGAGTCCATGCGTGCGGAGCTCGAGAGCGTCCTCGCCGCGGTCGAGGCTGAGATGCCCGGCTTGCGCACTGAACTCCGCCGGCTGCCCGGCGGTATGGCGACCCTCGAGCACCTGGCGCTGAAGACCGCGCCGTCCGAAGCGGTCGTGGAGGCGGTCGCCGCCGCCCGCCGCCGGGTCTGCGGCCTGGCCGGAGAGCTCGGCGCTTTCCCGGCCTGGACCGACGGTGCGCTGCTTTCGGCGTTCGCCGGGATTCCGACGCTGATCCTGGGCCCGGGCGATCTCGCGGTCGCCCACTCGCCGGAGGAGTCGGTCGAGATCGCGCAGGTGATCGAGGCCGCGCGGATCTACGCCCTCACCGCCACAGAATTCTGCGGCCGGGCGACATGAAAGCTCGGGTCCCGCACACCTTCGCCCTCCTCTTCGGTCTGATCGTCCTCGCCGCGGTCGCCACTCATTTCGTCCCGGCCGGGACCTTCGACCGCGTCGAGCTCCAGGGTCGCGAGGTCGTCGAACCGAACTCCTTCCACCACGTCGAGGCCAACCCGGCTGGGGTCACGGAGGTCTTTCTGGCCTTCCCGAAGGGTCTGCTGGAAACCGCCCACATCGTCTTCTACATCTTCCTCATCGGCGGTGCCTTCAGCGTCGTCAACGCCACCGGCGCCATCGAGGCCATGATCCACGGCGTCGTCCGCGCCTGCCGGGGCAACGGCGAAGTGGTGATCGCGGTCCTCGTCGTACTTTTCTCGCTCGGCGGCGCCACCATCGGCATGGCCGAGGAGACCCTCGTCTTCCTGCCCGCGCTGGTGGTGCTGGCCAGGCGGTTGGGCTACAACGAGATCACCGCCGGCGCCATCGGGTTGGTCGGCGCCGGGGCCGGTTTCGCCGGCGCGTTCCTCAACCCGTTCACGGTCGGCGTAGCGCAGGACATCGCCGGTCTGCCGGTGTTCTCGGGGATCGGTTTCAGACTCGTGGTGTGGGCGGTCCTGACGACCATCACCGTGGTCTACATCGTTCTCTGGTCGCGCCGCCGGCGAACCGAGCCGACGACCGACGATCACCCGTCAGCGCAGAATCCGGCGGGTTCGTCGTCGTTGGGCCCGAGGAAGTGGTCGGTGCTGCTGGTGCTGCTCGCCGCGTTGGCCGCCGTCGTGGTCGGCGCCATGAGCTGGGGGTGGGGGATCTTCGAACTCTCGGGGCTCTTCGTCGGCGTCGCCATCCTCGCCGGCCTGCTCGGCGGTCTCGGCGCCAACGGCACCGCCGAGCGCTTTGTCGAAGGCGCCGCCGCCATCGCCGGCGGGGCCCTGGTCGTCGGTCTCGCCCGCGGCGTGCTCGTCATCTTCGAAGCCTCGAGCGTCACCGACACGATCCTATACGCCATGGCGTCGGCGGTGCAGAACCTGCCGGCCGACATCAGCATCGCCGGGATCTACGGCATCCAGGTGCTGCTCAACTTCCTGGTCCCGTCCGGCAGCGGCCAGGCGGCGCTGTCGATCCCGATTCTGGCGCCGCTCGCCGATCTCGTCGGTGTGACCCGGCAGACCACCGTCCTGGCGTACCAGTTCGGCGACGGCTTCACCAACGTCTTCACCCCCACCCAGGGCTACTTCATGGCCGGTCTCGCCCTCATCAAGGTCTCCTGGGAGGACTGGGTGAAGTTCATCTGGCCGTTGCAGTGCATGTGGATCGGGACCGGCCTGGTCCTGCTGCTGATCTCGCACTGGATGAACTGGGGCCCGTTCTGAACCGACGCCCTCGGGCGACGATCGGTCAGCGGGGAATCACCGGCAGGACCAGCCGCGACGGGTGGTCCGTATCGTGGTGAATCCGGATTTCCGCCGTCGCCATCTCGGACGAGAACGCCTCGGACCCCCCGGTGTGGAGATTCCGCGAAAAGTGCGGGAAGAAGGATCCGGTCACGAGGATCCGTAGCCGGTGCCCGGCAAGGAACACCTGACTCGTGAGCAGACGGTCGAACTTCAGCTCGTAGATCTCGCCGAGTTCGAGTAGCTCGCGTCCACGGCTCGGGTCCCGCAGACTGGCGCGCTGGACATCCGCACCCGGGCTCATGAGGTTGAAGGCCGCCCCGTCGGGACCGACGTCGAGGATCTTGACCCAGAGATCGGCGTCCGGCCGGTCGCAGGAGAAGAAGATCTCGGCATTGATGGCGCCGGTGATCTCGGTGTCCGCGGCGAAGGGCTCGGTCTCGAACACGAGGACGTCCGCGGCGGCGCCGAGACCGCTGTAGTCGTGCGGCCCGAAAACCTCGTAGGGGTCCCGGGTCGGCGTCGCCGGATCGGAGCGGAAGGCGCTCGGCGCCGTAGCCGCCGGCGGCGGCGCGGGCGAAAGCCCCCCGTTCGTCCCGGACCCGACGCTCGGGGTCAGGTATCGGGTTTCCGCGACGCTCGTGGGCGGCGGCCAGGCCGGCTCGTCGCGCCAGCGGTTCTCGCCCATGACGAAGATCCGAACCGGCGCCTCGCGGTCGTCGTCGCTGTCGATGCCGCGGAGGTGGCGGTCCATCCAGCGCAGGATCAGATCGTCGTAGTCGATCGCCGCCTCGGGTCCGAAGTCCCGGTCGCCGGTCCGGCGACGTCCGACCGAGGCCACGCCGTGGACCCACGGGCCGATGACCAGCGCGGTCCTCGGATCGGCCTCGCCGACCCGGCTCGCGAGCAGACCGGAGAAGTTCGTCGTCGCCCCTTCCGGGCCGTAGAACTCGTCGTACCAACCCGACAGGTTGAGCACCGCGGCGTGAACGCGGTCGTAGCGGCCGGGCAGCTCGGCCCAGTCCCACCAAGGGTCCTCGGGCGGGTGGCGGAGCCACTCGGTGTAGAACGGCGCGGTCTGCTCGAAGTCGGGCAGCGACGCCAACGGCAGGAAGTTCCGCAGCTTCTCGGCGACCAGCGGCCACTCGGCGCCGGCCTCGTTCTCGGTCACCGGCCCGGCCAGCCCGAGCCGGCGGCGGGTGTCCGGCACGATGGAGTTGGAAACCCAGGACAGCCAGGAGAGGTCCCAGACCCCGTTGCTGTAGAAGAACCTCCGCGGCGAGGAAAAGGTCATGGCGGGAACCATCGCCTCGAGGTGTGGCGGGCCCTCGAGGGCGGCCAACCACTGGACGGCGCCGGGGTAGGACAGCCCGAAGGTCCCGACCGACCCGTTCGACCACGGTTGCCCGGCCGCCCACTCGATGGTGTCGAAGCCGTCGCGGCCCTCGTTGAAATAAGGGAAGAACTCACCGTCGGAGGCATAACGGCCCCGGACATCCTGGATCACCACCGCGTAGCCGCGCTCGACCGCGCGCAGGTGGGTCTCATACCAGATCTCGGTGTCGTCCTTGCCGTAGGGCGTCCGATAGACCAGAGTCGGGAACGGTCCGTCCGTCGCCGGACGCCAGACGTTGGCCCGCAGGACGACCCCGTCCCGCATCGGCACGGCGACGTTGTGCTCCACCACCGGCGGATCGGGACCGGCCACGGCGCACGCCGCGGCGAGACCGGTCAACACGATCGCGAGCAACGCCACCCACCCCCGCGCGACGAGCCTGGGGTCCCGCGATCCCCGGCCAACATCAGCGAGGCGGGAAACGACATCAATACCCATCAGCTGCCTCCGTGAACCGCGATTATAGCCCGCCGGACGCACCGCGGCGTGCCCCGCGGTGTGACCGACGCGGTGCGCGTGCTAGCCTCGATTGGATGACCGACACGCTCTCCCCACCGCCGATCCGGCGCCCAAACCGCAACCGACCCGCCAGGAGAATTTCCACCATGATGAAAGCTCTGCGTCTCGCATGCCTCGCGTCCGCGCTCTTCGCCGCCGTACCGAGCGTCGCCGGCGATCTCCAGTCGACCAGGCAGGCGGCCGTCGCCGCCATCGACGCTCACCGAGGGGAGCTCGTCGGGCTCGCCGACCGGATCTGGGCCTTCGCCGAGCCCGCGCTGAAGGAGACCCGCTCGGCAGCGGTTCTCGCGGACTACGCGGAAGCCCAGGGTTTCGTCGTCGAACGGGGCGTCGCCGGGATGCCGACCGCCTTTGTCGCGAGTTTCGGCGAAGGCCGCCCGATCATCGGGGTCCTGGGTGAGTACGACGCGCTGCCCGGGATCTCGCAGCGGGCGCAGCCGACCATGGAACCCCTGGTGGCGGGAGCGGCCGGCCACGGCTGCGGTCACAATCTCCTGGGCACCGCCAGCCTCGGCGCCGCCCTGGCGATCAAGGAGCTCATCGCCGCCGGAACGCTCACAGGCACCGTGCGCTATTACGGCACACCCGCCGAGGAGACGGTCGGCGGCAAGCTCTTCATGGTGCGCGCCGGTCTCTTCGACGACCTCGACGCCGTCCTCGCCTGGCACCCCGACGTCGAGGTCGTGGCCGACACCCAGCCCAACCAGGCGGTTGTCGATTTCATCGTCGAGTTCGAGGGCCGCACGGCCCACGCCGCCTACGATCCGTGGAACGGGCGCAGCGCCGCCGACGGGGCCGAGGTCTTCACCTTCGCGCTCAATCTGTTGCGCGAACACGTCAAACCGACGGTCCGCATGCACTACGTGGTCACCGACGCGGGGGACGTCCCCAACGTGGTGCCCGCCTACGCCCGGGTCTGGTGCTGGCTGCGCGACGTCAACGCCACCGGCGTCAACCAGTTGCTCGAGCGGGCGCGGCACATCGCCGAGGGCGCGGCGCTCGCCACCGGCACCACTTCCCGCCTCACCGTGCAGTCAGGCAGCTGGGAGCTCCTGCTCAACATGGCCGGCGCCGAGCTCATCCACGACAACATGACCTGGTTGGGACCGATCGAGTTCACCGACGAGGAGCAGGAGTTCGCGCGTCAGATCCAGCGCGCGACCGACGCCGAGCCGGTCGGACTCAAGGGAGCGCCGAAGCCGTTGGACCTCGATCCCGAGGGCGTCGCCGGCGGCTCGACCGATGTCGGCGATGTCAGCTGGCGGGTGCCGACCCTTCACTTTTCGGTGACCACGGCGCCCATCGGCGCGCCCTGGCACGCCTGGCCGGTGGTGGCCGCCGGCGGCATGTCCATCGGCCACAAGGGGATGACCTACGCCGCCAAGACCATGGCCGCAACCATGGTCGACCTCTACACCGATCCGGCGAAGCTGGCCGCGGTCCGCCGGGAGTTCGAGGAGAAGACCAGCGGTGTCGAGTACGTGAGCTACCTGCCCGACGGCCCGCCGCCGGTCCCTGCGGACTGAAATCCGCAGACCATCGTTCCGGCAAGGCCGGGTGGTCTGGAACTCTCGGCGTTCAGGTCCCGACCAACGTCGACATCGACGGCGAAGGCGGGGCGTCCAAGTTCAGGTTCAGCCCAGGCAGTCTTGGATCATCCTCGTGAACACCGCGGCGCCCAGCGGGATGAGCTCGTCCGGGAAATCGTAGGCCGGGTTGTGCAGCGCGGGCGTTTCCACTCCGGCTCCGATCCCAAAAAGAGCCCCCTCGGCGAGCGCGGTCAATCGTCCGAAGTCCTCGGACCACCGAAACGGCCCTTCCATGACCCGAAGAGATGCTCTGCCGGCGGCGCGGCAGACCACGGCCACCGCCCTGGGCGCGTTGACCGTGGCGCTGAACTCATCGCGGTAGGCAAGGTCGTGACGCAGACCGTGCCGGGCCGCGATCCTTCGCACCGAGGCTTCCAGGTGCTCGACCATCCGATCCAGGGTGTCGTCGGTCTCGCTGCGAAGGGTCGCCATCACCCGGGCGTCGCCCGGCGCCGTGCCGAATGCGTCGTCGGCGCCGAGGCGCGCGCCGACGACGGTGGCGAACGCGACCTCGTCGCCCGCTCGAACTCGTGCGGCCAGATCGTCGATCAGCTTCATGATCCGGCACATCGCCCGCGCCGGGCTGGTGCCGGCCTCCGGTTGCGCGGCATGGGATGGGGTTCCTTCGAGCGAAACGACCACCCCGCGGGACGCACAGCAGAAGGTGCCGGACCGAACCACGATCGTGCCGAGCGGAAACCCGGGCAGGTTGTGGAGGGCGAAAACGAGGTCGGGTCTGATCTCGGGGTACCGGTTGTCCCGGATGACGGCTCCGGCGCCGCCGCCGTTTTCTTCAGCGGGTTGGTAGAGCAGCACCACTCGGCCCGTTGGCGGTCGCACCGCGGAGAGGCTCTCGCCGACGCGGGCGAGGATCGCCATGTGGCCGTCGTGACCGCACGCGTGCGACCTGCCGTCGAGGGTGGAGCGGTGCGCGGCCCGGCTCTGCTCCGCGATCGGCAACGCATCGAGCTCGCAGCGCAGCATCACGGTCGGTCCCGCCTCTGCGCCAGAAAACACGACCGCCACGCCGTGCCCTCCCAGCCCGCGGATCACTTCGTCGGGCCGGAGGGGCTCGAAGAACCGGCAGATCCTGGCGGCGGTCTCGGACTCGGACCCGGAGAGCTCCGGGTGCCGGTGGAGCTCGCGACGGAGCTCGCCCGCCCCACTCATCGGGGACCGCACCCATGGGCGTCAGGCGCCGAGTTCATGATCTACCCTTCGGAGGGCCCGCCGCCGCTGCCCGCGGACCGGGCGTCGAAGACCACCGCGCCGTCGAGGTGAGTCGCCTCGACCTGGATGCCGAGGATGGCCGACGCCTCGACCGCGAGCGGATCGCCGGTGAGAACCACCAGATCGGCCCGGCCGCCGACCGCCAGCGCGCCGCGTTGGGGCCCGCCCCCCCCCGCCGGCCAGAGCCGGGTCTGGATCCTCAGGCTGTCGATCCGGGAGAGCCGTTCGCCCGGCTGCCAGCCGTCCGCCGGCAGCCCGTTGCCGTTCTGCCGCGTGGTCGCGGCATAGAAGCCGAGCAGCGGCTGAGCCGGGGCGGTGAAGTAGTCGGAGCCGAACGCGAGATCCGCGCCGGCCGCCGCCATCCGGCCCAGGGCGTAAACCCGGTCGCTGTTGTCGACGCCGACCCGTGCGTCCTCCATGGCCAGCCCGTGATCATCCGGCGCCACGAAGTCGGGGTTGACCGCGAGCACGATCCCGAGCTCGGCGGCGCGGTCGAAGTCGTCCGGTTCCGCGTAGGAGAAATGCTCGATGCGCAGCCGTCCCGGCGCCAGCTGCGGCCGCTCGGCGAGGATCTCCGCATAGACGTCGAGGGCGAGCTCGACGGCGGCGTCGCCGATGGCGTGGGTCGCGACGTCGAAGCCCGCGTCGAGCGCCGCCTCGGCCTCCCGCCTGATCTCCTCCCGGCTCATCCTCTCGATCCCGTGGGTGGTGGGATCGTCGGCGTAGGGGTGCGACAGCCACGCGCCCCGGCTCCCGAGGGCGCCGTCGGCGAAGAGCTTGACGTGGGTGACGCCGATGCGCGGCGTCAGCTGCCGGTAGCGCGCCGGGTCGGCGGCGATCTGCGCCATCATCGGACTCGGCGCCGGGACCATCAGGTGAACGCGCAGCGGCAGCGGCGAGGCGAGGTCCGCCTCCACCAACAGCTCGAGGTAGCGCTCGAAATCGAGGCTCAGATCGACGATCCCCGGCAACCCGAGGAAGCCGGCGTCGAAGACCTCGGTGACGCCCTGGGCCGAGAGCGCCTCGGCCGCCAGGCGGAAGGCGCGCCGGATCTCGGCCGGCGACGGCTCGGGCAGCACCGGCCGCAGCAGCTCGTTGGCACGCTCGAGGAGCACGCCGTCGGGGCTGCGGTCGCGGCTCCTCGCGATGACGCCGCCGGGAGGATCCGGGGTCCGGGCGTCGATGCCCGCCGCCCGCAGGGCCTCGCTGTTGGCCCAGCCGGCGTGGCCGTCGACCCGGGTGAAGAAGACCGGGTGCTCGGGCGCGGCGGCGGACAGCGCCTCGTGGCTCGGCAGCTCGCTCGCGCCCCAGGCGCCCTGGCTCCAGCTCTGACCGAGAATCCAGGTCCCGGCGGGAAGCTCCGACGCCCGCGACCGAACCTCGTCGCCGATCGCTCCCAGCGAGCCCAGACCCGCGAGGTCGACGAAGGTCGGCGACGGCTCGGCCCGGTAGAGCAGCGAAAAACCGAGGTTGAGCAGGTGGACGTGGTGATCGACGAATGCCGGGACCAGGACCCGACCGGCGAGATCGACATCGACGGTTTCGCGGCCGCGCAGCCGCTCGACCGACCCCCGGTCCCCCAGGGCGAGGATGACCCCGTTGCCGACGGCGATCGCCTCGACGCTCTCGGGCTCGCCCAGGGTCAGGATCGGACCGCCGCTGATGATGAGGCCGGCGGCCGCCTGCTCGGGAGCTCCGACATCGCCGGTTCGCGCACACCCGCCGAGCAGCGGCAGGCAGGCCACGAGGACCGACACGAGCGAGATCTTCTTGAAACGACTGAGGTGCATCATTGGGGTCCCCTGACGATGATGGTCGTCCCCGCCAGGAAGGCGGGGGTGACCCGTTCAAGATCGTGCGGCGAGACCGCGACCACGGCCGCTGCGAACGCCTCGTCCGACAGCAGGCGGCCCCGTCCGACCCATTCTTCGATCAGCTCCGCGGAGATCTCCTCGTTGCTCTGCGCGGCGCTGATCCGGCGGCCGGCGAGAGCGGCTTTCGCTTCGGCCACCTCGGTCGCGGTCGGCGGCGCCTCGGCGAGACGGCGCAGCTCGCCGGCCAGCAGATCGCGCATCGTACCGAGCTTCGCCGGGTCGACCCCGATCGCCAGCGAGGCCCGGCCGCTCGAGCCGTCGTTGAGGTACTCGGCGTCGATGTAGTAGACCAGGCCTCGCCGGCTGATGGCCTCGACTCCCAACCGCCCCTCGTAGCCGTGGCTCAGGACCCAGAGCAGCATCCGCCAGGCGTACCAGTCCGGGTCGCTCGGCGGCGGCGCGGCGACGACGTAGCCGAGCTGGTCCTGGGCCTTGGCCGCGGCGAGGTCGATGATGATCTCGCGCGGGCCCGCTCGCGGAACCGGGAGGTCGGCCGCAACCGGTGCCAGATCGCCGAAGGCGGTTTCAAGCATCGGCAGCACCTCGTCGAGCTCGAGATCTCCAACCAGCGCGACTGCCGTCGCGCCGCCGTTCGCCGGCGAAGGACCGACCGCAAGGGCTTCGTCGAAGGCCAGTGCGAGACGCGCCGCCGGGTCGCCGACATCGGCGGGTGAGAGCGGCGCCGCCGGCGTCGCCGAAAGCAGGACCTCGCGCGCGCGCCGGAGGGTTTCCTCCAAGGCCTGCGGGCGGAACCTGAAATTCACCGAGGCGTGGCGCCAGACCGGGCTCGACGCCGTCGACTCGGCGTCGAGCTCGAGCCCGGTGGTCGGCACCAGGATCCGGAGGTAGGCCGCCGGTGACAGCGGTTGGCGTTGGAAGATCACCGGCAACCCGCCGCTGAGTCGGACGACCCGAGGTGGCGCAACCGCGTCGAGCGGCGGCGGGGCAGCGTCCGGCTCTCGCGCCGCCAGGGTTTCACCGGCGTCCGCGGCGACGACCGCCGTTGGAGCCGGTACCGGCGCCGGCCCGGCGAGAACCCAGCCGATGGTGCGCTGGTGGGGTCGGAGGTACTCGCCGGCCACCCGCGAGATCTCGGCCGGCGTGACCGCCGCCAGGCGATTCGGCAACTCGAGCAGGACATCGAGAGCATCGAGCCCGGCAAAGAACGCGAGCTGGTGCGCCGCGTCCTCGGTGGTCTCGATGTCGAAGACGAGCTCATCGAGGAGCCGTCGCCGGGCCGCCGCCAGCTCGTCGATCGGCGGCGGCGCCGTCACCAGCAGGTCGATGGTCTCTTGGAGACGCCCCTCGAGCTCGGCGGTCGAGGCCGCCGGATCGACGCTCCCGGCGATGGTGAAGACATAGGGCGCGGCCTGCGGCGGGTACCAGGTCCGCAGGTCGGCGGCGATCCCGGCGAGTCGGGTTCCGGGCACGACCGCATCGCCGAACTCGTTCTGACCGAAGTTGATCCCGCGGCCGCCGGCGAGCACCTGCTGGACGAGCAGGAAGGCGGGGTAGTCGGGATCGCCGACCGCCGGCGCGCGATAGGCCACCTCGAAGAGGTTGCGGTCGGCCGGTTCCCGGAGCTCGATCCGCCGGACCCCGGTCTGCGGCGGTTCGACGGTCGGCGGCGGCGCGGTCCTCTCGCCGCCCGGCAGCCCGCCGAAGAGCTCGCGCACGCGCTCGAGGACGACGTCGGCGTCGACCCGGCCGACGACCGCGAGGACCGCGTTGGCCGGGCCGAAACAGCGCCGGTAGAACTCGACCAGATCGTCGTGGCTGATGGCCTCGACATCGCTCTCCCAACCGATGGTGTTGTTGCGGTACGGGTGCTGGAGAAAGGACACCGCCAGGACCGCGTCGTTGAGCACGATCGCCGGGTCGTTCTCATAACCGTGCATCTCGGTCAGCACCGCGCCGCGCTCGGCCTCGACCTCCGCCGCCGGGATCACCAACCGCGCCATGCGGTCGGCCTCGATGCGCAAGGCGAGATCGAGGTGCCCGGCCGGCAGGGTTTCGAAGAAGGTGATCTGGTCGAGCCACGTATACCCGTGCCACTCGCCGCCGACGGCATAGATCGAGCTCACGACCTCGGTGTCCGGGAAGTTCTCGCTCGCCCGAAACGCCATGTGCTCGAGGAAGTGGGTCAGGCCGGTACGGCCGACATCCTCGTTGCGGGCGCCGACCCTGTAGAGCGCCTGGACGCTGACCACCGGCAGCTCGGGCGCCTCGAGGACGATCAGCGTGAGCCCGTTGTCGAGCCTGAACTGCCGCGCCTCGGCGAGGTCGAAGGCAGTGACGGGCCAGCTGACCGCGGAGAGCAGCAGCGTCAGCCCGACCACGCTCCGCCGACGTCGGGCCGTCATGCCTGTTTCGTTGACGCGGTCGATCATGGCGGTTGCCTCCGTGAGGTCGCCGCCGGCGCCCGATCGACGCGGGCGAGATCCTCGAGGGTGGTGTCGTCGCAGGTTAGCACGCGATCCTTCTCTGCTAACCTCGGACCGCTAACACGTCGAAGATCGCTCGCCCGGACCGGGAGGATTTCATGCGGCATCGAGGAACGTGGCGCTTCGCCCTCAGTCTTTCAATCGTCGCCTGCTTCGCGTCGGCCGGCTGCGGCGGCGCCGCCCCGACGGGCCCGCGTCCCGACCCTGCAGCCCAAATCGACGCGCTCTTCGCCCCGTTTGCGACCGGCGCGTCGCCCGGCGCGGCGGTCGTCGTCCTTCGCGACGGCGAGGTGCTCCACGAGGCCGGCTACGGCTACGCCGATCTCGAGCGCCTCCTCCCGATCACGCCGCAGACCGCCTTCCGGCTGGCCTCGGTGTCGAAGCAGTTCACCGCCATGGCGGTCATGATCCTGGCCGACCGCGGTCAGCTTGCCTACGACGACCCGGTGGTGAAATTCCTGCCGGAACTCACCCGATTCGGCGACCGGATCACGCTGCGCCACCTCCTCACCCACACCGGCGGACTGCCCGACTACTACGACGTCCTCGAGGAGGCGGCGACGGACCACATGCCCGACACCGAGGAGGCCATGGAGTTCCTGGCCGGCTGGGGCGAGCCTCTCTTCCCCGCCGGCGCGCGCTACGAGTACTCGAACCCCGGCTACGAGATGCTGGCGCTGGTGGTGGAACGTGCGTCGGGGCAGCGCTTCGGTCAATTTGTCGAAGACAACATCTTCGTCCCGCTCGGAATGAGCGACAGCGTGATCCGCGACAGCTCGGAACCCGAAATCCCCAACCGCGCCCTCGGCTACACCCGTGCCGACGGCGGTTTCACCCTCGACGACGACCACAACCTCAACCACATCATCGGTTCGGGCGGCATGTACTCGTCGGTCGAGGATCTCGCCCGCTGGGACGAGGCCCTGTACACCGACACGCTGGTGCGCCGCGGCACCCTGGAGGAGGCGTGGTCACCGGTCCGGCTGGCGGACGGCGACGAGTTCCCCTACGGCTTCGGGTGGCGTCTCGGCGACTACGGCGGTCTCGGCCGGCGGGTCTGCCACAGCGGCCACTGGTTGGGATTCTCGAACTTCATCGTCCGTTACCCGGAACGCCGGTTGACCGTCATCGTCCTGTCCAACATCGAGGACTTCGAGAGCGAGGAATATGCCGGCCGGATCGTCGACCTCATCTACCCGTCGACGCTCATCGCAGGCGCCACCGTCGTCGACGGGACCGGGAGGCCCGGGTTCACCGCCGATGTCCGCATCGAAGACGACCGGATCGCCGCCGTCGGCGATCTCGAGCCGGGGCCCGACGAACCCGTCGTCGACGGCCGCGGTCTGGTGCTGGCGCCCGGCTTCATCGACACCCACAGCCACGCCGATACCGACCCCTTCGCTCACCGCGATGCCGTGGCCGCCGTCAGCCAGGGCATCACGACGACGGTGGTCGGCCAGGACGGCGAGTCGCGGCTGCCCCTCGGCGAGTTCTACGCACGGCTCGAGACCGAACCGACGGCGATCAACATGGCCTCGTACACCGGCCATGGATCCCTTCGGATGCAGGTGATGGGCGACGATTTCGCCCGCGCCGCCAGCCCCACCGAGATCGCGGGCATGGAGGCGCTGCTCGCCGACGACATGGAGGCCGGGTCGCTCGGTCTGAGCACCGGGCTCGAGTACGACCCCGGGATCTACTCGACCACCGAGGAGGTGGTGGCGCTGGCGCGGGTGGCGGCGGTGGACGGCGGCCGCTACATGAGCCACATCCGCAGCGAGGACCGCAGGTTCTGGGAGGCGATCCAGGAGATCCTCACGATCGGCCGCGAGGCCGCCCTGCCGGTCCAGATCTCGCACATCAAGCTCGCGCTGCGAAGCCTGCACGGCCAGGCCGACAGGCTGCTCTCCACCCTCGACGAGGCGCGAGCCGCCGGCATCGACGTCACCGCCGACATCTACCCCTACACCTACTGGCAGTCGACGTTGACCGTGATGTTCCCGGACCGCGACTTCGAGGACCGGCGGGCCGCGCTCTTCGCCGTCGAGGAGCTCGCGGCGCCCGAGGACATGCTGATCCCGGTTTTCGCGCCCGACCCGTCGCTCGCCGGCAAGACCCTGGCCGAGATCGCGGCGCTGCGCGGCACCGATCCGGCCGCGACCCTGATGGACCTGATCCGGGAGGCGGAGGCTCTGCGGAAATCACTCGGGCCCGATGGAGGGGAGGTCGAGATCGAGAGCGTCATCGCGACCAGCATGCAGGAGGCCGACATCGAACGGTTGATGACGTGGCCCTTCATGAGCTTCTGCACCGACGGCGAGCTCGACGGCACCCACCCGCGCGGTTTCGGTTCCTTCCCGCGCGTCCTCGGCCGCGATGTCCGCGAGCTGAAGGTCCTGACGCTCGAGGACGCAATCCGCAAGATGACCTCCCAGGCGGCAGCCAACGTCGGCCTGCGGGAACGCGGTCGGCTCGAGCCGGGATCGTTCGCCGACCTGGTGCTCTTCGACCCCGAGACCGTGCTCGACCGGGCGACGGCCGAGGCGCCGCAGGCGACCTCGGTGGGGATCGAGACGGTGTGGGTCAACGGCGCCATCGTCTACGAGGACGGCCGCCCGAGCGGACGCACACCGGGC
This sequence comes from Acidobacteriota bacterium, assembly GCA_024641545.1. Classification (GTDB taxonomy): domain Bacteria; phylum Acidobacteriota; class Thermoanaerobaculia; order Thermoanaerobaculales; family Sulfomarinibacteraceae; genus JAHECW01. Next base: position 29,203 of record JAHECW010000019.1, read on the forward strand.
CGCGTGCTCCGCCGGCCGCCGAGCTCGTGAGGGCCGAGCCATGCCGCTGATCTTCAACCGCCGGCAGATCGAAGAGGCGCTCGAGGGCGTCGACGTGACGACGGCGATCGAGCACGGGTTCATCGCCTATTCCCGCGGCGAGGTCGTGGTGCCGCCGGTCGGGGAGCTGGTCTTCGACGACCCCCCCGGCGACGTCCACATCAAGTACGGCTACATCCGAAACGACGACTTCTTCGTCATCAAGGTCGCCTCCGGGTTCTACGACAACGTCAAGCTCGGGCTGCCCGCGGCCGACGGTCTGATGCTGGTCTTCAGCCAGAAGACCGCGCAGCTCGAGTGCATCCTCCTCGACGAGTGCCACCTCACCAACGTCCGCACCGCCGCCGCCGGCGCCGTGGTCGCGAAATACCTGGCGCCGACCAGGGTCGAGCGGATCGGCGTGTTCGGCGCCGGTGTTCAGGGCAGGATGCAGGTCGAGGCCCTGCTGCCGATCGTCGATTGCCGGGCGGTCGTCGTCTGGGGGACCGGCGAGGCCGAGCTCGAGGCCTACCGCGAGGCCATGAGCGGGCACGGTCTCGAGATCGAGACGACCCGCGATTCCGACGAGGTCGCGGCCACCTGCAACCTCATCGTCACCGCCACCCCGTCGCACACCCCGCTGCTGCGCACCGGGCAGATCAGGAAGGGCACCCACATCACCGCGATGGGCTCGGACACCCGGGACAAGAACGAGCTCGAGCCCGGGATCCTGCGCCTGGCGGACCTGGTGGTCGCCGACAGCATCGCGCAGTGCCGGGAACGGGGCGAGATCTTCCACGCCCTCGAGGCGGGGGCGATCCGGGACGGCGACATCCTCGAGCTCGGCAACGTCATCGCCGACCCGGCGCTGCGGCGGACGGACGACTCGCAGATCACCGTCGCCGATCTGACCGGGGTCGCGGTCCAGGACATCCAGATCTCGAAGGCGGTCTACGAGGTGCTGCGCCGCCCCGCGTAGGTCATGGTGCGCAGCAGGTCAGCCCGGCCCGGTAGCGGGCGAGGTTGGCCTCGAGCCTGGGGAGCTCATCGAGCCGGCCCTCCCAGGTCAGTCCCTGGATCAGATCCTGCTGCAACCGGACGGCCTCGTCGAACGAGCCCGCCTCTGCGGAGGCCATCGCCAGGGTCTCGAGACGGCCCGGGCTCGACCCGGCGCGGAGGGTGAGCCGGGCGAGCTCGAGCGCGCGTTCGCCGTCCCGCGCCTCGGGGTCGTCGGCCGACGCGAGCAGCCGGGCCAGGGCTTCCAGCAGCTCGACGCTGTCGGGGATCGCCTGCCGACCCTCCTCCAGCCGCTGACGCGCCTCCATCGACCGACCCAGGGAGGCGAGGGCCTCGGCCTCGCCCAGCCGCGCCCGGATGTTGTCAGGATCGGCCTCGACGACGAGTCGCAGGGCCTCGGCGGCCTCCAGGTCCCGACCGAGCCGGCCCAGCGCCGCACCGAGGTCGAGGCGGGCCGCAACCAGACCGGGGTCGAGGGCGAGGGCGGTGCGGTACTCCTCGACCGCGCCCTCGACCGACCCGGATCGGAGCTCGATGACGCCCAGGTGGTGGTGGACCTGGGCCGCATCCGAGGGATCGAGGCTCAGCTCGAGCGCCGCCCGGTAGCCCTCGCGGGCGGCGTCGAGCTCGCCGAGACGGAGGTGGGCGACCGCGAGACGGATCCGCGCCCCGTCGCCTTCGAGCCCGAGTCCGCACAGGCGTTCGAGGTCGGCGATCGCCTCCCGGTCGCGGCGCAGCACGAACCTCGCATTCGCCCGCGACCGGAGGGCGTCGGTGTTGCCGGGATCGAGCTCGAGCACGGCCGAGTAGCACTCGACCGCCGCCGCGAGGTCGCCCGTCTTGTCGAGCACGTACCCGAGCATCAGCATCGCCTCGGTCATCCCGCGAGCGAGGGCGAGCGCCGACTCGACGTGGTTTCTCGCCCCGCCGAAATCGTTCTGTTCGAGGCGGATGGAGGCGAGGGCGAGGTGGAGGCGGGCGCGGATCAGCCGATTGCGGGCGGTTGCTTCCGGTGCAACCTCCGGGGCGCCCGCCGCCGGCGTCCGGTCCACGATCGCCTGGTGGATCCGGTCGACCGCCTGCGGCATCCCCTTGAGGTGGGTCGCCGCGAACAGCACGACGCTGCGGTCGTCGTGGTCCTCCGGCTCGGCCGCCATCTCGAGCACCACCTCGACCACGTTTTCCCGCTTCAGCGGTTCGATCGCGGCGAGCAGCGGATCGGCGAATCCCGGGTCTCTGGTGCCGCGCTGCTCCATGTGGCGCCTGGCCGCCTCGGTGTCGCCGAGCGCGCGATAGGCGAGCGCCAGCTGGTAGTGGATGATCGTGGCCTGCGGCTGGAGCTCGAGCGCTCTCGTGAAGTGCTCGACCGCCTCGTCGGGCCGGCCGAGGGCGCCGGCCGCTCGTCCGAGGCCGGCGTGCGCGGCGGCCTCCCCCGCGCCGAGTTCGAGGGCGCGTTGAAACTCCCGGTAGGCCCTCTCGTTGTCGCCGAGGGTGAGGTGGAGCTCCGCCAGATGGAGGAGGGTCGGGAGGTCGCCGGGCCGAAGCTCGAGGGCGCGAGCGTACGCCGCCCCCTCGGCATCGAGGTCCCCGACCATCTGTGAGACGAACCCGAGGTAGTACGGCCACCGGAAGTCGTTCGGGGACAGCAGGGCGGCGCTGCGCAACGCGGCCTCGGCCGCGTCGTTGAAATGATGGGCGATGTAGTACATGCCGAGGGTTCCATAGGCCTCGGCGAGCTCACCGTCGGATCCCGACCGGCCGAGCGCGGAGACCCGGCCCTGGAGCAGCTCCAGCCGCTGCCGCGTCGCGTCCTCCATGGTCGAAAGGTTGGGCAGCGGCAGCGGGACGAGCTCCCCGCGATCGACGGCGCCGGCGTGCGACGCCAGCGCGAGCGCCAACGGCACGACCATCGCCCACCGCAAAGACGCCCCGACGGTCACTCGCCGCGCTTCACCCGCGAACCGGTGCCCCGGGCCAGGGTGGTGTAGCGATCGACGGCGACGCCGGTCCACGCCTCCACCGTCCCGTCAGGCCAGTGCGCCTCGACCCGGTCGACCGCCGCGCCGTCCGCCAGCCCCACGAGCAGCCGGGGATCGTTGGCGGAGGCGTAGCCGCCGTCGGTGCGGACCCGTCGCCAGAGGACGGGACTGCCCTTGCGGTGGATGCCGACCCAGGCGCCGATCTGGTCCCTCGGGGGCGCGCCGGCGACCAACCGGAGCCCGATCCAGTGGTTGGCGCTGCCGAGGTTGTTGATGAGCAGACGCGCCCGTCCGTTGCAGTTCTCGAGCAGCACATCGGTGTCGCCGTCGTTGTCGACGTCACCGAAGGCGAGGCCTCGGGTGACCTCGGACAGCTCGAAGACCGAGCCCGCAGTGTCGCTCACGTCGCGGAAGCGGTTGGAACCGACGTTGCGAAACAGCTGGTTGGGCTGCCGCATCGGGAACGGGTCGTTCTGCCGGGCCAGGGCTTCGATGACGAAGACGTCGCCGCTCGCCGTCATGAGATCGAGCAGACCGTCGTTGTCGTAGTCGAAGAAACGAACTCCCCAGCTCGTCCGGCCGACGCTCGGGGGGCCGAGCCCGCTGGCGGTGGTCCGGTCGTCGAAGACGCCGGTTCCGTCGTTGATGTAGAGGGTGTTGGTCTGGTAGCCGAGGTGGGTCATGAAGAGGTCTTCGTCGCCGTCGCGGTCGTAGTCGGCGGCGTCCACCCCCATGCTCGACTCGGAACGCCCGTCCGCATTGACCGCCGTGCCCCCGAACAGCCCGTCATTGGCAAAGGTGCCGTCGCCCTGGTTGATCCACATGTGGTTCGGCAGCATGTCGTTCGCGACATACACATCCATCCAACCGTCGAGGTTGAAATCGGCGGCCATGACACCGAGGGCCTTGCCGGCTTCGTGCCGGACCCCGGCCTTGAGCGACCGGTCCTCGAAGGTGCCGTCGCCCCGGTTGCGGTAGAGCCGGTTGGTGACGGCGCCGTAGGCCTCGGGTGCGCAGTAACCGGGGATTCCGGAGGGCAGCCGGCAGATGCCGTGCTTCTCGAAGGTGAAGTCGAGATAGCAGCCGACAAAGAGGTCGAGAAGACCGTCGCGGTCGAAGTCGAGGAACGTGGCGCCCGAGTTCCAACGGGGATCGTCGATGCCGGCGGCCGCGATCACCTCCTCGAAGGTGCCGTCGCCCCGGTTCCGCCAGAGCTGGTTGGGGCCGAAGTTGGTGAGGAAGATGTCGACCCAACCGTCGTTGTCGTAGTCCGCGACCGCGACACCGACGCCGTAGCCGTCGGCCCGGATCCCGGAGGCTTCGGTGACATCGGTGAAGGTGAGAACCCGGGTGCCGTCCTGCGCGATCTTCAGATCGTTGCGGTAGAGACGATCGCGCAGCGGATGGCCCGCCTGCGGCGGGGAGATCGCGTCGCCGACGCTCTTCCCGGGGCCGAGCATCGTGCCCTGAATCAGGTAGAGGTCGAGATCGCCGTCGTTGTCGTAGTCCAGCATGCCGCAGCCGGGTCCGCTGATCTCGACGATGTAGAACTCGCCGGAAACACCGGCGAAATGCACGAAGTCGACCCCGAGCTCCTCGGCGCGATCCTCGAAGATGTCACGCGCGGCGGCCGGCGCTTCGGCCGGCGCGGCGCAGGGTGCGACCACCAGGATCAGGAGCAGCAGCCAGACGGCTTCACACCGGCTCGCCATTCCGGCCCCCCGTCCCGCCGTGGTGTCGCTGTTCGCGAGATCAAACCTCATATCTGCCGCCGGATCCTGGAGTTTCCCGTCGATGCTAGCACACGGATCGACCGTGTGCGGCGGTATCCTGACGGGTGCCGGAAGTGGCTCGAACGAATCGCCGGCGCAGGACTCGAGAATTTCAGGAACCTTTGACCGAGAGGAGAACCGATGACCCGCACCGACGTTGTCCGCACGTTGAAAGTTCCCGCCCTGCTTCTGACCCTGCTCGCGCTCGCCGCCCCGGGTGCGGCTCAGAACCAGGATGCGCCGACGGCCGTTTCGCCGACGACGACGTACCCGGATCTGCCGAGCGAGACACCCGCCGTCTTCACGCCCACCTTCGACGGCTTCGACCACGTCCGGCGCGAGGTGATGATTCCGATGCGCGACGGGGTCAGGCTGCACACGGTGATCCTGGTGCCGAAGGGCGCCGCCGGCGCGCCGATGCTGCTCACCCGCACGCCCTACGACGCCACTGCACTGACCTCGCACACAAAGAGCTCGCACCTCGGCTCGGCCCTCGCCGGGTACGACAACGCCGTTGACGTCATCGTCGACGGCGGCTACATCCGGGTCGTCCAGGACATCCGCGGCAAGTACGGCTCCGAGGGCGACTACGTGATGAACCGGCCGCTGCGCGGACCCCAGAACCCGACCCCGGTCGACCACGCCACCGACACCTGGGACACCATCGAGTGGCTGGTGACAAACGTTCCGGAGAGCAACGGCAGGGTCGGCATCCTCGGCATTTCCTACGACGGCTTTCTGACCCTGATGGCGCTCGTCGACCCGCACCCGGCGCTCAAGGTGGCGGTGCCCATGAACCCCATGGTCGACGGCTGGATCGGCGACGACTGGTTCCACTACGGCGCCTTCCGGCAACAGGGCATGGACTATTTCTACGAGCAGGAGGCGACCCGGAAGAACGAGGTGGAGTGGTGGACGAGCCACTTCGACGACTACGACATGTTCATGGCGGCGGGCTCCGCCGGCGAGCTCGGCCGCCGCCGCGGCCTCGAGCAGGTCGGATTCTGGCGCAAGATCCTCGAGCACCCGGCGTACGACGCGTTCTGGCGCGACCAGGCGGTCGACCGGGCGCTGGCGGCCGAGCCGCTGAAGGTGCCGGTGATGCTGGTGCACGGCCTGTGGGACCAGGAGGACATCTACGGCGACATCGCGGTCTACAAGGCGATCGAGCCCAAGGACACCGACAACGACATGGTGTATCTGGTCATGGGCCCGTGGAACCACGGCCAGCAGATCAAGGACGGCAGCAGCCTCGGCGCGCTCGACTTCGGCAGCGACACCGCGCTCAGCTACCGGCGCGAGATCCTCGGCCCGTTCCTCGCCCGCTACCTCAAGGACGGCGCGCCCGCCGCCGATGTGCCGCCGGTGCTGGCCTTCGAGACCGGCACCAACCTCTGGCGGCGGCTCCCCGCCTGGCCGGCCGGGTGCGCCGAGGGCTGCCGGGTCCGTCCGACGCCGCTCTACCTCGGCGCCGGCCTCGGGCTCGGGTTCGCGGCACCGACCGCCGACGACGAGACCTTCGACGAGTACATCTCGGACCCCGCCAAACCGGTGCCCTTTCGGGCCCGGCCCATCCAGCCCACCGGATATGAGGACGAAGGCCTGACCTGGCCCGAGTGGCTGGTCGACGATCAACGCGAGGCCTCCGGGCGGACCGACGTGCTGGTCTTCACCTCCGATTACCTGACCGAGCCGTTGAAGATCAGCGGCGAACCCATCGCCAACCTCGTCGCCGCCACCAGCGGCACCGACTCCGACTGGGTGGTCAAGCTCATCGACGTCTACCCCGACCAGGTGGCGGGCCGGCCGGCCATGGGCGGGTACCAGCTGATGGTCTCGGCCGACATCTTCCGCGGCCGCTACCGCGAGAGCCTGGAGCGGGCGGCGCCGGTCGCGGCCGGCGAGCCGCTGCTCTACCGCTTCGCCCTGCCGACCGCCAACCACGTCTTCCTGCCCGGCCACCGCATCATGGTGCAGGTCCAGTCGAGCTGGTTCCCGCTCTACGACCGCAACCCCCAGACCTTCGTGCCCAGCATCTTCTGGGCCGAGCCGGGGGACTACAAGAAAGCCACGCAGCGCGTTTACCACTCACCCGGCCGGGAGAGCTTCATCGAGCTGCCGCTGGTGGTGGCCGACTGATCGGGCAGGCTCCGATCAGGAGCGGCGAGTCACCCGGGTGACGGTCGTGTGGCGGTCAGACGGGCTCCTCAGCCCGAGGTCGCATTTTCCGTCAGCAAAAAACAAACCGCCTTCGGCCAGAATCCACGGCGCTCTCGGCATGCAGTGAACCTTCGAGAACCACGACACCACAGGATCGTCTGAGTCGTCTGTCCTGAGGAACCTTCTCCCGGAACCTTTTTCCTTGCTAATCGCAGAAGACGCGCTCACACTCTGCTCCACTTGCGACGACGTTATCGAAGGAGGTGCGTATGCGTTTGCGTAACTCGTGTCCGATAGCCGTGGTAGTCGTCATGCTCCTGGTCGCGACCGTGGCGACGTCAGAGGAGCCAAATAAAAAACCGTGGCGGGCTGCGTTCGATCCGGAGGGAGTGAGCACCGAGGGTACGCCACTCCCGGATTCGATCGATGCCACATATTTTCAGGAGAGCTTCGACGGTGCCCTGTTTCCACCTGCCGGCTGGACCGAGGTAATCGTCAACGACCCGGGCACCGATCCCGACTGGTCCCAGGTCGCGAGCGGAACCTACCCGACGATTGCGCCGTACTCCGGGCCCGCGATGGCCAAGTTCAACTCGTACAACTGCCCCAACCTGGCCTCGGCGCGCCTGTCGACACCAGTGCTCGACATGACCAGTGTGGTCGGTCCGAGCCTCCACTTCTGGATGTCGCACGACACCGGATACACCACCAATGCCGACCGCATCACCGTCCAGATCTCCACTGACGGCGGAACCACCTGGCCGGTGGACGCCGGCACGTTCAACCGCTACGACGCGACGTGCACCACGCCCTGCTGGCGGGAGCACATCGTGGACCTGACGCCCTTCGTGGGGTTGTCCACCGTGAGCGTCGGGTTCCTTGGCGTCTCGACCTACGGCAACAATTTCTACCTGGACCTCGTCAGTGTGCGGGTCTCGGGCCCAGACCTCACCACGTCGACCAAGACGGCGCCAAGCACGGTAGCGGTCGGGGATGAGATGACCTACACCGTGCAGGTCGTGAACTCCGGTGACATGGCTGCCACAGGAGCGACCATGGTTGATGTTCTCCCCGGCGGGACGACCTATGTGCCGTCGTCGGTGGGTTGCGACCTCGGGATGTGTTCGTACAATGTCGGGCTCAACCAGGTGGAATGGGCCTACGACCTGCCCGCCGGCACGACCGCGACGATCACCTTTGACGTCGACACGGACGCGGTGGCCTGCGGCACCATCACGAACACCGCTACCATAGACAGCGTCGGCCTGATCGGCGGCGCCGTGAACCGGGCGGTCGAGACCACCGCCGTCGCCACCCTGCCGGTCCTCACCGAAGGCTTCGAGGACGTCACCTTCCCGCCCGTCGGCTGGGGCCAGGAGGCGCTCCCGCCGAACACGACCAACCTCTGGAATCGGGTGACGGCGGGCACCAACCCCACCATCGCGCCCCACGGCGGCGGCGCCATGGCGCAGTGGAACAGCTACAACTTCTCCACCGCTGGCAACGCGACCCGGCTCTACACGCCGGACGTCGACCTCTACGGGCTGACCTCGCCCTATCTCCGCTTCTGGATGTCGCACGACTCGGCCTATCCGGAGTACGACGACCGGGTCCAGGTGCAGGCGTCGACCGACGGCGGAATGTCCTGGGATGACCTCGGTGGCCCGATCTCCCGCTACGACGCGGGATGCGGGGCCGGTTGCTGGCAACGCCACGCCGTCGATCTCAGCGCCTACATCGGAATGTCGGGCGTCAGGCTCGGCCTGGTGGCCATCACCGAGTTCGGCAACAACATCTTCGTCGACGACGTGTCGGTGGGCGATCCCTGGTACCCCTGCCCGCACGTGCTCCTCGACCCCGACTATGCCGTCGCGGGGTGCAACGGAGACATCTTCAACTACCCGCTGACGGTCGAGAACAACTTCACCGCCACCGACACCCTCGACATCACCGGCACCGCGACCTGGCCGACGACGGTCGATCCGGCCAGCTTCACGCTGTCGCCGGGGCAGGCGGACGACGCCATCGCCTCGGTCTACATCAACTGGGCCGTGCCCAGGGGCGAGTCCGACGTCGCGTCGCTTCTCGTCACCGGCCAGACCAGCGGGCTGACCGACCCGGCCGCCATCAGCACCTTCAACTACCTGGCGGCGACCTACACCGACTACGCCGACGTGCCGACAGCTCCGACAGGACTGCGTACCCGCGACCACTCGGTGGTCTACTACAACGGCAGGCTCTACAAGTTCGGCGGCACCGACGGCACGGTACGAAACCTGACCGGGGTGTACGACATCGCCACCAACACCTGGTCCACCGCCGACAACATGCCCGCGGCGCGCCAGATGCTCGACTGCGTCGAGATCGGCGGCAAGATCTACTGTGCGGGCGGCTACACCACGTCGTCGCAGAACACCCTGTACATCTTCGACCCGGCGGCGGCGGCCGGCAGCCAGTGGACCACCGGCGCCACCCTGCCGGCTTCCAGATCCGGATACGCGGGCGTTGCCCTGGGCGGGAAGTACTACGTCCTCGGCGGCTATACCACCGCCATCACCGCCACCTGCATCGTCTACGACCCGGTGGCGAACTCCTGGAGCAACCTCCCGAACATGGAGGTCCCCCGGCGGTACCCGCTGGCGGGAGTGATCGGAGGCAAGATCGTCGTCGCCGGCGGCCTGGCGACCACGATCTCCACCCCGTCGACCCAGGCTTACGATCCGATGACCAACACCTGGTCGCCGCGGGCCCCGATCCCGTTCGGCGGCTGGCTGCGCTCCGCCGACGGCGTGCTCGACGACCGCTTCCTGCTCATCGTCGGCGGCTACACCGCCGACTCGACGGCTTCAACCTATGTGATCGCCTACGACGGACTCCTGGACGTGTGGATGCCGCCGCAGGTCTTCTCGCCCCACTCCATCTACTCGACGGAGGGGGACACGGACGGCGCCGGCAACTTCTGGGTCGTCTCCGGACGGCTGTACGAGGGCGCGGCCTTCAGCTACGGCCGGTACACCTATACGGCAACTGGTTGCCCGTCGTGCGCTCCCGCGTTCAACCCCGACTTCACCGCCGACCCGCCGGTGGCTGCGCCCGGACAGGAGATCACCTTCACCGCCTCCTCGGAGGGGTCAGCGCCCTTCGAGTTCAGCTGGGACTTCGGTGACATGAGCAGCGCGACCGGCCAGGTCGTCTCCCACTCCTACCCCCTGGACGGCACCTTCACGGTGACCCTGACCGTCACCAACTGCGACGGCGCGAGCACCGCCGGAATCACCCACGACATCGAGGTCACCCCGGTGGCCGACCTGTCCGTGTTCAAGACCGACGGCGTGACCCAGGTGGCCCCGGGCGACCCGGTCACATACGACATCACCGTGTCCAACGCAGGCCCATCCGACGTCACCGGCGCCCGGGTGATCGACTTCTTCCCGGCTGACCTGCTCGGCGTGACCTGGACCTGCGCCCCGTCCGGAACCGGAACCTGCACCCCGTCCGGCGCCGGAAACATCGACGACATGGCGGGTATCCCGTCCGGAGAGTCGGTGGTCTACACCGCCACCGCGACCGTCGACACCGACGCCGAAGGGGTGCTGATCGATGGACGCTCGTCCCTGGTCAACACCGCCAACGTGTACCCGGCCGCCGGAGTAGGTGACCCCGACCTGACCAACAACAGCTCCACCGACATCGACGACATCGGCCTGGTGGCCGACATCGGCATCGTCAAGGACGACGGGGTAACCGAGGTCACGGCGGGATCGCCGGTGACCTACGCCATCACGGTGCTCAATGCCGGTCCCAACGACGTCGCTGCCGCCATCGTCACCGACGCCTTCCCGGCCTCCATCACCGGTGTGACCTGGACCTGCGTCGGTTCCGGCGGCGGTGTGTGCGCCCCGGCCGGCGCCGGCAACCTGGTCGACATCGCCAACCTGCCCTTCGGCGGCGCGGTGGTCTACACCGCGACCGGCACGGTCAGCCCGGCGGCCACCGGCACCATCGACAACACCGCAACCGTCACGGTCACCGGCGCCACCGACCCGAACCTGGCCAACAACAGCTCCACCGACAGCGACACGGTGATCGCGGAGGTCGACCTCGCCATCAGCAAGACCGACCACGCGTGCTACGTGCTGCCGGGTGGGAGCACCACCTACACCATCACCGCGACCAACTCCGGTCCGGCGTCGGCGGTCGGAGCGACGGTGATCGACACCTTCCCGGCTGACGTCACCACCGTGAGCTGGACCTGCGCCGCCTCGGGTGGGGCCGTCTGCACCGCCAGCGGCAGCGGCAACATCAACGACACCGTGACCGTGCCCGCGGGCGGCATGCTGGTCTACACCGCCACCGCAACCGTGGACGCCATGGCCACCGGCTACCTGGTCAACACGGCGACGGTGGACCCGGCCATGGGCGTCTTCGACACCGATCTGACCAACAACGAATCGACCGACACCAACGCCCTCGAGCTGCCGGTGTTCTGCGACGGCTTCGAGAGCGGCACCACCGGCGCCTGGTCGTCGGTTCTGCCGTGAGGCATGACCCGCCGGCGACAGCGCCGGTGATCCACAACCCGTGAACGACCCTCGCCCCGGCCCGGCCGGGGCGAGGTTTTCCCGAAACCCGATAGGTACCACTGATAGGTACGATGATTGGTACCACGTATCACGATAGGTACCACGTGAGCCTCTTGCAAAAACCGTCGTTTATTGATGGTTTGTGGTCTCTGTGCCGGCGAGACGCCAGCACTACAAAGAGCTGAGATCCCTTGTAGGGCCGGCGTCTCGCCGGCCTGATGGTGGCAAGGGTCGGGAAACCTCAATGGTCATTCTTTTGAATTTTGCAAGAGGCTCACAGGTTCCTGTCCGGAAGGCAAGATCGTCGAGCGGGCGGTTCAAAACGTCACAATGTAATACGTGGTACCTGTCCGGTCACCTTTTCGGTCAGTGAGAACCCGCGCTTCTTCATTTCTTCGACGAAGAGCGCCGCCGGAACGCCGGTTTCCACCGGATGGACGCCGCGCGGGGTCTGGCCGCGGGCGTTCATGATGGCGACGATGGCGCCGTCCCAACCGGTGGTCCGCTCCATGGCGGTGAACCCGGTCTCGTCGTCGTAGTAGTCGATCACCTCGATCAGCGATTCGGCCGGTTCCCCGTCCTTCTCACCGATGGCCTTGATCCTCAGGATGACGAAGTCCCTGTCGCCCTCCCCGGCCCTGATCTTGGGCTCCACGCACGCGTGGAGGACATCTCTCGGCACCACTTCTCGACCGTTGATCGTGACCGGCTCGAGATCCAGCAGACCCATGTCGATCACGGCCTTCCACTGCTCGAAATGGCCCTTCCAGCGCAGGGTCTTGTTCTGAAAGGTCTGGACCTTGCCCGCGAAGGTCCAGGGCGCCGTCGAGGTCCCGCCGCCGGCCACGAACGCCTCCATCGTGCCGATGGGCGGCGGAAACTCGACCGCGTCCTCGTAGTCCTCCCGCTGGAAGGTCGGCACCATGGTGACCTTGCCGTTCCTGAGGAACACCGCCTCGCCGTAGTACTCGTTGGTGAGCCCGGCGATGTTGAAGGTGCAGCGGTAGTTGAAGGGCGGTTCCGGGTGCTGCATGTTGCCGCCGTCCCACATGTAGACGTGGTCCGCCCGGTCGAGCAGCGACATCGCGCGAACCATGAGCGAGGTGCCCATCCCGGGCACCTGGCCGCAGTCGGGGATGATCGCGATGCCGGCCTGCCGCGCCGCCTCGTCGAGCTTGAGCTGCTCGAGCACGAGATCGGTCTTGCCTCCGAGATCGCACATGCAGGCGCGCGACCGGATCGCCACTTTGGTGATGGCGGGGTTGAACCAGTACGGCACGGCGGAGAGAAACGAGTCGACATCAGCGAGGAACGATTCCAGCTTCGCCTCGTCGGTGACATCCAACTCGACGGCGGAGGCGATGGAGGTATTCAGGAGGGCGTTGACCCGCCGGGCCGAGGCCTCGGCCGCGCGAAGATCGACATCCGCGATCAGCACCTTCCTCGCATCACCGAATCTGGCCATGTCGTAGGCCGCCGCGGTTCCCTGCCGACCGCCTCCGAGCACTGCGTATGTGAAGTTCATGTTCCCCCTCGGCGAAGTCTGTTTCGCTCCCTAGACCCGTTCGATGATCATGGCGATTCCCTGTCCGACGCCGATGCACATGGCGCACAGGGCGAAGCGCCCGCCGCTTCGTCGCAGCTCGTGGGCGGCGGTCGTCACCAACCGTGCACCGCTCATCCCGAGCGGATGGCCGATGGCGATGGCGCCGCCGTTGGGGTTGACCCGCGGGTCGTCGTCGGCGAGGCCGAGGTCCCGGGTGACCGCGAGCGCCTGCGAGGCGAAGGCCTCGTTGAGCTCGATGACATCCATCCGGTCGAGGCCCATCCCGGTCCGGGCGAGGATCTTCCTGGTCGCCGGCGCCGGGGCGAAACCCATGATCCGGGGCTCGACTCCGGCGGTGGCCATCGCCACGACGCGCGCCATGGGCGTCAGCCCGTGCCTGCCGGCGGCGGCGTCGGACGCCAGCACGAGGGCGCAGGCGCCGTCGTTGACTCCCGAGGCGTTGCCCGCCGTCACGGTCCCGTTGTCCCTGAACAACGCCTTGAGCCTCCCCAGTTGCTCGAGGGTCGTGCCCGGGCGCGGGTGCTCGTCGGTCGAAACGACCAGGGGGTCCTGTTTCCGGCGCGGCACGGTCACCGCAACGATCTCGTCGGCGAGCGCGCCGTTCGCCATTGCCGCCGCGGTCTTGGCCTGGCTCCAGGCGGCGAATCGATCCTGATCCTCGCGCGAAATCCCGAACTCTTCAGCGACGTTCTCGGCGGTGTCCGGCATCGAGTCGACGCCGTACCGACGCTCGAGGGCGGGGTTGACGAAGCGCCAGCCGATGGTGGTGTCGAAGACCTCGGCCCGGCGGCTGAACGCCTCGGTGGCCTTGGCCATCACGAAGGGCGCGCGGGACATCGACTCCACCCCGCCGGCGATGATCAGATCCTGCTCGCCCGTCTTGATGGCGCGAGCCGCGATGCCGACGGCGTCCATCCCGGAGCCGCACAGCCGGTTCACCGTGGTGCCGGTGACCTCGGCCGGCAGACCGGCGAGGAGGAGCGCCATCCGCGCGACGTTGCGGTTGTCCTCACCGGCCTGGTTGGCGCAGCCGAGGATCACGTCGTCGACCGCGGCGGGGTCGAGCCCCGGATTCCGCTGCTGCAGGGCGCGCAGGGGAATCGCGGCGAGGTCGTCCGTCCGGACGGCGGCGAGGGCGCCGCCGTAGCGCCCCACCGGGGTTCGAATCGCGTCGCAGATGAAGGCTTCGGTCATCATGAACTCCGTTGTCCCCGGCCGGTCACCGCGGTGATTCGCCCGGGCCGCGCCCTTTGGCCGGGATCAGCTCCGCGAAATTCGACGCCCCGGACGGAACCAGGGCGCGGAGGATTTCGAGCTCCTTCGCGGTCGGTGCCTGGGTGGTGTCGAGGGACTCCGCGACCAGGAGCGGCCACCCGGTGGCCGCGATCGCGGTCTCGGCCGACACTCCCGGGTGGAGGTGGGTCAGGACCAACTCGCCGGTTTCGGCGTCGGGCTCGAGGATCCCGAGATCGGTGATCACCGCTTCCGGGCCGCGGCCGGGAAGATCGAGCTCGCGCCGCGACCCGCCGCCGCGGACCATCCCCACGGTCGTCACGAAATCGAGGGTGTCGACAAAGGTCTTCGGGTTCTGGCGCAGCAGGACCAGGGTGCGGTGGCAGAAACCCGCGATCTCCGGCGCTCCGCCGGCACCCGGGAGCCGCACCTTGGGCCTGCGATAGTCGCCGATGACCGTCGAGTTGAGGTTGGCGAAGCGGTCGATCTGGGCGGCGCCGAGAAAACCGGTCCTGATCCAGCCGCCCTGGAGCCAGTAGTTGAACATCTCCGGCACCGAAACCACCGCAAGCGCGGTCCGGCTCAACTCGGGATCGCCGATGGAGAGCGGCAGCACGGTGGGCTTGGTGTCGAGGGTCCCGCTCTCATAAATCATCGAGATATCGGGGGCATGGCTCTGCCGGGCGAGGTTCGCGGCCTTGGACGGCAGCCCGATCCCGATAAACACCACGTCGTCGGGATCGAGCAGCCTTGATGCCGCGACGACCATCATCTCTTCCGGGCTGTAGGCGGGCTCAGACATAGCCGTCCTCCTTCAACCTGGCGAGATACTGGCCGAAATCGTCGGTCGACACCACGTAGCGCTCCATCCACTCACGGAAGCCGTCGAAGTCCTTGCTGATCTCTCCCCAGCGCTGATAGAACTCGTTGCTCCGGTCGTAATAGCCTTCGGCGTACGACGGGAATGCTCCCAACCGGGCCTCGCACACCACATCCACCGCCCAGCGCGGGATGACGGTGCCGCCGGACCTCTCGTCGACGGACTCGACGACCTCCTCGACGGTGACGATGCTGCACTCCGAGGCCAGGATCGCCTCCTTCTGGACCCCGAGGATCCCGGTCATCCAGACGTTGCCGCGGCGGTCCGCCCGTTGGGCGTGGACGATCGCCACATCCGGCCGGTGCGACGGGATGGCGGTGAGCACCTCGCCGGTGAAGGGACACTCGATGAACCTGATCTTCGGGTTGACCTCCGGGTACTGGGTCCCGCGATAACCCTTGAAGACCGCGCACGGCAGCCCGGCCGCGCCGGCGGCGAAGGCATTCGCCATGGCGGCGTGGGCGTGTTCCTCGAACTCGATCTCATGCGGAACCCCGTGCTCGTATGCATCGCGGAGTCGGAACAGCGACCCGACCCCCGGGTTGCCGCCCCACGAGAAGACCACCTTGTCCGCACAGCCCATGCCGATCATCTGGTCGAAGATGATGTCCGGCGTCATCCGGATCAGCTCGAGGTGGCGGATCCCCTGGCGGATGATCTCGGCCCCCGCGGCGTGAGGAATGAGGTGGGTGAAACCCTCCGCCGCCACCGAGCAGCCGGGTTTGACGTATCTCTTGACGGCTGTCGCGAGTTCAAGAAACTCTGTCATCCCGGCTCCTCCCCGACCCCGATTGTCCACGAGTGATTCTACGCTCCCGTTGCACGGCTCAGCGCACCACCGATCGAATCAGAGCCTCGCCGCGCGCAATGAGGTCGTCGTGGTCCTCCGGGGCCGTGCCGGCGTCCAGCAACTCCCTGGTGCGGCTGCGCAGCCGATCGTCGGCGCGGGGATACCCCTGCTGCCGCCAGTCGTCCACCGTCAGGTTGGGAAAGACCTTGCTTTCGAAGTACGCGCTGCGGAAGTGCTCGAGGGTGCCCGGGGCCATGAGGAAGTTGCCGCCCGGCCCGATTTCGGCGATGTCGCCGAGGGCGGCCGCGGTCTCGTCCAGCGCGAACCCGGCGGCGGTCCGGCGGGCCTGCGCGATGACCTCGTCGGCGTAGACGATGATCGCCGGCGACATGGTCGTCGAACCCAGGGTATCGCCGACAAAGGGCGCCAGCCCGACCTGACCGAGACAGCTGGCCAGGTGGTTGACCCACTGGTGGCCGGCGGCGATGACGTCGGCGCCCCAACCCATGCCGCTGCCCGACGTGCCGCAGTGCGGCAAGCGGTAGAACGCCGTCATCTCGGCGCAGGCCAGATCGAGCACGTAGCTCATCGGGTCGTAGAAATTGGCCATCCCCCGCATGTCGAAAAACGCCGGCAGCATACCGATGATGATCGGCGCCCCGGGCCGGATCGACTGGCTCAGAACGAGCCCCGCCAGGAGCTCGGCATTGAGCAGCGCGAGGATGCCGGCCGGGGTGATCGGCATGGTCGCCCCCGCCATCCCGTAGTTCGAGTAGATGAAGGGCAGCCCGCGCTCGATGGTCGCCGTCATCTTGTCGGCGGTTCCCCGGTTGACGACCAGCGGCGTGACCGGGTTGAAGTAGGGAATCACGAAAGGTTTCTCGGCGGCATCGGGATGCAGGTGCTCGACGAGATCGAGCACCGCCGGATAGCGGTCGTCGTCGGACACCAGCACGACCAGCGGCTTGGTGCTGTTCGCCATCATCTCCAGGATGGCGAAAAGATCCGACAGGTCCGCGGGGGTGTCCTGAATGACCCCGATCGTCGAGATCACATCGAACGACGGCAGCGCCTGCCCGAGCCGAACCACCGCTTCCATGTGGCGGCGGGCGAAGGGCTCGATCTCGTCGGTCATCGGGTCCTGGTAATTGAGCGCGGTCACGCCGATGCCGAAACGGGTCTCGGCGCCGTCGCCGAGGCGAAAGGCCGGGTTGCCGCGCCGGTCGAAGATCTCCAGGCTCGACGGCGCCGAGCGTAACGATCGTTCAACCAGGGAACCGGGGATGAGAACCCGGTCGCCCTCCTCCTTCGCCCCGGCTCGAACCAGAACGCGCCGGGCCGGTTGGGAATCGACGCGCACCCCGGTGGCCGCCAGGATGCGCAGCGAGTAGTCGTGAACCTGGTCGACCTGCCGCTCGTCGAGCACGCTGAGTCGGGGACGAATCTGAGTTGCGTTCGTCATCTTTTCACCCTCCCGCGGATCATACGACAGATGACCCTCCGGAGCGGGCGCCCGTTGCGACCTTTGCTAGACTCGACCGGGCTGCCACACAGCTTGTTCAAAGCTTGTTGAAACCCAGGACCGATACGAAGGAGAGTGACCATGCCGACGTCTTTCCGCGACAGGAACGACCGCGCGAAGGGCCGCGAGATGACGGCCGTGCTGATCCTCCTGGCGCTTCATCTCCTGGTGATCCCCT
>JAHECW010000160.1 GCA_024641545.1 Acidobacteriota bacterium
GGCGGTGACCTGCGGGGCGGTGTGGCCGGTGCGCGGCGGGCCGACCGGCGGGGCGGTTCAGCTCCCAGCCACCGGTCAGGTGCGTTGTTGGGACGCGAGCTACTCCGAAGTTCCGTGCGCCGGAACCGGTCAGGACGGCGACCACCGGGCCGGCGCCGAGTGGCCGTCGCCTCGATTCGAGGTCAGCGGAGACTGCGTGACCGACCGGCTCACGGGTCTTACGTGGACCAAGGACGCCGATCTGTTCGGTACCCGCAGCTGGTATGACGGTCTCGAGGATGCCTTGACTCTGTCTCTTTGCGGTTTTGACGACTGGCGCCTGCCGACTGTCGTTGAACTCCGGTCTCTCCAACACTATGACACCGAGGGTGGGTCCGCATTCGGGACCCTCGCCCAATGGTGGCAGAACAGCGGATTTGTCAACATCCCCAACCTTCCGGCGTGGTCCGGTACGACGTTCTGGTACTACCCGAGCTCGGCATGGGGAATGTTCAGCGACGACTCCAAGGATCGAGACGACTATCACGTTGTGTGGCCAGTCCGCGGCAGCATGCAGAGCGACACCGCAGATCTGGCGGTGGTGGTGACCGATGCCCCGGATCCAATAGACCTCGGCACCAACGTGGTCTACACGGTGGAGGTGACGAACCTCGGTCCGACCATGGCGTCGGATGTGACGGCCACGACGAACCTGCCGGCCGGTTCGATCTTCATCGATGCGACCGGTTCGGGATGGGCCTGTGCCGAGGTCGATCTCTTGGTCAGTTGTTCCACGGCGAGCCTGGGAGTGGCGGCCGCGCCACCCATCACCATCGAGATCACGCCGCAGGTTTTTGGAAATGTGGTGGCCACAACGGTCGTCGACTCGCTCCGAGATGACCCGGTCGCGGAAAACAACTCGGAGGTCGAGGTCACTTCGGTCATCGCCTACGATTTTGGCGACGCGCCCGATCCGACCTACCCAACCCTGCTCGCCACCGACGGTGCGCGTCACATGATCGGCGGCGGTCTGCTGCTGGGTGCGACCGTCGACGACGAGACGGACGGCCAGCCGAACCCAGGGGCCGACGGCGACGATCTCGCCGGAGTCGACGACGAGGATGGTGTGACCTTCACCTCCGTCGTCAACCCGGGCGGCCAGGCCAGCGTCGATGTCGAGGTCTCCGAGGCCTGTCTGCTCAACGCATGGATCGATTTCAACGCGGATGGCGATTGGGAAGATGCAGGCGAGCAGATCTTCACCGATGAGTCGCTTTCGGCCGGGGTCAACTCCCTGAGTTTCGCCGTCCCCGCCGCAGCGGTGGTCGGCACCGGCGCCGCAGCCCGATTCCGAGTGGATTCCGGCGGCGGACTTGCCCCGATCGGCGCGGCCCCTGACGGCGAGGTCGAGGACTATATGATCATCGTTGAAGAGCTGGATTTCGGCGACGTGCCGGATCCGACGTACCCGACCCTTCGTGCATCCAACGGCGCCCGGCACATCATCGGCGGTCCGCTCTTCCTCGGCGCGTTCGTCGATGCCGATACCGACGGGCAGCCGAGCACCTACGCCAACGGTGACGACAACGATGGTCAGGGGGATGACGAAGACGGAATCTCCTTCATCACCTGGCTCGTCGCCGGCCAGACCTGTACGATCCGGGTTACCGCATCGGCAGCCGGAGTGGTCAATGGGTGGATTGACTTCAACGCGGACGGCGACTGGTCGGATGCGGGCGAGCAGATCTTCATCGATGTGGCGGTTGTCGCAGGAACCAACAATCTGGACTACAGCATCCCGTTGACGGCCGCGACCGATGTCGACACCTTCGCGCGTTTCCGCCTCAACTCCACGGGAGGCCTGTCCTTCGACGGTCTGGCCTCCGACGGCGAGGTCGAGGACTACCATGTGATGATCGCAGCCCTCGACTACGGAGATGCGCCCGACCCGACCTACCCCACGCTCCATGCCTCCGATGGCGCCCGCCACATCATCGTGAGCGGATTCCACCTTGGCGCCACGGTAGACCTCGAGGGCGACGGGCAACCCACCGCCTCGGCCGACGGTGATGACACCGGCGGCACCGATGACGAAGACGGCGTGGTGTTCACCTCCGGCCTCGGTAGAGGACTCGCCGCCTCCCTCGAGGTCACCGCCTCCGCCACGGGTCTCCTGAGCGCGTGGATTGATTTCAACGCAGACGGCGACTGGGATGACGCAGGAGAACAGGTCTTTACCGATGAGAGCCTCGCGGCGGGAGTCAACCCACTGTCTCTGCAGGTGCCCATCACCGCCGCCCTCGGTTCGACCTACGCCCGGTTCCGTTTCTCTCTCACTCCCGGCCTCTACCCGAACGGCTACGCCACCCACGGCGAGGTCGAGGACTACATGGTTGAGATCGTCGAAGGTCCGGATCTCGAGATAGCCATGCTCGCCTCCAACGAGCCGGCACCCTCCGGGCGTCCGCTGACCTACACCATCACCGTCACCAACAACGGTCCGCTGCCGGCCACATCGGTCACCGTCACCGACGCACTTCCTGGCCAGCTGATCTTCGTGTCGTCGATTCCGGGCGCGCCCGACTGCACCTTCGCGAGTGGCACCCTGACCTGCGATCTCGGCACCATGGCGCCGACCGATACCGTCGTCATTACCCTCGATACGGTGCTCGGCTACCCGGAGTACGGCAGTTTCAGCAACTCCTGCTCGGTGACCGCTGCCGAGCTCGACCCGATCCAGGCCAACAACACCGCCGCCGTCGATACCGTCATCGCGCTCTTTGTCGACGGCTTCGAAACCGGTGATACAACTTGGTGGGACTGAACATCAGGTGCGCCGGCCGGCCGGCCGGCGCGCCGCTTTTTCTTCACGGCCCGCGATTCAGGATTCTCCGCAAGATCCCTGGAATTCCCCCGGATTATCCCGAGGACTTTGACAAGCCCCGATGCCACATTGCCTCCATCACCAAAGGAGGCGACAGATGGTTACAAGAACTCACGTTCGATTGGTCGGAGCGCTCGTTGTCTGCGGGTTGGTCGCGGCAGCCTGCGCGGGCTTGGCCGCAGCCGCGGACGATGTCCTCGTTCAGGGGAACCTGCCGGGCACATACGGGGTGCGCTTCGGGCCGGACGGCAACCTCTACGTCTGTTCCCTGGGGGCCGGGATCGCGGTCCTCGACCTGGGCCAGGGGCAGATGGTGGATCTGATCGGTCCGGAGCGCGGGGTCTTCGGGCCGGAGGACGTCAACTTCGGTCCTGACGGGTCCATGTACTGGGCGCAGATGTTCACCGGGGAGGTCGGAAGGATGGCGCCGGACGGCACGGTCACCACCCAGATGATCGGTCCCGGCGTCAACTCGATCGTGTTTTCGGCTGGTGGACAAATGTATGTCACCGAGCCCTGGTACACCGACACCCTGTATCAGGTCGATCCGACCTTTGTTGAACCGCCCGAGCTGCTCGCCCAGGGTATCGGCGGACTCAAGAACCCGGAGTTCGGCCCGGATGGTCTGATGTACGGCGCGCTGGCGCAGCAGGGCCGGGTGGTGAAGATCGATGTCGGCGTCGTTCCGCCGATGGTTGAGACGATCGCCGATGGCATTCCTGGGCCGTTCAACGTCAAGTTTGGGCCGGACGGGATGCTCTACGTGCTCGAACGCACCGGCTTCACGGTCCAGCGTATGGATCCCGCCACCGGGAGCCACTCGACCTATGCGGAACTCCCGTTCGGGCCCGACAGCATGGCGTTTGCTCCGACCGGGGCGCTCTTCGTCACCAGTTACTCCGATGGCGTCGTGGCCGTGGTCATGCCCGGCAGCACGGTTCAGACGGTGGTGCCGGGTGGTCTGACCATGCCCTCCGGGATCGCCGTCAGGCACCGAACCGACGGGGAGTCCGTTTTCGTGGGTGGTCTGTTCTCGCTGCGCGAATACGATGGCGCCACCGGCGCGGTGGTGAGCGTCGAGCGGATGGCGATGCCGGCGACCGGTTTCGGCGGGGCTCTCTCGGTCGCTGCTGCCGGGGATAATCTCGTTCTGACCAACTTCTTCCCGGTCGGAAGGGTGCAGGTCTGGAAACCGGATCGCAACGAGGTGGTCACAGACATCTTCGACATTCCATCACCCGTGAACGCCATCGCCTTTGGCGACGACCTCGTTGTCGTCGACCTCGGGATGGGCGAGGGCCAGGCAAGGGTGGTTCGTGTCGGGGATGGCGGTACAACGGTGCTTGCGGACATCACCGATCAAATCGTGCTCCCCCTCGGACTCGCCGCCAAGGACGACGACCTGTGGGTCGGCGACTGGTACACCGGGATGGTGTGGCAGTTGATCGCCGACGGCAGGGAGCTGGCCGATCCGATTCCGGCGGCCGCCGGGCTCAGCGGTCCCGAGGGGATGGCCTTCGATCGCGACGGCTCGCTGCTCGTGGTCGAGGGCACGGCCGGCCGGGTGTCGCGTATTCGCCTCGCAACCGGAGCAGTGACGCCGGTGGTGAGCGGTCTCGAGCTCTCCATGGTCGGAACCGGAATGCTGCCGCCGTTCGGCACCATCAATGGGATCGCGGTGGGGTCGTCGGGAGCGCTCTACGTGGCCGGTGATTTGGGCGTGAAGGTCTACCGACTGGTGCCGCGAACGTTCTTCATTCCGGGCGCCGCCAACACGGCAGGCGCCAACGGCAGCCGCTGGACCACCGCTCTCGAGCTCATGAACCGTGGGACCGACTCAGCCTCCTACTCGGTGGAACTGCTGGTTCGCGACCAGGCCAATCTCGCGCCGAAAGCCATGTCCTTCGATCTGGCGCCGGGCCGAGCGGTGCGCTACGCCAACGCGCTGGCAAGCCTGTTCGAAGCCGAGGGTGCGGGAACCCTGAGAATCACCGCGGTGCGTGGTGATCTGATGGCCTCGGCTCGAACCGCCACGGCGGGTGGGGACGGCTCTTTTGGGCAGTACATCGAGGGAATCGACGCAGAGAACGCCGCCGGGCCCGGGCAGGACCGGTACCTGATCCAACTCCAGAACGACGACACCGGTCGCACCAACATCGGCATCGCCAGCGCCTGTGCGATTACCGCCACGGTTGATGTGGAGCTTTTCGCCGCGGATGGATCCTCGCTCGGCGAGTTTCAGCGGCAGGTCGAACCGTTTGCTTCGGTCCAGGTCAACGACGTCTTTTCGGGGAAGGGGGTTGACGACCTCAACGACGCATTCGCGGTCGTCAGCTCGGCCACCGATGGTGCGGCGTTTTTCACCTACGCATCGGTTGTGGACAACGGCACCAACGACCCGATATTCGTTCCCGGAAGGTAGGCACACACGGCGGACCGGGCCGATCGCCCGGTCCGCTGCCTCTTTTGAGGACACGATGGTGAGCAGGCTCCAACATCCATCCCGCCATAACGAAGGCGCTGGTGGTGTCGTGATCCCATTTCCGGAGACCCGGATCTCGGGAAGGGACTACAATGGGGCCACCATGTACCCCAAGACAGCACCGGTAGAGAGATCGAGTGGATCTTTTGGGCTCGGCGACTGGGAGGTGCGCCCGCGCGACAACGAGCTGGTGTTGGGTCAGGAAACACGGCATCTCGAACCCATGGTGATGGACCTGCTCGTATTCATGACCGCGAGCGCCCCCGAGGTCGTGTCGAAGAACGCGATCATCGACTCCGTCTGGGAGGGGCGCTATATTTCCGAGGGGACCCTCACCAACACGATCGCAGAGCTCCGCCGGGTGCTGGGCGACGACGCACGCCACCCGCGTTTCATCGAGACCATCCCCAAACGGGGCTATCGGGTTGTTGCCGAGATCAGAGGCCGGGAAACGATCAAAGCCCTTGGTCGCGGAGAGGTGGATCGGTCCAAGCACCCTGCCGAAGCGTTCGACCCGAGGCGGGTTCTGGTGCTGCCGTTCGAAAACCGTACGGGAGACCCGAGCCGCGACGTCATCGGCCTGATGGCCATGGACTGGCTCTCCCAGGGGTTGGCGCGGTGGGCCGTGGGTGACGTGGTCCCGGCCTCGACGGCCCGTGAGATGGTGCGGCAGGCAGATGCGCCGCACGGCTGCGACCCGGTCCTGAACGCCGCCGCCGAGACCGGCGCCGGTGTGATCGTGTGGGGCTCGTACTACCTTGACGGTGGTTCCATCCTGCTCCAGGCCAATGTCACCGATGCCAACGAGGAGCGACTCCTGTGGGCGCTGGATCCGGTCGTGGGCCGGTCGGACCGGGTGGTCGAGATCATTGAGACGCTTCGGCAACGAGTGGCCGGTCTCCTGGCCTGCCACTATGCGAGCGGGACTGAGGAACTCGGACAGGTGGGTCTCGGCTGGCTCGGCGTACCGCCGCCCTTTGACGCCTACCGGGAGTTTCTCGAAGGACGCGAGCAGGTGCTCGGCGACATGGCTGCGGCCAAGCGTCACTTTCGTCGCGTCGTCGAGCTGGCGCCGGGCTTTGCGCCGGCGTGGGCCAACCTCATCGTCTGCCACCTCAACACCGGAGATTGCGTGGCGGCTGCGGCCGCCGTGGACGCGATGGAAGCAAGCTGCTCCATCGACAGGCCGGGGCTCGAGTACTTGAGGAGGTTTTTTCGCGCCCGGCTCGAAGGGCAGTGGATGACGGCGCTGGCCGCTCTCCAGTCCATGGAGGCTCTTATTCCGAACGATGGACCGACCAAGATACTGGTCGCCACCGCCGCTCTTCGAGCGGGTCGGCCACGGCTCGCGGTCGAGGCATGCTCTTCGATCCGGTTGCGCGGACGTTTCGTCAGGCATCCGGCGAGCGTCGTCCGCTGTCGGTTGATCGCGTCGGCGCACCACGTGCTCGGTGAGCACGACCGTGAGCTGGAGCAGATTCGGGCCGTGGCCGCGGCTATCCCCAACCCGATCGCCGTGCTCGGTCTCGAGGTCAGGGCGCTGGCGGCGGCCGGCAGACTCGAGGATGTCGAAAAGGTGCTGGATCAAAGTCTCTCGGTTCCGGCCGCCCGTGCCCTGGCCGGCCGGCTCATGCTCGAGGCGGCGGTGGAGATGCGGGCCCATGGCCAGAGAAAGGCGGCCATGGAGATGGCGGGACGAACCGTCGCCTGGGTCGAGCGACAGGGTCGAGACCGAGCCCCTGGCGAAGTGCTTGGTGGAGCGTTTAGCGTCGCCGAGCGTTGGCTGGAAGCACGAGAGCTGTACGAACGCGGCGCCGCCGAGGATGAGTTGCAGGCGTTGGGTGCGGTCGGTTGGCTCTCGATCCGGGTTGGCGACACGGCTCGAGCGGACGAGGTCGACACCTCCCTGCAGCAGATCCAGCGACCGTTCCTCTTTGGTGAACCCATGCTTCAGCGGGCGTGCATCGAGGCCCACCGCGGCGATCACGATCGAGCCATCGAGCTACTGTGCGAGGCCTTCGCGGCTGGTCTGCCGCACGATGAACGGCTCCACCGCGATCTCGGTCTCGAACCGCTGTGGGGTGAACCGAAATTCCGGGAGGTGGTCGGATCATGATCGAGCTGCACCAGTTTCCACCTGCCTTCGGGCTGCCGAACCTGAGTTCTTTCTGCCTCAAGCTCGAGACCTGGCTGCGGATGGTGGGGCTGGAGTTCACAGTTGTCCAGGAGACAGATACGAGGCGGGCGCCCCTGGGAAAGATGCCCTGGATCATGGATGACGGCGTGGCCATCGGCGATTCGTCGCTGGTCATCGAGCACCTCAAACGGACCCGTGGGCTCGACCCCGATGCGACGCTGACCCCCGCACAGGCTGCCACCGCGCTCGCCGTACAGCGGTTGGTTGAGAACCACCTCTACCACGTTTTGGTCCATTACCGCTGGGTTGCGTCCGGTCCGGAGGTGATCAGCCGGTTCTTCGCGGGACTGCCGGCTCTCGTGCGACCGGTGGTCACCCGTCTCGTCCGGCGCAAGATTGCGCGCGATCTCAGGGGCCACGGAATTTCCCTGCACCGTGACGAAGATATCTGGCGGATGGGGCGGCAGGATCTCTCTGCCCTCTCGTGCCTGCTCGGCGCGCAACCGTTCTTTTTCGGCGCCGAACCGACAACCACCGATGCCACCGTCTTCGGGCTGGTCGTGATGATCGTGCGGTTGCCAGTGGAGCCGTCGCTTGCCGAACACGTCCGGGGTCTGGGCAACCTGGAGCCATACTGCGACCGGATACTGGAGCGATATTTCTGACGGCTGGGGTGGTCGTGGCTGAAAAGGTGGTCCGGGTTGTCAGTCCCGTGAATGCCGATTGCGATACTGCCGCGGCGTCAGCCCGGTGGAGCGGCGGAACTGGCGGGTGAAGGCGCTCTGATCGCAGTAGCCGCTCTGTTGGGCGACATCGCCGATGGCGAGCGCGGTCGTTCGCAGGAGTCGAGACGCCTCATCGACTCGGGTCTTGATGAGCAGCTGCCGCGCGGTGATGCCGAGCAGGCCCTTGAGCCGCCGGTTGAGCTGGTAGGCCGATAGACCGACCCGGGTGGCGATCTCCTCGACACCCGGTGGGTTGAGGAATTCTGTTCGGACGAGTTCCATGGCGCGGGCAAGATCGCCGAACCCGTCGTCGTCCGCGGTCGGTCCCTGGAGATCACGCGAGATGCCTGCGACCCCGACCACCGCGCCGTTCCCGTCGACGAGGGGGATCTTGTCGGTCAGACACCAGCCTTCGAGGTGGTTGGGATAGAGGTGGAGCTCGAGCTTCTGGGTGATCGGGGCGGCCGAGCGCACAACGCGGCGATCCTGTTCGAGATAACGCTCGCCGAGGGGAGCCGGAAAAACCTCAGAGGCGGTGCGGCCGATGAGCTCCGCCTTCGAGCCCGCCCCGCAACGCTCGACGAGCGTCGTGTTGACCACACGGTAGCGGCCCTCGAGGCCCTTGACGAAGAAGACCACATTCGGGATGCGGTCGAAGAGTTTTTCGACAAAGCCCGCCGCAGCGATGATCGCGGCAAGTTCCTGCTCTGTTCCCATCGGACTCACCTTCCCACTTTCTAACCTTTTGACTTTCTCACCTTCTAAGTCCTAAACTATGCCGATTCCGTAATTTGTCCTCGCAAATTATACAAGAGATCAAAGGCTCCTGGATATATACTCTATGCAGGACGATGAAGGAGCTTGAGCACCCCTCAGATCCCGATTCCGCCCCGTCCGGGGTGGCCGTCTTCAACATCCAACGCTGTTCCATCCACGATGGTCCGGGGATCCGCACCACGGTCTTCATCAAGGGCTGCCCGCTGCGCTGCGATTGGTGCCACAACCCGGAGAGCCTCGACGGCGCCCCCGAGGTGGCGATCACCGAGGGGAAGTGCGTTTCATGCGGCGCCTGTGTCGAGGCGTGCCCTGAGTCGGACGGCGTACGGCCGGCGCGCGGGCCGGGTTGGGACGACGAAACCTGCCGGCGCTGCGGCGCCTGTGCCGAGGCCTGCCCGGGCGAGGCTCGCGAGCTCATCGGCGAGCCCCGGGCGGTCGCCGATCTGGTCGCCGAAATCGAGCGCGATCGGCCGTTCTTCGAGGCCTCGGGGGGCGGGGTGACCTTTTCCGGCGGCGAGCCCCTGTGCTATCCGAGCTTTCTCACCGCCTGTCTAAAGCTCTGCCGCGAAAAGCGGCTCCACACCGCGGTCGACACCAGCGGTTTCGCGTCCAAGAAGGTTGTCAGCGACATCGCCCGCTTGGCCGATGTCCTGCTCTACGACCTCAAACACATGGACTCGGCGGCGCACGAGCGCCGCACCGGAGTCGACAATGGGCGCATTCTCGACAATCTGCGGACCCTGAGCGGGCAGGGCGCGGTCATCTGGATCCGCTTCCCGCTCATCCCCGGGTTCAACGACGACAGCGAAAATCTCGAGGCCATGGCCTCGTTTGTCGCTGCGCTGCCCAACCCCCACCCGATCTTCGTCCTGCCGTATCACCCGACCGGCGTCGACAAGCATCGCCGCCTGGGCAGGGAGACGACCGCCGCCGAATTCCGTTCGCCGAGCGAGGACGAGGTCGATGCGGTCGTGGAGCGGCTGCGCGCACACGGGCTCGATGTCTACAACGGAGGTGCGATGTGAACTCACGCGTTGCCGAGCTGCGCCGGGAAAGCCTGGACGCCGTGCCGTCGGTTTCCATTGAACGAGCACTGCTCCTCACCGAGTTCTACCGCGACAACGAAGGCCGCTGGCCGGCGCCGCTCTTGCGCGCCCACGCGTTCCACCACCTCTGCACCCACAAGCGCCTCTATTTGGGCGACGGCGAACTCATCGTCGGCGAGAGAGGACCGGCGCCCAAGGCGACGCCGACCTACCCCGAAATCACCTGCCACAGCGTCGAGG
The DNA here is from genome assembly GCA_024641545.1 of Acidobacteriota bacterium. GTDB lineage: Bacteria > Acidobacteriota > Thermoanaerobaculia > Thermoanaerobaculales > Sulfomarinibacteraceae > JAHECW01. The sequence continues at coordinate 10,271 of JAHECW010000160.1, forward strand.
ACCTCGAGATCCTCTGCACGCGCAAGCTGACGAGCTACGAGGTCGCCGCCGAGGACATCGAACGATTCGCCGCCGAGGTCGTCCCCTTCTGGAAGGGGAGGTCGCTCCGCGACCGGGTCCTCGACGAGCTTCCCGGGCAGTGGCACGACGCCTACTCGGCCGGCATCTTCACCGAGTTCATGGAGCAGCGCGCGCCCGGCCACACCGTGCTCGACGACAAGATCTACCGCAAGGGCCTGCTCGACTTCCAGCGTGAGATCGCGGCCGGTCTCGAAGCCCTCGGGGATGCCGGTGACGCCGAGAGCGAGGCCCGGCGTCACCAGCTCCAGGCCATGGACGTTGCTGCTGACGCCGCGATCGTCTTCGCCCGGCGCCACGCCGAGCTCGCGCGCGAAAAGGCTGCCGTCGAGGTGAATCCGGACCGCCGAGCCGAGCTCGAACGGATCGCCGAGGTTTGCGACCGAGTCCCGGCGCACGCGCCGCGCGACTTCCACGAGGCGCTCCAGACCTACTGGTTCACCCACCTGGGCGTGATCACCGAGCTCAACGGCTGGGACGCCTTCAACCCCGGCCACCTCGACCAGCACCTCGGCCCGTTCTACGACCGCGGGCTGGCCGACGGTTCGCTCACCCGAGAGCGGGCGAAGGAGCTGCTGGGGTGTTTCTTCGTCAAGTTCAACAACCACCCCGCGCCGCCCAAGGTCGGCGTGACCGCCGCCGAGAGCGGCACCTACACCGATTTCGCCAACATCAATCTCGGCGGTCTGACCCGCGACGGAGATGATGCGGTCAACGACGTGACCTACCTGCTGCTCGAGGTCATCGACGAGATGCACCTGCTGCAGCCGTCGAACAACCTCCAGCTCTCGATCGAGAACCCGGATCGCTTTCTCCGCGCCGGGCTCGAGGTCATCCGCAAGGGCTATGGATTTCCCTCGGTCTTCAACGCCGACGCCGTGGTCAAGGAGCTCGTGCGCCAGGGCAAGTCGGTGGAGGACGCCCGCGAGGGCGGCACCAGCGGCTGTGTCGAGGCCGGCGCCTTCGGCAAAGAGGCCTACATCCTGACCGGCTATTTCAACCTGCCGAAGCTGCTCGAGCTCGTGCTCAACAACGGCGTCGATCCCCGTACCGGGAAGCAGCTCGGGCCGAAGACCGTCGACCCCGCCGGCTTCGCCACCTTCGACGAGCTCTTCACGGCCTGGCGTGCTCAGGTCGACCATTTCGTGGAAATCAAGAGCCGCGGCAACGCGATCTGGGAGCGGGCCTACGCCGAAGACGCGCCGGCGCCGTTTCTGTCCATCGTCATCGACGACTGCATCGCCACCGGGCGCGACTACAACGCCGGCGGCGCGCGCTACAACACGAGCTATATCCAGGGCGTCGGGATCGGCTCCATCACCGACAGCCTGTCGGCCATCAAACAGCACGTCTTTGATGATGGCGGTGTCACCCTCACCGAGCTCCGCGAGGCCCTGAGCGCGGACTTCGTCGGTCACGAACCCCTCAGGCAAAAGCTCGTCAACCGCACCCCGCGCTACGGCAACGACGACGACCGCGCCGACGAGATCATGGTGCGCTGTTTCGAGGCCTTCTTCGAGGCGGTGGACGGCCGGCCCAACGGCCGCGGTGGGAAGTACCACATCGACATGCTGCCCACCACCTGCCACGTCTACTTCGGGTCGGTGATCGGCGCCATGCCCGACGGCCGGCGCGCCGGTCTGCCGCTTTCGGAAGGGATCTCACCGGTGCAGGGCGCCGACCTAAAAGGGCCCACCGCGGTCTTCAAATCCGCCGCCAAGATGGACCACCTGCGCACCGGCGGCACCCTGCTCAACCAGAAGTTCACCCCGCAGCTCCTCGAAGGCAAACCGGGGATCGATCTCCTCGCCGGTCTCGTCCGAGGCTACTTCGGGATGGACACCCACCACGTCCAGTTCAACGTCGTCAGCGCCGAAACCCTGCGCGAGGCCCAGATCGACCCCGAGTCCCACCGCAACCTCATCGTCCGGGTGGC
>JAHECW010000020.1 GCA_024641545.1 Acidobacteriota bacterium
GGCGAGCAGCCACCAGCGCAGCGGGTGAGGACCTCCGTCGGCGCTGCGCAGCAGGCCGAGCCAGGCGCCGGCCGCGAACATGGTCACCACCAGGTCCGAGCCCCCGGAGGCCGCGAGGTGAACCATCGCAGGGGTGGTTGCCATGACGAGCGCCGCCCACCAGCCGCCGCCGTCGGCGACGACCCGGCGGCCCATGGCGCCGCAGATCAGGATGGTGAGTACCCCGCTCCACCAGTGGATCGCCTGTGCGGACCATGCCCCGAGGCCGCCGAGACCGTAGGCGTACATCAGGCTCGAGTTCACCGGCATGTAGGAGTAGAAGTTCCGCGGGATGACGTGGATCGAGCCCTGTCGAAGCCAGAGCCAGGGAAATCCCAAATGCTGGTGCCACTGGTCGTAAAAGGTCGTCACGGTGGCCGCCACCGCCAGGGCGATGAGCCACAGCGCCGCGAGCCAGACCGTCCGACCCTCGAATCGGGGCAGGGCGACGGGACGGCGGTAGAGGCCGATGCTCCCGATAATCGCAGCGATCACGAGTACGCCGAGCAGCGGGCCGGGACGGAACCAACCGGCAAGAGACAGCGCGACCGCGGCGGCCGAGAGAACCGCGGATCCCATGACGCATGCGAGCAGGAGATCTTCGCTGTCCTCCTCGGCGCCGGATCGAACCCACCCGACAAGGGACCGGCCCGCGCCGAGCGTCGCCAGGGTCCACAGCATGACCCAAAGGCCGACGGTGAGGAGGGATCCGACCGGGCCGAAGCCCTTGGTCGATTGCGCGGTCAGAAGGACCACGCCGAGACCCACGACCAGGGCGACGGCCGGGAGCATCGAAGGGTTCTGAGGCTTCGATCCGGTTGTGGTGATCATCAACATCAACTCCGTCGGTGGGTGTCGGCCATGGGCCCCAGTTTAACCGGTGGTCGGCGACCCGGCGGAGTTTTCCCGGCCGGAGGCGAACCGGAATCGACTACTATTCGTCCATGCCTTCGATTGTCCAGCGCTGGTTGGTCGGCCCGGTTCCCGTGGTCGCGACCTGTGTTCTTCTTTTCTCCCCAAGCCTCGCACCCGCGGATTCCCTCATCGTCACCGAGGCGATGAACGCAACCACCGTTATCGAGATCTTCATCGAAGAGAACGCGGTCCGGGTCGAACTCGAGGCGTCGGTACCGGATCTCCGACCGTTCGAAGGCATCTTCCCGGACGATTTCAGGGTTCGAATGGGTCTCGAGTCCCAACCCGACGAGGTCCGGCTCAAGCGGTTCTTCAGCGACCAGTTCGTCGTCCGCGCCGACGGCGGTGCGCCCAGGGCGGGCCGGTTGATCTCCTTCGAGACCCGACGCCGGGCGCGGCGCGACGAGATCACCGGCGAACCCCTGACCAGAGCCGAGGACGCCGGCAAGAAGGTGGTCTTCGTGGTCTTCGGCTATGAACTGGACGGCAGACCCGAGACGCTCACCTTCAAACCACCGACGGACGACGACGGCGGTCCATCGGCCACCATTGGTTTTATCACCTACCACCAGGGTCTCCCGGTCATGGATTTCGGTTTCCTCGTCGGCGAAGAGACTCTCGATCTCGACTGGGGCGACCCCTGGTTTTCCAGGTTCCGTGATCGCGATCTGGGGCGGCAGGACGACTCGCCCCTCAACGTGTTTCTCTATGTCGAGCCGACCGAGGTTCGGGTCGAGGTCATCGCCCGACCGGTTGACATCCAGACCTGGACCGACCTCGGGATTGGATGTCTGAAGACGATCCCGGCCGAGATCCAGGAGGAGGTCAAACAGCGGGTGGGCGGGTTTTTCGCCGGGCACCTCGATCTCACTATCGATGGCGAGCCGGTCACGCCGGTGCTCGATCGGGTCAATTTCGTCAATCGAAGATGGCGGACCTCGACGGTCATCACACCGGCGCGCGAACTCGATGCGAAGGCAGCGACCCTTGCTGTGGTCTTTGTCCAGCCTCGGACGGGCACCCCCCGGGAAACCGCTGTGACCTGGGAGCTCTTCTCGGACCGGATTGAGAGGATTTTCGGGGCGGCGATCGACGAGACCGGACCGCAGCGATCCTCCCTCGAGCGGGACGACAACGTTCTCCGGTGGAAGAGCTCCCTCGACGACCCGACTGCGCCGTCGCTGATGGGTGTTCGAGCGCCGCCAACGGCGCTGATGCGACTCATCATGTGGCTCTGCCGAATCGGTGTGGTCGCGGCGTCGGTGCTGCTGCTCCGCGCAGGCGCGAGGGCTGCGGGCGGTGGTGCGTCCCGGGGCGTGGTCGCAGCCCTGGCGTTGGCGGTGGCGGGACTGGCCGCGGGTGGATGGATCGCCGCCCGGTCGGCCACCGTCAACCCGGCACGAGCTTCAGATGTTGTCTCCGCCCTCCTCCACAACCTCTACCGGTCATTTGATTCCCGCGACGAAGGGGTGATTCGCGAGACCCTCGAGCGGAGTGTCGCCGGGGATCAGGCCACCGAGGCGTGCTCCTCGATCCGGCGGGGCCTCGAGCTCGCCGGCGAGGGACGTGTGAGGGCCAGGGTCGAGCAGGTCGAGGTGACGGATCTCGAGCTGCTGGGTTCTGACGGTGGACTCGCCGTACGCTGCGCCTGGGTTGTCGAGGCGGCGGTCGGACACTGGGGACACCGCCATCAACGCCGGGATCGCGTCGTTGCCGATCTCCGGATCGAGGTTGTCGATGGCGTCTGGAAGATCACCGGGTTGGATCTGGTCGACCGGAAGCGACTCTGAGATCACCATGATTCCGACAGCTGTTGAGGTATGATGCGCGGCTATGAACGAGTGGTCTCCCTCTTCGTGGCGTCAACGACCGGCCAGGCAACAGCCGACCTATCCCGATCCCGACCGACTGGACCGTGCCATCGGCGAGCTTGCGGACCTGCCGCCGTTGGTAACTTCGTGGGAGATCGAGCGTCTCAAGTCGCAGCTCGCGGAGGCGGCTGAAGGGCGGCGGTTCCTGCTCCAGGGCGGCGCCTGCGCCGAGCGGTTCGACCAGTGCTCGGCGGCCGTCATCACCAACAAGCTCAAGGTTCTCCTCCAGATGAGTCTGGTGCTGACCTTCGGCCTCAAGCGCAAGATCATCCGCGTCGGTCGCTTCGCCGGCCAGTACGCCAAACCGAGGTCCTCGGACACCGAGACCCGCGACGGCGTCAGCCTGCCGTCGTACCGTGGCGACCTCATCAACGGCCCGGACTTCACCGAGTCCGACCGTATTCCAGACCCGGATCGCCTCATCCGCGGCTACCAGACCTCCTCGTTGACGCTCAACTTCATCCGTTCGCTGGTCGAGGGCGGTTTTGCCGATCTCCGCCACCCCGAATACTGGGACCTCGACTTTGTCGAGCACTCGCCGCGGGCGAAGGAGTATCAGCGCATGGTGGAGTCGATCTCGGACTCCATCCGGTTCATGGAGATTCTCGCCGACTCCAAGGCCGGGGAGATCAGCAGGGTCGACTTCTTCACCAGCCACGAGGGGCTGCACCTGCCCTACGAGCAGGCCGTCACCCGCCAGGTCCCGCGACGCAAGGGGTGGTACAACCTGGGGACCCATCTGCCCTGGCTGGGGATGCGGACCTGTGAGATCGACGGCGCCCACGTCGAGTACTACCGCGGCATTCGCAATCCCATCGGGGTCAAGATCGGTCCCGCCATGACTCCCGAGTGGCTCACCGAGCTCATCGAGGTCCTCGACCCCGATGACGAGCCGGGCCGGTTGACTTTGATTCACCGCTTCGGTTGCGGCAAGATCGCCGACGGTCTGCCGCCGTTGATCCGGGCGGCGAAAGCGAGCGGTCGTCGCGTCGTGTGGTGCTGTGACCCCATGCACGGCAACACCGAGACCACCTCCGAGGGGATCAAGACCCGGCGTTTCGACAACATCATCGGTGAGGTCGAGCAGAGCTTCGACGTCCACCGGGAGATGGGCTCGTATCTCGGCGGCATCCACTTCGAGCTCTCGGGCGACAACGTCACCGAGTGCGTCGGCGGCGCCCGCGGGCTCGCCGAGGCGGATCTCCGACGCGCCTACGAATCCCGCGTCGATCCCCGCCTCAACTACGAGCAGTCGCTGGAGATGGCGTTGCTGATCGCGAGAAAGATGGCGTCGATGAACGGTAGGGCGATTTAGCGATTCGGACCCGTGGCGCGGAGACGGACACTCGCCACCAAGGTCGTGCGGTTTGGAGACCACGGATGAAACCCGGCAATTTCTTCCTCGCCATGCTGGCGATCGCGTCGATCCCGGTCGTGAGTTGCGGGCGAGCCGATGACGGATCGGTTGGTTTGAGCCCGGCGTCGAACTACCGCGAGCAGCAACTCGATCGCGCGCTCGCGGGCGTCACCGTTGTCGATGGACTGATCGTGCCCGAGCCGGCGCCGGCGCTGTCCGAGGCGGCCGTGAGGTCGATGCTCACGGAGGTCGAGGCCCTGCTCGACGAGGGGCGCCGGCCGGATGCGATCGAACGGGCGGTGGCGGCGGTTCGCGGTGCGCCCGGTTCTCCGATCGCCTTTGCGGCGTTGGGACGCGCACTGCTCACGACGCCGCGCACCGGCATCGCCCTCGCCGCGTTCGCAACCGCGGTGGCTCGGGGCCCTGACGATGCGGACCTGCACTTCTTTCATGGCCTGACCCTGGACCGGTGCGGACGCCGCGCCGAGGCGGTTGCGGCCTGGCGGTGGGCGATCGACCTCGATCCGGGACACGGTTCGGCACACGCGCGACTGGCTGCGGCCGCCTGGTTGACCGGCGATCTCGAAGGCGCGCGGCACCATCTCTCAAAGGCCGTGGATCTCGGCGCGCCGGTGCCCGCCCAGCTCGCGGAGATGGTCGCCGCCGGACGAGCGCCTTCGGCGAGGGTCGTCGCCGGTCGTCCAGCGGGCGAGGCCGCCGGCATGACCGATGCAATCTTCATCGGTCCCCAGGTACGGCTCAACCCGACCCTCGGCTCGGTGCGGGCCAACGAAACCTCGGCGGCGGCGGGTCATCCGGGGGAAGTGGTGGCGAGCTGGAACGACTACAGTGCCGGCGGGACCATCCGGACGGGAGTCTCGGTGAGCCTCGACGGTGAGACCTGGGCCGACCAGGTCGTCCGCGCGCCTGCCGCCAACCAGTCGGGTGTCGAGGGCGATCCGATGACCGCGGCCGATCCCCGAACCGGCACCGTCTGGGTCGGCGCCATCTCCTTCGACTCCAACGGCGGCGCCTTTGTCGCGCGCAAGCAGCCGGGGACCGCCATCTTTGACGCCCCCGTCCTGACCTTGGCCAGCGGTGTGGCCGACAAGGGTTGGATGGCGGCGGGTCCGCGACCCGGGCTGCCCGACACCACCCGTCTGTACCTCGCCTACAACCACGGGCTCCAGTTCTCGGACGATCTCGGCGCGTCATGGTCGCCGCCGCTCTCGCTCGGCTCCGGGATCGGCTTTCTGCCCCGGGTCGGACCCGACGGCACGGTCTATGTCTCCTATTGGAACTACGGCGACGGCCACATCCTTCGGCGGAGCTTCGACGGCGGCCAGAGCATGACCGCGCCGGTGCGGATCACGACGCTCCTGGATTTCTGGGATGTCGGCTTTTCGCCCCAGATTCCCGGTGAATTCCGGGTGCCCCAGCTGGCGAGCCTCGCAGTCGATCCGGTCGACGGCACCCTCTTCTGCGTCTACTTCGACACCAGCGGCGTCGCGGGGAGCGATGCGGACGTCGATCTCTGGCTGACGCGGTCGGATGACGGCGGCGACAGCTGGACGGTTCCGGTGGTCATCAGCGCCGACCCGGACCCGCCCGGCGACCAGTTCTTCCCGTGGCTCGAGATCGATGCGTCGGGGCGTCTCCACCTGCTCTACTTCGACACCGGACTGACCGCGCAGAACGACAGCGCCGTCAACGCCTGGATCGATGCCTTCTACGCCTCCAGCGGCGACCGTGGAGCGACCTGGACCACCCACCGGCTGACCGGTTCGTCGTTCGACTCGGCCCTCACCGATCTCGGCAACGGCCAGTTCATCGGCGACTACAACGGGATGGCCGTGGTCGGCGATCGAGTGTGGCCGGTCTATCTTTCGACCGAGTTCGGGGTCCAGGGAGTGTACTCGCACGAGATCCGTACGGACTCGACGATCTTCAGCGACGATTTCGAGTCGGGTGACACGTCGGCGTGGTCGGCAACGGGTCCCTAGGACCCGGGCTCAGTTCTCGAGCACCTTGACGCTCCCCGACGAGGTGCTGACCCAAACCTCCACCGCGCCCGAGCCGCCGCTGAATGTTGCGCTGCGTTTCTCGAAGGTGCCGGGGAAGTCGCTGCGGATCCCGCCCGAGCCGGTGCTGGCCCTGCCCGAGATCTCGGTGCCGCGCGGCAGCTCGAGGGTGACGCTGCCCGAACTCGCTTCGGCCTGGATCGATGCGCCGGGGGGGATCGAGTCCCAACGCGCCGTGATGCTGCCGGACGAGGCGTCCAGATCCGCGTCGCCGAGGAGATCGGCGAGGGTGATGCTGCCCGACGAGGTGTCCACCGAGACCGTGTGGGCCCCGCCGCTGAGCCTGACGCTGCCCGATGAGGCGTCGGCGGTGAAACTCTCGAGCGGGCGGGTCAGTTCGACCCTGGTCGAGCCGGACGAGGTGTCCACATTCAGGCGCCGCATCGCGCCCCTGACGGTGACCGATCCGGATGAAGCGTCACAGTCGGTCTCGCCATCGCCGAGATCGCCGTCGATGAGGATGGAACCCGACGAGCTGTCGACTCTCAGGTCGAGATCGGGCGGCATCGTCACGGTGACGCTGCCCTTGAGCTTGCCGCCGGACCAGCTCCAGCCGCCCTTGCGGGTGGAACGGATGATGATGGTGTCGCCCTTCTCCTGAAAGACGGGCCTGAGCTCTTCGATGATTCTCTCGGCCTTGCCGCCGGATCCGCTTGTGGAGAGATCGACCACGGCGTGGACCGTGGCGCCCGGTTGGATGTTGATCTCGACCCGGTGAAACGACACATCGATGGAGACCGTCTGGCCCGGGCGGGCGGCAAAAGTGTGTTCCTGGTGAAGCTCGATCTGGGCTTGGGCCACGGCGGCGCTCAGGATGAGGGCGGTCATCAGGATCAGCGATCGGGTTTTATGCATCACTTCCTCCTTCGCTTGGATGCCGGTTGTGCTCCAAGGGTTTGAACGGGAAAACCACCCGTTGTGTTCTCAAGACCGGGGACGAGGGCCGGCGGTCGCGAGCATGACTGTGAGGTCGATGTCGGTCGAGGAGTGTAGTCTAGGCAGACAATGACGAGGTTGCCATCGCTGTTGATTTCGATCGTGGCGGTGCTCGCCGCGGCGGGGTCGGCTGCCGAGGCCGTCGATCCCGGCACCATCGCCGACGAGGTGCGGCGGGCCGGCGTCGATCTCTCCAGGGCGGTCCATGTCAGCGGTGCCCGCCTCAGAGCCGGGCTCGCCACGATCACTCTTTCCGACGGGGTCATCGTCCCCTCGACGGCCGTGGCCGGGCGCGCGGTGGAGTTCGTCTTCCTCGGGCACGGCAGGATCGGGCTCGAGGCGCCCGACGCGATCGAGGCCGGGCAACTCGAGCTCTTCACCGGCGCTGCCGATCTCGATGAGAGCTTCGAACGGGCGGTCTTCGTCATCGCCCTGGACGCAGCTTCGGCTGCCTTCGGCCGCGGAGGTGGAAGTTCCGACGCCGCCCGGACCGACGAGGCGAGGACCCTCTTCACCTCCTGGTTCGAGAGCCCCGAGCGCAGGCTCCTCGACGTGGAAGCGAGGATCTACGCCGACGGCGTGGGTGACTCCCTCGCGGCCGGATTCTTCTGCGGCTACTTCGAAGGCCTCCGCCTGGGTCGTTTCCTGTACGTCGTCGATCCCCTGGCCGACGAGCAGGCGACTCTCGGTCAGTTCGTCCGGCCCGAGCTTTCCCGTCGCCAGGAAAAGCAGGCGCGGCGGTCCATCGAGGAGGCTCAGCGCAAGGGCAAGCTCATCGGGCTCGAGGTCGACGATCTCGGGATCTGGGACACATGGTTGTCATCGACGCTGCCCGGTGCGGACGGGCAGCCGATCCCCGGCAGCCGTGGAATCGAGCCGGAACACTACGAAATCAACGCCGCACTTCGCGGCAAGGCGCTCGATCTCGAGGCCACCGCCGTCGTGACCTCGAGGGTGCTGGTCGACGGGCTCGCCGCGGTCGCATTCAACATGAACCCGGATCTGACCCCGGTCCGCGTCGTCGACCGAGCCGGCGATGAGCTCCGTTGGTATCGCAGCCGCAACGAGCTGGTCGTGGCCCTCGCCGCACCCGTCGCTGCCGGGCAGGAGCTCGAGATCGGTATCGCCTACACCGGCAGCCCGATTGAAAAGGTCGCCACCGGCGCCTTCATCCAGAGGGACACCACCGGTTGGTACCCCCACGCGGGCATCATCGACCGCGCGACCTACACCGTGACGGTGGAGTGGCCGGAGGAGCTCGAGCTCGTGGCGCCCGGCAGTCTCGAGGATGACGGCCGCGGAGAAACCGGCCACAGGCGGCAGCGGTGGCGGCTCGATCACCCGGCCATTGGTTTTTCCTTCGAGCTCGGAAGGTACGACGTCGCGGTTGGACGGGCGGGAGACATCGCCGTCAACGTCGCCGTCGATCGGATCGGCAGCCGGGCGGATCACGAGCTCGCCGAGGCGGTCCTCGCCGCCGTCATCGACGTCATGGAGTACTACGCCGAGGTCTTCGGTCCTTTCCCCCTCGACAGACTCCAGGTGGTGAGCTCGCCGCGGTCCTTCTCCCAGGGGCTGCTCGGCTTCGTCACGCTGTCGACGGCGGCGGTGATCGACTGGGACATGTGGGGGCCCGTTTTCGGGATCGAGGACCGGCGCACCGTCATCGCCCACGAGCTCGCGCACCAGTGGTGGGGGAATCTGGTCGGCTGGCGGGGCTACCGCGATCAATGGATCTCGGAGGCCATGGCCAACTACGCGGCCCTGTTGTGGGCTCGAAACCACGCCGCCGACACCCCGGATGTGCGGTTGGGCGCCGGCCCGACGGCGGATTGGCAATCAGATCTCCTGCAGACCACCGCGGATGGGCGTCCCATCGAGAGCCTCGGCCCCCTGGTGGTCGGGGCGCGTCTCAACTCATCCGTCAGCGGCAGCGCCTATCCGGCCATCGTCTACAAGAAGGGCGCGGTCGTCCTCGACATGCTTGCAATGTATTTCGGCAACGAGAAATTCGAGAAGATTCTCCGCGAAATCGTCGACTTCGCCCGCGACCGGGTCCTCTCCACCGATACTTTCCTGGGCGCGATCGCCAAGCTCGGCGGCGCCGACCTGACCTGGTTCCGCCGCCAGTACGTCGACGGCACCGGTCTCCCCGAGGTTGGCTATTCCTACACCGTCGAAGCCCTCCGCGACGGCCGCTGGGCGGTGGTCGGGACCGCCATCCAGCAGGCGCCCTACCGCTACCTCTTTCGGGTCGCGGAGACCGCTCGCCCCGGGCTCGATGTCACCCGCGTCGCCGAGGTCGGGATCGACATCGCCGACTCGGTGCTCGTCGTACCGTTCCAAATCGGGATCGCGGGCGAGCCCGAGGCGGTCGCGGGTGGACGCCCGCTGCTCGCGGGCAGAGTGCTCGTGGCGGGCGCGTCGAGTCCCTTTCGGCTCGAAACCGATCACCGGCCGGAGGTCTTCTGGCTCGACCGCGACGAGAGGGTCTTCGGCCGCTTCTTCGCGACCGATCGGTGGCCGAAGATGGCGGCTTTCTCAACCGGACTCCGCCGGGGGGCGGCAGGCGACCCCGACGGTGCGCGCGAGTCCTACCGGCAGGCTCTCGGGGCAGCGGTCGCGGTGGTCCCTCCGGGTTGGGAGGACCTCTTCCGAAACAGCGATGTCGCGTCCGAGGGTGACCGCCTCGACGCCCGGATTCGGCTCGCCCTCACCCGTCTCGATCTCGATGCCGGCAGGCTCCAGGACGCCGCGAGGGAACTCCGGATCGCCCGTGATCTGATCGCGAGTCGCGACCGCTGGCTCCTCAATGACGACCTGCTGGCCGTCGAGAGCCGGCTCGATCTGCTCTCGGGGAATGCCGGGCCCGCCTTCAAACGCCTCAAGAAGCGGGTGTTGGGAACACGAGGCGCCGGCTCTCCCGAGATCTGGGCGCTCTTCGCCATCGCTGCGCACGAGGTCGGCGCAGAGGACGTCCTCGATCAGGCGACCGAGCGAGCCGAGGAGCTCGGTGTCGATCTCGGGCCGTTGGCGCGGCGCGATTCCGGCGATCGCTGAGCGTCGGCGGCTCCCGGTCCCCCGCGGGACGCATCGACCGGTTCATCGTACTCGCGATCCCGCGATGGGAGCGCGGGCGACGTGCCTGGCGGGAAAAGAAGAGGTATGATGGCGGCAGATCATGAGAATCAAACTAATTCTCGTTGCGACGCTGGTCTTGGCGGTCGTGACCGGCGTCGAGGCGGCGGAGGAGAGGACCGCCGAAGCGGCGGTGGTGGGTCTTCCGCTCACCGGGTCGGCGGCGGTGGAGTTTCTCCGGACAGCCGAGGTCGTCGGCGAGCCCGAGAGCTTCGACACCGTCGCGATCACCGACCCGCTGCGGGTCCGCGTCTCCGACGGCGAACGGACGCTGCGAGCGGTCTTCAAGGACGAGCACACCCTCTACCCGAACTTCCGCTTTGGTGACGGACGCGAGGTCGAACGGGCCTGGGACTCTTACAAGCACGAGATCGCGGCGTTCGAGCTCGATCTCCTGATGGGCCTCGGTCTGGTGCCGCCGTGCGTCGAGCGGATGATGTTCTCGCGCACGGGTTCGCTGTGTCTCTGGGTGGAAGGCGCGAGGACCGAGGCGGAACGCCGGAAGGAGGGTCTCGAACCACCCGATCCGGAGAAGTTCAAGAACGACCTGCGCGAGGCGCGTCTCTTCCAGCAGTTCATCGCCGATCTGGACTTCTCCAACATCCGCAATCTCATCGTCGACGACGACTTCCGGGTCTACAAGGTCGATTCATCCATGGCCTTCTACGACGATCCGGGGCTCATCGGCGAGCTCCAACCGAAGACCTACTCGCGCCGCTTCCTGAAGGCTCTCAGAGCGCTCGATCAAGCCACGGTGACCGAGAAGCTCAAACCGTGGCTTCTCAACCAGCAGATCAAGAAACTGTGGGCCCGCCGCGACAAGATCCTCAAGCGGGCCGACAAGCTCATCGCCAAGCAGGGCGAGGACAAGATGCTGTACTGACCCACACATTGTCGGTGTGTGAGCTCCGGAACGCCTGGTTGTCAGTCGACTTCACACCGCGCTATGGTGGTCGCAACCAACCCCACGGAGGTGAACCATGCCGCGTTTCGTCTTGATGACCCGTCTCGCGCCGGAGAGCCTGCACGATGCCGAGGTGCGCCGCGCCATGGGCCGCGCCTGGCTCAAGAAGGTCAAGACCGCGTGCCCCGAGGTTGAGTGGATCTCGCACTACGCGATCCTCGGGCCGTACGACTTCATGGACATCTACGACGCGCCCGATGTCGAGACCGCGCACAAGGTCTCGGTGATCTCGCGCGCCGAGGGCGCCGTCTCCGCCGAGAGCTGGCAGGCCATGGAATATGACGCGTTTCTCGAACTGCTGGACGAGGTCCAACCGTAGACGAACGCTTGGATCACGATCAGCCTGAGAGGGGCGGGGAGGCGGCCACCCACCTCCCCAGCCGATGGAGTTTCTGAGGGACGGGTGGACGCTGGCGGCGGTGAAATACGCCGCCTGCCCCCAGTCCCGGTGATTCAACCGCTTGGAGGGCCGCCAGGTACGAGTCTGAAACACGAAGAACACAAAGATCCACAACGAAACCACAAAGGAAGCAACTGACTCATCGCAATCTCAAAGGAGCGGGCTCGTGCTCGGGTTCGAAAGAGTCCGGGTCAATAGTGCGATGCTTCGTGAGACCTTGGTGGCTCTTTGTGTTTCAGAACGACGAGTGCTGCGGCGACCGGCAAAGTCGGATCGAAGCAAGCCGATTCAGGACAAAAAGATAGCGATCGAGCGAACGCATTGTTGGAGCTGTCCAATACGCTTCACTACCAACGTCGCGCGTAGGTTATCCTCGGCCTGAGTGAGAGGAGGAGTGGAACGTGTGCGGGATTGTCGGGATCGTCGGCGGTGGGATCGAGCCGGGGACGGCCGAGCGCATGGTGGCGATGCTCCGTCACCGCGGTCCTGATGATGTCGGCGTCTGGGAGGATGAAGGCGCGCAGCTCGGTCAGAGCCGGCTGTCGATTGTCGATCTCTCGTCCGCCGGGCATCAGCCCATGGAGCTCGGCGACCTCGTCCTGGTTTACAACGGCGAGACCTACAACCACGAGGCGCTGCGGACCGAGCTCGGCGGGAGCTACATCTCGACGACAGACACCGAGACGATTCTCCACCTCTACCGCGAGCACGGCGACGGCTGTGTTCGGCACCTCACGGGGATGTTCGCCTTCGCCATCTGGGATCGGCGCCGGCGCCGGCTTTTTGTCGCCCGCGACCGGCTGGGGATCAAACCGCTTCACTACCGGATCGACAACGGCAGGTTGGCGTTCGCATCCGAGCTCAAGGCCCTGGTGGAGCTCGGGCCGCCCGCCATCGACCGGACCGCCATCCGCGATCTCTTCACCTACCGCCACATCCCTGCGCCCAAGACGGTTTACTCCGGCATCCGCAAGCTGCCGCCCGCCCACACCCTGGTCTGGTGCGACGGCCGGCTCGAGATCGAGCGCTATTGGAGACCCGAGGTCACATCACAGATCAGCGATCCGCGCGAGGCCGAGGAGGGTCTCGACGCGGTTTTGCGAACCGTCATGCCGGAGCACCTGATGTCGGATGTTCCGGTTGGTGTCTTCCTGTCGGGCGGACTCGACTCGGCGGCGGTCACCGCCTATCTCGAAACGCCCCGGACCTTTACCCTCGGGATCGATGTCAAACACCGCGACGAGGCGCCGGCGGCGCGTCTCGTGGCCGAGATGTACGGCACCGACCACTTCGAGGAGCGGGTCGGCGGGACCCAGCTCGAACCTGCCCTGGCCCTGATGCCGCGTCTCTTCGACGAACCCTTCGGCGATTCGGCGGCGTGGTCCAACTGGGCGGTGGCGCGGATGGCCAAGAAACACGTCACCGTGGTGCTCAGCGGCGAGGGCGGCGACGAGCTCTTCCTCGGCTATCAACGGCACCAGAAACAGACCGGTGCGGTGCTCAACCCGCTGCTGCGGTCAGCCGGCGCCCTTGTCCCGAGGCTGAGCCTCACCGCGCGGTCGCTCCAGAGGAAGATGTTCACCGGTTTCGAGCGCTACGCGGTTCTCGTCGGGCCGTTCAACCAGGTGCAGCAGCAGGCGCTGCTCCATCCCGAGCTCCTCGACGCATCCGACGAAGACCCGGCGTGGAATCTGAGAGCCTTCTGGCGCGATGATCTCGATCCACGGAAGTCCATGCAGTGGGTCGACATCAACACCACCCTGCACGACGGGATCCTGACCAAGGTCGACCGCACGAGCATGGCGCACAGCCTCGAAGTGCGGCCGCCGCTGCTCGACCACCGGGTGGTGGAGTTCGCCCTCAGGCTCGCCCCGGATCTTCTCCGATCATCCGATGGCGGTCCCGGCAAGCTCGTGCTGCGCCGGCTTATGGAGCCGAAGCTCCCGCCGGGCCACCTCGATCGGCCGAAGAGCGGTTTCAACCTGCCCATCCGGCGCTGGATCAAATCGCAGCCCGAGCTTCTCGCCGGCGCCCTCCACCGGCTCGCCGACGCGAGGATCATCCGCCGTCCACGCTTCGCGAAATTCTCCAGCGAGCAGGTGTGGACGATGTTGGTGTTGGACAGGTGGATGACGGAGAACGGTATCGCCTGGCGCGGCTAGGTGACGAAACGTGAGCACACAATAAAACCGTAGAGGCGCGGAGTTCGCGGAGGTCTTGCCGAGCATCGCACGATTGACTCGGACTCACCGGGAACCGGTTGGCTGTGATGTACATCAGATTCTGCGGCGGCTCTTATCGAATCTCTGCGCGACTCAGGGTCTCAGCGTCTCCGCGGTTTCATCGTGCGATCCAGTCAAGGTCGCAGCTGATGAGAGGAGGTTCAGAATCGGGACCGCTTGGCCGTCTCCCTGAGCGAGGGGTTCTTTCGACTCGCTACGCTCTCTCAGGATGACAGGTGAGGGTGCTACTCATCATCCCCGAACAGCCCCGGCTGGTTGTCGACATCGGGCTCCTCGGACGCGACCGGTTCGGGCAGGGGGGTGTCGCCGCGTTTGTATTTTCGGAGCTTGGCCACGGGTTTCGGGGCGAGGCGACGACCGAGGGCGGAAACTCCCTTGAACTCGAGCTCGGCGAGATCGAACTCGGCCTCGCGCACCCGCTGTCTTTTTGCCGGCACGAAATCCATGTGGACGAGGTCGTCCGATTCACCCTCGATGAGGAGATCGATTCGGCCGCCGACGTCCTTGACGAGCTGGTACTCCCGATCTTTGATGAAGGCCCTGATGTGGATCTTCTTGCCATAGGTCATCTTGTCCGACATGCGGTAGACGACGGTGAAGTCGCGCCCCTCGTCGGGATCGAGCACTCCCGCCCAGATGACCTTGTCGGGGATGAAGAGCTTCTCTTCGGGGCTCACCACCCTGTAGCTGCCGTCCCTCGAGATGAGCAGGATCTTGTCGTACTCGGAGACGTTGAGCTGGAATCGGTCGCCCTTGACCGCGGTGCCGAAGAACCCGGTGTCGTTCTCGTAGGCGACCTTGAGGTTCTGGCGCGCGACGGCGCGGACGTTGACGGTTTCGAAGCTCGTGATCTCGGTGCGCCGAGGCCAGCGCTCGCCGTACTTGGCGAGAATCTCCTCGATCCACTTGATGGTGGTCTCGGTGAGCGTGCGCAGCTTGCCGCGGGCCTCTTTGATGGCCTTGATCGTGGCGGCGATGTCGATGCGGTTCTTGTCGATGTCGTACTGCGAGATCCGGCGGATGGGAATCTTGAGCAAACGGTCGATGTCGTCATCCGTGACCTCGCGGTCGAGCTCACCGAGAAATGGCTCGAGACCGACCCTGACTTCGTACACCACCTGCTCGGCGGTCGTGGCCTCCTCGATTCTCTTGTAGATCCGGTTCTCGATGAAGATCCGTTCGAGATCGAGCCAGTGCTTTTTGTCCTGGAGCTGACCGAGCTCGAGCTCGAGCTCGGCCCGGATGATCTCCCGGAGCCGATCGGTGAGGTAGCAGAGAACCTCGGAGACGCCGATCTCCACCGGGCGGTTGTCCTTGATCATCACCATGTTGCAGCTGACCGAGACCTCGCAGTCGGTGTGGGCGTAGAGTTGGGGGATGACCTCATCGGCATAGACCCCGCGCGGCAGCCCGACCTCGATCTCCACCCGGTCCGTGGTGAAGTCGTCGATGCTGCCGATCTTGACCTTGCCCTTCTGCGACGCCGATTCCATCGAGGCGATGAGGCCCTCGGTGGTGGTGGTGGGAGGGATTTCGCGGATGACGATGGTCTTCGGGTCCTTGCTCTCGATCCGCGCCCGGGCCCGCACCTTGCCCCGTCCGTCGTCGTACTCGCCGACGTCCATGAGACCGCCGGTCGCGAAGTCGGGGAAAATCTCCAGTGGTTCGTTATTTAAGATCTTGATCTGCGCCTCGAGGAGCTCGGTGAAGTTGTGCGGCAGGATGCGGGTGGACATCCCGACGGCGATGCCCTCGGCGCCGGCGAGCAGCAGGACCGGCAGCTTGGCCGGGAGGACCACGGGCTCTTCGTTGCGGCCGTCGTAGGACGGACGGTATTCGGTGATGGCCTTGTGAAAGAGGGTCTCGCGGGCGAGATCGGTGAGACGGCACTCGATGTAGCGCGGTGCGGCGGCGGCGTGGCCGGTGATGATGTTGCCGAAGTTGCCCTGGCGTTCGATGAAGTACTCTTTGTTGGCCAGGACGACGAGGGCGTCGCCGATGGAGGCGTCGCCGTGCGGGTGGAGTTTCATGGTGTCGCCGATGACGTTGGCGACCTTGTGGAACTTGCCGTCGTCCATTTTGGCCAGGGTCGCCATGATCCGCCGCTGCACCGGTTTGAACCCGTCGCGCAGATCGGGGATCGCGCGATCCATGATCACGTACGAGGCGTACTCGATGAAGTTCTGCCCCATCAAAGAATTGACTTTCGTCATGGCACTCCTGGGTTTTATTCGCCTGATTTCTTCGAGCCCCGCTCGAAGAAATCAGGCGAATAAAAAGAAAACTCGGTCACGCGATGTCCGCGATGAGATGCTCGATGATGAACTCCTTGCGCGCCGGGGTGTTCTTGCCCATGAAGAAGTCGAGGGCCTGCTTGACATCGCTCATGGAGCCCAGCGTCACCCTGCGCAGGTGGTCGTCGTCGCAGATGAACTGTTTGAACTCTTTCGGGCTGATCTCGCCGAGGCCCTTGAAGCGGGTCACCTCGCTGTTCTTGAGCTTGTCCACCGCGGCGTCGCGCTCCGCTTCGGAGTAGCAGTAGATCGTCTCCTTCTTGTTCCGCACCCGGAAAATCGGCGTGTCCAGGATGAAGACGTGACCCGACGAGACCAGCTCTTCGAAGAACCGGAGAAAGTACGTCAGCAGCAGGTTGCGGATGTGCATCCCGTCGACATCGGCGTCGGTGGCGATGACCACCCGGTTGTAGCGCAGGCCTTCGAGGTCGTCCTCGATCCCGAGCGCGCGCATGATGTTGTAGAGCTCCTCGTTCTTGTAGACCGCCTCGCGGCCGAGGCCGTGGGTGTTGAGTGGTTTGCCCTTGAGCGAGTAGATGGCCTGGGTCTGGACGTCGCGCGCCTGGATCATGGCGCCGCCGGCCGAGTCGCCCTCGGTGAGGAAGATGGTGCTCTCCTCGCGCCGCCCGCCCTTGGCGTCGGCTAGGTGAACCTTGCAGTCGATGAGCTTGGGAATCCGGATGGCGACCTTCTTGGCCCGCTCGCGCGCTTCCTTCTTGATCGCCGAGAGCTCCTTCCGGATCCGTTGGTTGTTCTTGACCTTTTCGATGAGCTTGTCGGCGTCCTCTTTGTTCTTGTGCAGCCAGAGGACCACCTGTTCCTTGACCGCGTTGACGACCCACGAGCGGATATCGGTCGAGCCGAGCTTGTTCTTGGTCTGGGATTCGAAGACCGGATCCTGGACCTTGACCGCCACCGCGCCGATGAACCCGTCGCGGACGTCCTCGCCGGCGAAGCCGTTCCTGGCGAACTCGTTGACCCCCTTGAGCACGCCCTCGCGAAAGGCGCTTTGGTGGGTGCCGCCGTCATTCGTGTACTGACCGTTGACGAAGCTGAAGTAGTTCTCGCCGTAGGCATGGGTGTGGGTGAAGGAAAACTCGATGCGGTCGAGCTTGCAGTGAATCGGCTCGTAGATCGCCATCTCGTCGCCGAGCTCGTACGCGAGCAGGTCGGAGAGGCCGTTCTTCGACACGAACTTGGCTCCGTTGTACTCGAGGGTCAGCCCGCTGTTGAGAAAGGCGTAGTAGCGCAGACGATGCTCGAGGTACTCCTCGCGCCACTCGAACTCGCCGAAGATCTCGGGATCCGGTTCAAAACGGATCAGCGTACCGGGCCGTTCCTTGGCCTCCTTGCCGCCGTTTTCGCTCGTCTTCTTGCCGCGCTCGAAGGTCGCTCGCTTGAACTTGCCGTCGCGATAGCTCACGACCTCGAATTTCGACGACAGGGCGTTGACCGCCTTGGTGCCGACACCGTTGAGGCCCACCGAGAACTGGAAGACATCGTCGTTGTACTTGCCGCCGGTGTTGATTTTGGACACGCAGTCGACCACTTTGCCGAGGGGAATCCCACGGCCGAAGTCCCGGACCAGGACATCGGGGCCGTCGCGGTTGATCACGATCCGCTTGCCCTGCCCCATGATGAACTCGTCGACACCGTTGTCGATGACCTCCTTGAGCATGACGTAGATGCCGTCCGCAGGGTTGGAACCGTCGCCGATGCGGCCGATGTACATCCCGGTGCGCAGGCGGATGTGTTCGAGGGCATCGAGGGTCTGGATCGCCTTTTCGTCGTAAGCTACTTTTTCGCCCGCCATGATCGCCTTGATTACACCCCTTTCCCGTGGGCTAGAATAGCATTCTTGTTCGCGGCGTCTTTTCTTTGCCGATGAGAACCGCGGACGATCGTTGAGCGTATGAAGTCTTGAGTGATGGAGGATTCCCATGCAGAGCAGAAGAGTCGAGAGTGTTGTCGGTGTGTTTTTCCTGATCGCCGTTTTTCTGGCGGCGCCGCCGTCGGTGGTTGATGCCAAGACCCGGATCGAGAACCTCGATGATCTGCCGCGTTTCAGCTACCCGGTCGAGGGATCGGTTGTCGCGGTCATCACGTCGGACGAAGCGTTCAAAGAGTTTGCAACCAAGGTTCGCGCGGACATCGAAGGCGTTCTCGCCGAGTACGAGATCGATGATGCGGCCACGCTCCAGGGTTACTACAGCGTCCTCGCCCGTCTCGATCTCATGGAGGGAAACTACCAGCAGGCTCTCACTCGCTCGGACCAGATCCGCGACCTCGAATCCAAGGAAGCCGGCAAGCTCATGACCGGTCTCTTCGCCAAGGCGTGGGTCGCGGCTCGCGGTGAAGCCGACCCGCAGGCCGATTTCGAGGCCTTTGCCGCCGCCTTCGCGTCTCATCTCGATGCCCTGGTCTCGGCACTGCCGTACGATGTGATCCAGGACAACCTGAAGGAAGCCAAGGGCCGCGCCGAGATCTTCTCCGAGAACTTCGTCCTCGGCGTCGCCAAGAGCCAGGTCGATCCGGCGGTGGCCGCCAGCGGCGAGGTCAGTTCGGATCTCGTGTCGACGGTGGTGGGGCTGCGATACGCGCTGACGACGGCAGTCCCGCTCAACCGGGAGGTCATCGATGTCTACGGCCGGTTGATCGACGCCAACAAGGTCGCCAAGGCCAACATCTGGCTGACCCGCGAGTACATCCTCGGGCGCGACGAGGGTGAGAGGCCGGTCACCATCGGCATCTGGGACTCGGGCACCGATGTCTCGGTCTTCCCCGGCCGGCTCTGGGTCAACCCGAGCGAGACCGTCAACGGTGAAGACAGCGACAGCAACGGTTTTGTCGACGACATCAACGGCATCGCCCACGACAAGGACGGCAACCCGTCGCCGTTCCTCCTGCACCCCAAGGGGGATATGGCAGAGCGGGTCGATGAGGCGCTGAAGTACACCAAGGGATTCATGGACCTCACTTCGTCCATCGACAGCGACGAGGCGACCGAGCTCAAGAAACACCTCGGCGCCATCGAGCCCGATCAGGTCAACGACTTCATCGAGGAACTGAGCTTTGCCGCCCTCTATATGCACGGCACCCATGTCGCCGGAATCGCCGTCGAGGACAACCCCTTCGCCCGCATCATGGTCGCCCGGCTGAGCTTCGACTACCACAATCCGCCGGCGCCCCTGACCCTGGAAACCGCGAAACGGACAGCGACATCGTTCAATCGCACCGTTCGCTACTTCAGAAAGTACGGCGTCCGGGTGGTCAACATGAGCTGGGGCTGGTCGCTCAAGGAGATCGAGTCCATGCTCGAGGCCAACGGCGTCGGGGAGACTCCCGAGGAACGGGCGAAGCTGACCCGGGAGCTCTTCGACATCCTCTCAGACGCGCTGCTCGACGCCATGCGGGATGCGAAGAACATCCTCTTCGTCACGGCGGCCGGGAACTCGGACAACGACGTCGAGTTCGATCAGATGATCCCGTCGAGCTTCGACCTTCCGAATCTCCTGACCGTCGGGGCGGTCGACCAGGCCGGGGACCCGACCGGATTCACCAGCCAGGGCAAGAACGTCCGCCTCTATGCCAACGGTTTCGAGGTTGAGAGTTACGTTCCGGGGGGCGGTCGCATGGCGGCGTCGGGAACCTCCATGTCGTCCCCCGCGGTCGTCAATCTCGCGGCGAAGATCCTCGCCGTGGAGCCGTACATGACCCCGCAGGCGGTCATCGAGTTGATCACGGAGGGCGCGACGCCGCGCGAGGGCGACAAGGACTTCCTGCTGCTCGACCCGAAGAACACCATGACCCTGCTCGAGACCAGGCGGGCCGAGAAGAAGCTCAAGAGAGAGCTCACGCCCGACCCGGCGCGGCTCGAGGTCGAATGAGAGTTCTCAATCATGAATTTTGAGTTGTGAATTGCATCGCACAACGCTGGACGCAGGAGCCGGGAGACAGGGTGTGGGGAGTCGACCTCGCGGTGAACAGTGCTGGCTGTGACTTGTAAATGGTGACAGGTGACTTGTAACAGTTGACTTGTACCTTGTGACTTGTGACGAGTTACCAGTTACCAGTTACTTGTGACTTGTGACTTGTGACCTCACCGCACGAGAGCGAACTGGCGGTCCCAACGGGTCTTGCTCAAGAACTGCAACGGCGTGTAGAAGAGCCGGCCGAGTCCACGGGCGGATGCTCGCTCGTCGCCGTCGAACGACCAGTAGACGAGCAACGCCCGTCCTCGGACGGTCGATCGCGGCACCGGTCCGAAAACCCGTGAGTCCTGCGACTCGTCGCGGTTGTCGCCGAGGCAGAAGACGGCGCCGTCCGGGACGACGAACGGGGCGAGGTGGTCACGGGCGCGTCCGCTCGGTGGAGTCGACGGGTCGTCGGGCCAGATTTGCGGGTCGGTGAAACGGGCCCACGGCTCGTCCACCGGCGCTCTGTTGCGGGCGAACGCCTTTGCCCTGATCGCAACGGTGTCGCCGGGAAGTGCGGCCACCCGCTTGATGAGATCCCGGCGCGGTCGATCGGGCTGGGCAAAGGTCACCACATCACCGATGGCCGGGTCGCGGTAGGGCAGCAGACGGTGGAGCGGCGTGTCCAGGTGCGGAGCGAAGACAAAGCGGTTGACGAGAATGTGATCGCCGACGAGGACCGCCGGGACCATCGACGGCGTCGGGACGTTGATGTGGGCGACGACAAACGTGCGGACGAAGAGCGTGAAGATCACGACGATCAGCAGCACCTCGAAGAACTCGCGCGTCCACGGCCGGTTGTGCACGGGGGGATCTTATCTCAGTCTCCGGTCGGCCTGCGCGCGAGGCCCGCGCGCCACAATCGGCCCGCTCGCTCCCCGCGGTGGCGATCGCGGCGGTGGTGGTGCGGGCGTCCCTCCCGCCGGGAGTCGATGACGGGAGGTCGGTATGAAGTCCGAAGATCAGAAATCGAAACCCAGGAAGATCACCAGCCGAAAGTCGTCCTGCTTCGGAACCACGCCGTCGGCCTCCGGTTGCGGGTTCTGGATCCGGTCCCAAATGAGGCTGATGTCGAAGTCCAGGATGCTGGTCAGCTCGAGCTCCAACCCGGTGACCAGGTGGTGGGTGTAGGTGCCGCTCTCCCGGCTGACGACGAAAAAGCGATAGTCGAACACGTAGTCCATCCACCCGGTCAGCTCGTGGTCGTAGACTGTTCCCACCACCAGAGCGGGGGTGCCGACGCTGTCGTCCTGTCCCTCGGCGACCGATCCGAACCGCGTCATCTGGTAGGCGAGTCCGCCGTTGAGGTCCCAGGTGATCTTCGGGCTCTTGATGAGCTCGTAGCCGAGGCCCATCCCGATCGACCATCGCCGGGAGATATTGGCAAAGGGGTCGCGATACCACTCGCCGTAGGCCGGCGACCAGTAGAACCGTTTCGAGATGTAGTGGTTCCAGCCCGACGATACGCGCTGATTGTCGGCCGCGGTGTCGCCTTCGGTGCGGTTGAAGGTCGAGAGAAAGTCGATGTTGATCCGGTTCTTCGGGGTGCGGCGGATCAGACCGGCCTTGGTGGTCGTCTCGATCTGCTCGGTGTTGCCCTGACGCATATTCGCACCGAGGCTGGCCGCGATGGACCAGTAATTTCTTTCCTTCGGTTCTCCGGCTGTGATGGAGAGGACATCGGAGCGCGGGAGCCGTTGATCCTCCCTGCCGATGATCCGGATCGTCTCGTGGTCGACGAAGATCTTCCCGACGGCGATGGTGTCGTTCTCGAAACCAACCTGCATGATTCCGGCGGATCGGATCTCCTTGACGTCGTCCCAGTCGATGGTCTGTTTGTCGAACTCTTTGCTGTCGAACTCGAGCTTGTCGTCGTACATGGCGATGATCTCGCCCTTGAGCCACTCGAGCGAGGTTGTCTGGATCCAGTCGTGTTTGTCGGGCATCGGGGGGGGCGGCTGCCAGTCGTCATCGGCCGCCAGAACGGGCCTGATCGACAGAGCGACGACGGCCGTTGCAACCAGGGCAACCCCGAGGGTCGGACATTTTCGAAGTGATCGCTCCCGCATCGTTCCTCCTCCGCACGCGTTCTCCGACTGTGATTTTATCGATGTCATCCGGCGCCGTGTTCATTCCCGAGGGCGCGACCGGCCGTCAGCAACCGCTCCAACCCCGGAACGGCTTCCATTCATCGATCACGTCAGTGCCGCGCACCACGCGGTAGCTCTCGAAGCAGGCTGCGGCGAGACAGCTGTGGTTGGGCAGAATTCGCACGAGGGTTCCGGGGCGCAGTGCCGCGGTTCCCGCGCCCTCGATGACACCGTGCTCCTGCGACAGCGAGGTGAGGCGGAGACCGGGCAGGGGGTGCTGGTCCTCGACCGCGACCATCCGGCCGTACCCGCAGGCGGGATCGACATGGGTCGGCCCGGGGTCTTTGCTGAGGGCGAGGGCGCCGGCATCGATGACCGCTCGCTGGTGTTCGGCGTGGACGCTGATGACGGTGGCCAGCACCGAGAAGGCCACATCCGCGAGGACGCAGCTCCCGATGGTTTGCTGGAAGACATCGAAGAAGGCGTAGTTGCCGGGCCGAACCTCATCGATGCCATCGAGATTCCGGGCGGCTGAGATGGTCGGGGTCGAGCCGATGCTGACCTCCGGAACAGCCACGCCGGCCTCGGCCAAGCGCTCGACAAAGCTCCGGGTTACCGCACACTCGACCCGGGCCACCGCCCGTGCCTCTTCTCGGCTGGCGACACTGTAGGACTGGCCGGCGTGGGTGAGCACGCCGCGGAAGTCGATCTGAGGTGAGTTTCGAAGCCGGGTGGCGAGCGCGATCGCGAGTTCGGACTCGGGATCGACCCCGGCGCGGTGAAGACCGCAGTCGATCTTGAGCCAGACCGGAAGGACGACCGCAAACGGCCGGGCCGTCTCCTCAACGGCGGTGATGGTCGCCATGTGGTCGACCAACACCGCAAGCCGGTCGATCCTCGAGTTGATCTCGACCACCTCTCTCAGCTTCTGCGGCGCCACCGGGACAGCGTAGGTGATGTCGCGGAAGCCCGCTTCAGCGAACCCACGCGCCTCGGAAAGCGTCGAGACCGTAATGCCGCCGAAGTGGTCCCGAGTCTGGATCCGTGCCGCCTCGACGCACTTGTGGGTCTTGACGTGGGGTCGCAAGCGGACGCCGAGGTCGTGCGCCCGGTCGGACATTCGAGTCGCGTTGCGCTCGAACCGGTCGAGATCGACGAGGGCGCAGGGTGTGTCGAGGGCATCGAGGTGCATGGTGCGAGGATAGCGCGGACTTCCTTCCGGGAGCACCGGCCTTCCGGGCCGCCTTTGGTGACCCGGCGTCGCGCATTGCGGTGCGGGCGTCTCGCCCGCAGGGAGGCGTCGCGGTTCGGCACCATCGCGCGCGGGGAGGGCAGCCGTTTCTTACGGCTCCGGCCTTCTGGTCCGCCTTTGGCGGCCCAGCGTCGCACGGGCAGCCCGGTCACGAGAGGCGGGAGGAAGAGCGGTGACCGCGCTGCCCGCGCACCGGCGGCCTCGTGTCGACCGGGAGAAATGCACGAGGTCGCTTTCGCCGTGGGTTGCCCGGCGTCGGCATTGTGCGGAGCTTGTCGAGCTGCCGGAGGCTTGTTCCTGCACAATGCCGCGCCCGGCACGCCCCGGTGGGGAATAGTCTTCGGCTTCCCGGGGCTCTGGACGCTGCCCCGGTCGCCCGCGCCGTCAGCTCCCGTAACTTGCCCGCAGGGTGCGCCGCATGAGCTTGTTCGATGCGGTGCGGGGGAGGGACTCGACGACAACGAGGTCGTGAATCTTGAAGAGGGGGTTGAGCTCGGCGGCGATGCGTCGGCGGAGGTCGACGAGGAGTTCTTCCTCATCCGTGCCGGCTTTCGTGATGGCGAATACCACCAGCTGCTCGGCGCCTTCGCCCCCGGGCTGAACGGCGACGGCGGCCGACTCGATGACCTCCGGGTGGTGGTCCATGACGCGCTCGAGCTCGAGCGACGAGACCTTGATGCCGCCGAGATTCATGGTGTCGTCGGCGCGGCCCTGGGCGCGGAAGAAGCCGCCGGGGAGGCGGGCGAGCTGGTCGCCGTGGCGGCGGAGAACCTCGCCCGCGGGTCCGCTCGGACAGCCGTCGTGGTAGACCTTGTCGTGATCGCGGTTGAGCAGCGCCTGGGACAGACCGATGGATGGCGGGACGAGGAAAACCTCTCCTTCATCACCATCGGCCACCGCGTCACCGGCATCGTCGAGCACCACCAGGTCGAGTCCGAGCGCCGGCGTGGTGAAAGTGGACGGCGAGGCCGGCTGGACCACCGTCCCGGTGACGTAGCCGCCGCCGATCTCGGTGCCGCCGCAGTACTCGATGACCGGAGCCCGGTATCCGGTTTGCGCGGTGAGCCACAGGGAGTCGCGTCGGTTGGACGGCTCGCCGGTGGAGCTGAAGACCTCGATCCGTGACCAGTCGGCGTCGTCGCAAGCGCCCGATTCCCGCCAGGCGCGAACCAGCGACGGCACCACGCCGAGCATGCTGACCCCGGCGCGCCCGACAAAGCGGGCGAAGTCGGGTCCGCTCGGAAGACCCTGGTAGAGCGCGATGCAGCCGCGGTTGAGCAGGGTCGCGTAGATCAGCCACGGCCCCATCATCCAGCCGATGTTGGTCGGCCAGCAGACCACGCTGCCGGGGCGGACGTCCTGGTGGAAGCGGCCGTCCATGGCGCACTTGATGGGGGTGAGGTGGCTCCAGGGGATCGCCTTGGGATCGCCGGTGGTGCCCGAGGAGAAGAGCACATTGGTCGGATCGTCGGGCCCGCCCGGGTGTGATGGGAAAGCGGTCGCCTCGCCGAGGAAGTCGTTCCAGAAGAGGTCGCCGTCGCGCAGGAGGGGCAGGGTCGCCTCGCGGTCGGCGATCACGATGGCACGGGGCGCCGCCGCCTCGCGGATCTTGTGGTACAGACCGATGATACGGCCCCCGCGCGAGAACTCGTCAACGGTGATGACCCCGTCGGCCGCGGCGATCTCGAGCCGTCGCTCGACCTCCTGCGGGGCAAAGCTGTCGGCGATGGAGACGACCGCGCAGCCGGCGCGGACGATGCCGAGATAGGCCGCGACGCACTCGATGTTCATCGGCATGTAGAGGGCGATCCGGCTGCCGGGCGCGAAGCCGTGGCGGCGCAGTCCGTTGCCGACCCGGTTGACGAGGCTCTCGAGTTCGCCATAGGTGACGTAGGTGTCGATCTCCGTTCCTTCGCCTCCCTGAACGATGGCGAGGACGCAGTCCTCGGATTGCAGGCACGAGTCGGCGATGTTGAACCGTGCGCCCGGGAGCCAGCGCGGGTCGGTGGGGCCGTTCGTTGCGTCGAGAATCCGTTTTGGAGGGTGGTTGAAGACGATGCCGAGATCGTCGATCACGGCCCGCCAGAAATCGGCGCGGTGCTCGACCGTCCACCGGTGGAAGTCGTCGTAGGAGTCGAAACCGAGCCCTGCCATGAGCCGGCCGAGGTTCGAGGCTCCGATCCGCTCGTGAGAGGGCATCCATGTCGGCAGAGGGACGAGGGAAGCATCTCGCGAGTTGCTCAGCTCGAGGAACCGAGCCCACTGTTCGTCAAACCCGACCGCTGGATCCGTTCTCACCCGTTCGACAAACGAAAGCCATTCTGCGGTCTGCTCATCAATCTCTAAGTTGTTCATGCTGGAGCGATCATAACCGACGATGAGTGACCTTCGAGCGTCGAGGGTTGCATCACGCAGGAACCGAGATACGGAGACCCCAATTCAGCAAGTGTGGACCTACGAAGTTTCGCTGGTGCCGGCCGCGAGGGCGAGTGAACCACAAAGCACGCCAAGGTCGACGCAATGATCGCCACGCTACCGAGCCATTGAGCCGGCGGTTCCGAACCAAGGCGAAATCCGACTGACGTGGTCACGGAATTCGGTCCGAAAAGCCCTGAATTCTGGTCGGACCTACTCCGGAAAACGAATCAGCATATGCAGTGATGAAAGTCTCGAACTCGCTGAATCGGGCTGAACTCACCTAATAGATGTGATGGACCCGGCGACCCTTGCGAGGGATGGCCGTGGCGCCCTTCGCGGTTGACTCGCCCATGAGACCGCCGCTGGTCTTGATGTAGAGCGAGACGCCTCGCGGCACCGCGCTTTGTCTCTGAGGTGAGCTCGCTAACCGCGGTCGACTCGGACGATTTCGTCGGTGGGCAGGAGCTCGAGGAGGCGGTCGACGGCTTCGCCGACCTGGTCGGTCGTTGCCGCCTCGACGGTGACCCAGACCTGGAAATCCTGGTGCGCCTCGTGGCGCGGGTAGGAGCCGATCTTGACCTCGGGGAACGCCGCGTCGACATCGCTGAGGGTGTGGGCGACCGCGCTCTCGTCCGAGTTGAGATAGAGGCTGGCGCTGGCGTGCTTTTCACCCTTGAGGACCGCTCGCAGGGCGCCGATCTTGGCGTGGAAGAGCCGCGGGATTCCGGGCAGGAGGTAGACGTTCCGGCACACCATCAGCGGCATGTTGCCGTCGGAGGAGTAGAGCAGTGATCCGCCTTCGGGAATGTCGGCCATCCGCAGGGCGCCCTCGGTGAAGCGATCGCCCCACCAGGAGCGGATCATGCGTTCGAGATCGGGGCTGCGCTCGGTCCCGACACCGAATGCGCGAGCCACCGCTGCGACCGTTCGGTCGTCGTGGGTCGGGCCGACGCCGCCCGAGGTGATGACCGCATCGAATCGCTCGGAGCAGAAGCGCACCTCGGCGGCGATCTCCTCCTCGTCGTCGCCCATGGTGACGATCCGGCGGAGTTCCACGCCGAGATCGCGCATGAGATCGATGATGCATTGGGTGTTGGCGTCGCGGACTTTGCCGGACAGGATCTCGTCGCCGATGATGAGGGCAGCAGCTGTGGTCACCGGCAAAGAATATGCCTCCCGTCATCCCGGGACAAGCGTTTCTGGGCTGTGAACCCCCGTGATTCCAAGGGTGCGGAGCCAACGTCGCAACCACCAAGACACCAAGACACGAAGGATGCACCAAGAACGCGTGGAGATGCTCGGCCATTGGCCGGGCATTTCCACGTCCTTTGTGATTGCCTTTGAGCCGTTGAGCCTTCGTGGTTGTGGCGTGCAGTGAATCGTGGCGGGTTGGGCCGATACTGTCGGACCCTGCGGGTCGCTCAGAAGATGTCGGCGCCGAAGAAGCGGCCGTGGAAGATCACCACGGCGACAAAGACGACGACACCGATGAGGAAGAGCGGGAACGCAATCTCATCGGCGCGAAAGGCGGTCCGTCCGCGCGCGATGGCGACGAACGGGAAGACCGAGGTCTGGCGGCAGAACTCGGCGAAGCCTTCGCCTCGCTGTTTCTTGAGGCGCGCGTCGAGGTGGAACGGTCCCGCCGTACCGAGCACGAAAAACGACCCGAAAAAGGCGACATCGCCGACGGCGCCGTTGGCCAACAGATGGGCCAGACCGAAGAGGGCGAGACCCATGTTCATGGGATGACGGGTGATGCGGAGCACTCCGCGCGGCTCGTTGCTGCCGGGCAGCATGCTCGCCGGGCTCGGGTTGGCCAGCGAAAGCGCAATGAGCTCGATGGCCGAGAGCATGAGCACCAACGCGATCCCACGTTCGACCCACGGGTTGAGCTGCCACAGCACCGGGCCGAGATGGCGATTCTGCCACCACAGGACCGCGGCCGGCCCCAGGGTGAGGAAGGAGATCACCGAGTACAGCCCGCGGAACGGCCACTGGCCGAGCCTGGCGACCAGATTTTCACGAATGGCGCCGTGCGACATCAACAGGTGAGTCAGCACAAAAAGCGCCGAGAAGACGACGATGAGAATGAGGATCATGGTGGAACGAGTATAGCGTTGCGTCCCTGCAGCGTACTAAGTCTTCCAGTTGCGGAAAAAGAGCGCCTGTTTGTGCACCGGCTCGGCTCGTTTTTCGAGCTCGGCGAGCTGCTGCTCGTTCATCGGGTTGAACGAACGGGCGATCTCGACGTTCTGCTCGAGCTGCGGGATGTCGTCGCAACCGACGATCACCGTACTCACCGGCAGGCTCAGGACATAGCGCATGGCCTCGGTCATGTTGAGCGTGCCGGGCACCGTCTTGCCGAAACGCGATTCGGGATCGTCGGGCGTCTTCCACGATTCGAGGATCAGCCCGCGGGCGGGGATCTTCATGCCGATGATTCCCATCTCCTTCTCCACCGCCAACGGCAGGAGCCGCTCCTTGAAGCTGAGGTAGTGGGGGTCGGCGGCGTTGAGCGCAAGGAGAACGGTGTCGAAGTCGAAACGCTCGATGGCCGCGATGAGCACATCGGGATCGGCGTGTCCGGAGATCCCGAGATTGCGGACAATCCCCTGATCGCGCGCTTCGACGAAGGCCTCGATGGCGCCGCCGGGGGCGAAGGACTCCTCGACCTGTTCCATGTTCGACAGGGCGTGCATCTGCCACAGATCGATGTGGTCTGTCTTGAGCAGCTCGAGGGATCGTTCGAGCAGCTTCCACGAGCCGTCGCGGGTCCGGTCGTGGCTCTTGGTGGCCAGATAGGCCTCCGAACGGCGGCTCTTCATGACCTGCCCGAAGTACTGTTCCGACCAGCGATCCTCGACCCCGCCATAACGGGCCGAGGTATCGACGTAGTTGATCCCGAGGTCGAGTGCGCGTTCGATCAGCGGCACCGCAACCTCGAAATTGTCGGCCTTTTCGAGGGCCGACTGACCACCGAGGCTGAAAATTCCGACCTGGTACCCGGTCTTGCCGAGGTTGCGGGTCGGCATCGCCTTCGGGGTGACGGGGTTGTTCGGCAACCCGGGCATCGTCTTCGCCTCGCCGCCCATCACGCCGTTGGCGACGAAGCCGGCCGCGGCGGCGGTCCCGAGCTTGATCAGATCGCGGCGTTCCATCTTCGAGCCGGTGCTCTTGGTGTCAGTCATGGCGCCTCCTGGTTCGATGGTACACGGGTCTTGTTTTCGGGTCCCGACGACGATTACCGAACTCTCTTGAGATCCTCGAAGCGGCCGTCCTGGCCGTCGAAGTCGTCGATCTCGATGTGACCGCTCGAATCGATGCTGAGCGCGGCCGCGACGTGCAGCCTGCCTTCATTTTTTCTCGAGCCGCGCTCAGCTCCCAGGATATATCGAAATGCGCTGGTGTGGGAACGAACCGAAGGTCGCTGGCGACGTGACAGCGAACAGGAGCGGATTCAGGTCGCGTTCACGGTTTCCCGGAGCCCCGGCCTTCCCGCGTGCCGAGATCCGTTGTGGGGCCGGCGCCGCCGCCGGCCTGTCCGGCCTTCCGGGCGGCCCAATGTGGTGCGGGCGTCCCGCGAGGGTTGCCCGGCGTCGGCATTGTGCTCGTGGTTTCAGGTTGCCGGAGGGGTTGTCGTTGTGCACAATGCCGCGCCCGGCACGCCCCGGTGGGGTTTCGTACTTGGCTTCCCGGGGCTTTGGTCGCGGTAGCTGCCCCGGTCGCGGGGTTCACGCCCGATCGACCGGGAACGCGATCACCTCGTCGATCCGTTCCGCCCGGGCGGCGAGCATGACCAGCCGGTCGACCCCGAGGGCGACGCCGGCGCAGTCCCCGAGTCCGTGCTCGAGGGCGGCGAGCAGGCGCTCGTCGAGCGGCACCTCGGGCAGGCCGCAACCGCGGCGGGCGGCGAGGTCGGCGTTGAACCGCCGCCGCTGCTCGGCCGGGTCGCTGAGCTCGTGGTAGCCGTTGGCGAGCTCGACCCCGTCGATCCACGCCTCGAATCGCTCGGCGACCGGGGGCGGGCCCGGCTGAATCCGGGCGAGAGCCGCCTGCGATGCGGGAAAGTCGTAGATGAAGGTGGGGCCGTCGCGGCCGAGCTCGGGCTCGACGATGTGGCTCAGGAGGAGCTCGAGCCAACCATCGCGATCGCCGCCGAGATCGGGGATCGCGTCGCCGAGAAGAGCGCGGGCGCGTCCCGCGAGCGCGGCCGCAGTCGATACGTGTGGATCCAAACCCACCTGGCGTTGAAACGCCTCGGCGTAAGTGATCTTCTCGCCGCTGCCGCTGCCGCTGCCGCTGCCACCTGCCGCTGCCCCCGTCACCGCCGCGGCTCCTGCCGACGGCCGCTGTCCGTGCTCACCGTCTCCGCCGCTGCCGAGCACCGCCGCGAAGAGCCCCGCGACCTCGTCCATCAGCCGGTGGTGATCCCATCCCGGTCGGTACCACTCGAGGATGGTGAACTCGGGGTTGTGGCGGCTGCCCGCCTCGCCGTCGCGAAAGGCCTTCCCGAGCTGGTAGATGGGACCGCTGCCGGCGGCGAGCAGCCGTTTCATCGCGAACTCGGGCGAGGTCTGGAGCCAGAGCGTGCGGCCGCCGTCGTGGCCGGGGCCGCGATAGCGGGTACTCAATGCCGCCAGGTGGAGATCGGTGACCGGCGCCGACCCGAGCACCGGCGTCTCGACCTCGAGCACCTCGCGATCGGCGAAAAACCGTCGGATCTGCTCCAGAACGCCTGCTCGTAGTCTGAGGTTCTCAAGAGAAGCGGTGGGCCGCCAGTCGGTGGTCATGAAGCGATTATCGCGCACCCCGACAGGCGTTGCCTGATAGCCGAAGAGTCATGACCATCGCAGAAACCACGAAGACTCGAAGACACAAAGAAATCACCACGTCCGACAGACGGGTCGGCCAAAGGCCGACCCGTCTGTCGCCTCCTTTGTGATGTCCTTCGTGACTTGGTGTCTTCGTGGTCGCGATGAGCAGTGCGTACGGAGGCTGCGGAGATCACGCGCGGGAGACGTAATCCCCGGTCCTGGTGTCGATCTTGATCTTGTCGCCGATCTGGACGAAAAGCGGCACCCGGACAACCGCTCCGGTTTCCATCGTCGCCGGCTTGTTGCCGCCGGAGGAGGTGTCGCCCTTCAGACCGGGGTCGGTCTCGGCTACCTCGAGGACCACGAAGGTCGGCGGGGCGATGACGATGGGGTTGCCCTCGAAGAGGGTCACGGTGCAGATATCCTCCTCCTTGAGCCACTGGTTCGCGGTGCCGACGGTCGCAGAGCTGGCGGCGATCTGCTCGAAGGTTTCCTGGTCCATGAAGGTCCACATGTCGCCATCGGAGTAGAGGTACTGCATTTCGGTTTCGTGGACATCGGCGGCCTCGACCGAGTCCGACGATTTCATGGTGATTTGGTTCACGCTTCCGGTCACGTAGTTCTTGTACCGCACCCGGGTGAAGGCCTGACCCTTGCCGGGCTTGACGACATCGGTGTCGACGACGAGGCAGGGCGCGTTGTCCATCAGTATCTTGAGCCCGACCCTGACCTGGTTCATGTTGTAGGTAGCCATGTTGATTGCTCTCTTTCTTGCTTGCGCCGATCATACCGAAGCTGCGAGACTGCGCCGATGAAAATCGCACCTGATCCGTGGCCGGCGGGGGAGTGGCGTCGCCATCTCTCCGGCGGGGTTCGCGATCTTGGCGAGTTGCTCGATCTCGTCGGGCTCGACGCCGAGGTTTTTGGAATCGGTGCAACCTCACCGGTCGCGCTCCGATTCCCGCTCAGGGTACCACGCGGATTTGTTTCGCGGATGCGTCGGGGCGATCCCGATGATCCGCTCTTGCGGCAGGTGCTGCCGACGCCGGCGGAGGACCACGAGGCGCCCGGGTTCAACAGGAACCCGGTGGGGGAGCTGGGTCTGATCCGCGGCGATGGTGTTCTGAGCAAATACCACGGTCGTGCATTGCTGATTGCAACGGGTGCCTGCGCCATCCACTGCCGCTATTGTTTCCGACGGCACTTCCCCTACGGTGAGGGGCAACCGGGCGGCAAGGAGTTCTCGGTCGCGCTGGACCGGGTCGCGTCGGATGGATCCATCGACGAAGTCATCCTCTCCGGCGGCGACCCGCTGATCTTGGCCGATGACCGTCTCGCGGGTTTGGCCGCCGCCATCGCCAGGATTTCGCATGTCCGTCGCTTGAGAATTCACACCCGACTCCCCGTCGTACTCCCCGAGCGGGTTGACGAAGCGCTCGTCGGTTGGATCGAGGCGTTCTCGCTCCCGGTGGTGGTGGTCATCCACGCGAACCACCCGAACGAGATCGACGATTCGGTGGTCCGCGCCCTCGGCGCCCTCGCCGCTGCCGGCGCGACGCTGCTCAACCAGGCCGTGCTGCTGCGCGGCGTCAACGATTCGAGCGGGACCCTCGAAGAACTGTCGAGGCGGCTCTTCGACTGCCGCGTCCTGCCGTACTACCTCCATCTCCTCGACCGGGTCGCCGGCGCCGCCCACTTCGAGGTCGGTGAGGCGCGAGCGCTGGAGATCATGGAGAGCCTGGAGGCGAGACTCCCCGGCTACCTGGTTCCCAGGCTTGTCCGCGAGATCGAAGGGGCACCGTCGAAGATTGCCGTCAAATTGCCCGGGCAATAAGGGGCTCGCACCCGGCGGTAGTCTTGGCCATTCGGATCATCGACGTGTCGAACTTGGTGTTTCGACCACGGCGTTCTTTTTGTTCGTTGCGTCCCAGCGGTGAAGACCAGCTCAGCCGCGGAGGATCGGTCGGGTGAGGCAGGTGGCGCCGCCTTCGGCCTTGAGCGAGAGCTCACTGCCTCGGTAGGTCAACACCTCGCACCCGGCGGCTTCGAGGCGCGCCTTGGTTCCGGGGTTTCCCTCGAGCATGAGACACCGCCTCGGCGCGATCGCGAGGACGTTCGGCGCCATGGTCGGGACCTCGTTCTCGGGAACTTCGACAAGCTCGATGCCCCGAGTCCGCAGCAGTTCGACAAAAGGCACGGGAAGCAGCGGCAGGTGGACCACCGCGAGATCGTGGTCGATCATGGAGATGAGCGACATGAGGTGGAGGCAGGCGGTGGGTCCGCCGGCGTGGGGAAGCTGGACCTCGATGGTCTTCGCGCCCAGGGGGCGCAGGGCGGCGGTGAGCTGGCGAAAGCCCTCGGCATTGGTCCGGTAGCCGCGTCCCACCGCCAGCGTGTCGTGGTCGAGCCACAGCAGATCGCCGCCCTCGGCGGTGGCCTCATCCTCGAGGGTGGTCAGAATCGGCACGCCGAGATCTTCGAGGGTCGTGGCGATGGCCGCCTCCTCGCCGCGTCGCTGGGGCTTGCCCATGCGCAGGACGATGGCGCCGGAGTCGGTGACGATGACCGGGTCGTGGGTGAAGACGGCGTCGGCGTGGTCGGGCAGCGGAGCGTCGTGGAAGACCACCTCGCAGCCGCACTGCTGCAGCGTTGCGACCAGGCCATCGTGTTCGGACCGCGCCCCGGCGAGATCGGGTCGTGAGGTGTAATGCCAGTGGACGGGGTCGGCGGTGCCGAAGGCCTCATCGGGTCGGCGCACCAGGACCCGTTTGAGCTCGTCGACCATGCTTTGGGAACCATAGGTCTTGATCATTCTTCGTCCCCTTCGAGTCGTTTCGGGTGGGCGTGCACGGTGGTGAAACGGCGCAGGGTGACCTTGCCGGGCGCCATCCCCCGCTTCTTGCCGACCTCACCGGCGGTCGCCATGTGAACCGCGGTCCTGCCGCCGCGTCGCGCCTTGGAGTAGCCCGCCGCCAGGGATGCGGCAAACTGTTTGGTCTCGCGCGGCAGGGCGTCGAGCTTGTCCGGGTTGCGGACCACCACGTGCGAGCCGGACTCACCGGCGACGTGGAACCAGAAGTCGCGGGCCGAAGCCAGTTTGAGCGACAGGACGTCGTTGTCGGCAGCCGTCCGGCCGACCAGCACGGTCATTCCGTCCGGCGAGGTCGCCACCCGGGCGATCGATCGACCGAGATAGATCCCGTTGTCCGGGTCGGTCTCTCCGGTCGGTTGCCCGCGACTTCCCATGGACCCATGATATCCCGCGTCCGAGTCCGAGTCCGAGTCCGAGTCCGAGTCCGTATCCGATCCCGATCCCGTGATGCCCGCAACCGCCCGACCGTGCGCCGCCCCGTGCACGACCCGCGCGAATTCAGCAGCTGCGGTGGAGCACCGCGGGGGGTTGGATCTTGGCGGCGGCGAAGCCCTCGACGACGCGCTCGGTGACATCGGTTTCGAAGGCCTTCTCGAAGGCCACGTCGAGGACGTAGGCCTTGGCGCGAAGCCGGAGGGCGAAGTAGTTTTCCTGCACCACCTGCGAGATGGAGACCGACCACGGGCGTGCGGTGGAGACGAATCGCGAGCTCGTGAGGGCTTCGGCGACGATGCTCTTGGCAACGGCGAGATCCTGGTCGATGGCGACGTAGAAATCCATCTGGACCATCATCTCGACCGAACCGGCGTTGCCCGAGGCGACCGAGTCGGTCAGGAACCTGTTGTTCGGGATCGTGACCTGGGTGTCGTCGAGGGTGACAAGCCTCACCGAACGCAGCCCGATGTGGCTGATCTCGCCGTACCAGCCTTCGAAGGTGACCCGGTCGCCGACCTGGAACGGCCGATCGATGAGGATGATCAGCCCGGCGATGATGGACGAAACCAGGTCCTTGAGGGCGAAGCCCACGGAAACCGCGATGGTGCCGCCGAGGGCCAACAGCACCTCGGGCGTTACCTCCAAGACCGTGAGCGTAGCGGAGAGACCGCCGATGAGGAAGACGCCGAAGCGGACGAAGGAGCCGGCCTGGTTGATCACCAGGCGCTTGTCGGTGAATCGTCGTCCGAGACCGTCGAAGAGCTGCCGGGTGAACCGCGCCACGACCAGGGTGATGACGAGGATCAACAGGGCGTAGGGAAGATCCCCCGGTTGGAACAGCGAAAACAGGTTGCCGCTCGAGTCCATCATTCCCTCCGGATGCTCATGCCGGCAAGAGGTTGCGGCGGCGCAGCAGGCGGACGGCGGCGCGGTGCCAGGTGGTGGAGACCCGATACATCTCGTTGTCGAGGGTGATGGCCCCGACCTCGAGCAGCCGATCGAGATGGATGAAGCACTGCGAGCGGTCGAATCGGGTGACCTCGATGAGATCGTCGAGGCTGATGCTCTCGTGGGTGACGATGGCGGCGAGGACGAAGAGGCCGTCCTGCCCGCCATCCTCGAGAAGAGCGACATCGGGCGCCTTGAAGAGCCGGACCCGAATCCTGCCGCTACGTTCGGGGTCGAGCGAGCGCAGGAAGAAGTGCAGCGCGGCGCGCGGGTTGCCGTCGGAATAGTCCCACAGCAGCCGGGAGTAGGCATCGGCGGTCTCGATGAGGCTCGAGCTGACCGAGACGCCCTCGAGCCGGTCGACCACGACATCGGCGTAGTTGAACTGAACCCCGCTCGCCGCGCAGCGGGCGCGGATGAGCTCGGCGATCTGTTCTTCGCTCCAGCCGGTGAGGTGGCGGCGGCTCCGGAAGACCGTTGCGTCGGGCCGCACCGCCCGCAGGTGGTGCCACGCGTAGGCGCTCATGCTGCACAGCCAGAAGACGTTGTTGCAGGTTCGGTTGACCAGGGTTGCGAACGCCTTGAATGCTTCGTAGCCGCCGACATCGGTGAGGAAGAGGTGTTGGGCCATGTCGAGCACCACCACCCGCCGCGGTCCGTTGCAGAGCTCTCGGCCGAGCTCTCGCGGCCCCGTTTCGGGTCCGACGTTGACCTCCAGGAGTTCGGCGAGGCGGCCGCAGAGATCGGTTGGATCGGTGACTCGCCTGCCGAGCAGGATTCGCTGGATCTCGAGGTCGTCGCGCCGGATCTGGTTGAGCCAGCTGGTCTTGCCGACGCCGCGTTCGCCTGTCAGCAGGTAGGACCCCCGGGCGCCGGATTCGCGCCAGGCGGTCAGGATCTCGTGCAGTTCGCTGATTCCGGGGAAGTTGGACACCACGAGCGGTCCGCTCTCTATCGGATCCTCCCGGAATGCCTCGATCAGCTCCTTGGGCAATTCGGCGACGTCGCCCTCGGCGTAACCCAGTTTCGCGGCTTGGCGCTCCACCCGTTGCCTGAAGACGAAGGCGAGGGCCTTTTGGGTCTGCTCGAATCCGAGGGCGAACTCGCGTGCCACCGTGGCGGCGCCGTGGCCGGCGAGCCAGACAAAGGCGGCCGGTGCGAGAAGGGCGCCGAACCAGCGAGACTGGCTCGCGCGCAGGGCGTCGGCCAGCCGACCTTTCGGTTGCAGGCGCAGGAAGGTATCCACCATGACACCGCGCCAGCGGAAGAGCTCGACCAACACCGCCGCCAGGACCACCAGCGACGAGAACTTCACGATCATCGTCGCCATGAAACCCTGACCCAGGGCGCGTGACACGAGGTGGATCAGCACCAGCATCGTGGCGACCCGGAGGACGAGGCGAATGCTGCGCAGCAACATGGTGCGGCGGTCGTCGGTGGTTTCGAGTCCGTAGTGCACGGCGGCGTTGACGAATGCCGTCGCCACGACATCGATGGTGAGCCGGTAGATGCCGAACACCGCCAGCAGTGTCAGCAGTGCGTTGATCTCGCCGGCCTGGGCGGCCGGTCCGAGGGCCCAGCGCAGCGCCGCGAGGGTGATCAGGAAGAGCGTCCACCCCCCGATGGTTTCGCCCCAGCGGAAGAGCCGCTGCGCCCGTCGTTTTGAGCCGACGGTCGCGAGCGACCGGAAAGTCGAGTTCCGCAGTTTCTCGAGCCATATGCGCCATCGCCCGCGCACCCACAGGGCACAGGCCAGCACCGCCGTGACGAGCAGCAACCGGCTGAGAGCGGCGCCGACCCGGAAGAGATCGCGGGTCATCCGCGGCAGCTCGTCGATCGAGTGCCGGCGTGAAACGAGGTGGTACCGGGCCAGCAGGATCGCGGTGCGCGCTTCCCGCGCAGCCTGGTGCAGCCCGTCGCGTCCGAGGCTCACGAGGGCGCGCCGGTGCTCCTCGGTGAACGCGTCCAACGCCGCCATCCGCAGCTGCATCAGCCGCAAGATCGCGGTTCCGTGCATTTCCACCGCCCGCCACCGGAGATCGGAGTCGCCGGTTCCCGACGCCTCTTCGAACCGGGTGAGGGCGTCGCCGAGCCGCGCCTGCTCACGGTCGAGCGCGGTGAGGAGGTCGCGGTCGATCTCGTCGACCTCGGCGGTTCCGGGGGCCGCGGCAGCGAGCCGGTCGGCGAGGAACTGGATGCGGCGGTCGATGGCCGCCTGCATGATCTCGAGATCGGTCGTTGCCGGAGCGAGTGAGGGGGCAGCGGTCTCGGCGGCGGGCGCCGTCGCGACGGCCGCCTCGGCGGCGACCGGGGCCGGGGCCGTCGCAACCGCGACGGGTGGCAACGCGGCCTCAGGGACCGGAGTGAGCTCATCGCCGAACGCGAGCGGCGCGGTGCCGATCACCGAAACAGCGAGAACGATGGACCGGAAAAGGAGATGGGTCGGTTTCATGGGTCTGTGTATCTCGACGGGGATGATAGCAGCAGAAGGCCGGATCGAGGCGCCGACGATGGTGAGAGTCCATCGGGAACGGGTGAGGATGCGGTCTAAAAGGTGCCGATGCCGGTAGTCTCCTGCGCCCAGGCGACGAACCGGCGGAGCCGCGAGGTGTCGCGGAAGGCGGCATAGGGGAGGGTGCAGGTGCCGCCGTGGTTGGTCCAGATCCGATCGAGATAGAGCTTGAGCTCGCGGTCGAGGTCGGCGCCGCGCGGCGCCCGCACCCAGAACGACGCCTCGAGGTTGTAGTCGTCGAGGTTGCGGCGGGTGAAGTTGGCCGAACCGAGGACCGCGTCGACGCTGCGTTGCCGGCGGACGACGATGAGCTTGCTGTGAAACTGCTCTCCGCGGGTGGCGTACCAGCGCAGCGCGATCCCGCCGCCGCCGACCCGGGTCAGGTGTTCGGCCGCCTGGCGGTTGGGGATGCCCGATTTTTCGTGGCCGAAGGCGTCGCGATTGGGATCGAGGACCGCCCGAATCCAGACCCCGCGTTCGGCAGCGTTGACCAGGGCGCGAACGATCTCGCCGTGCGACAGGTAGAAGAGCGCCAGGTCGATCTCGTCGCCCGACTCGGTGGCGGTGATGAGCTCGAGGACCCGGTCGCGGACGGCGCTCTCGGTGAGGTAGGCGATTTGGTGGTCGCCGTCCTTCGCCGGCCGGGCGAGTTCGGGGAGGTCTTCGAGCGGTGGCGCGCCGCCGGAGAGACGGACAACCTCCATCTCGGCGCGGTAGACCTGGCGCGCGAGGTCGGTGCTCGCCACCCGGAGCGCAACGTTGGAGTGGGCGCTCGATGCGTCGTGCGGGTTGGCCGAGGTCACCAGGCTGACCCAGCGGTCGCCGGCGTCGGCGAGCACGACCTTGCGGTGGTTGGCTTTGAAGTTGGCCAGGCTCAGGTAGGTCCGCAGGCCCACCTCGCGGCCGCCGGGCTCGAGGGGATTGGGCAACCACCCGGCGGTCTGAGGGTTGCCCCACCACTGCAGGCCCAGCCGCCAGAGCGCCGAGTAGCCCGGGTTCGAGTCCCTGAGGCGTTCGAGATCGGTGATAACCACCTGCACCCCGGCCTCACGAAGCGAGCGAAGCTGGTGAGATGGAGCGCCGCCGTAGACATCGTTGATCGGGTCGGTGACCAGGATCACCGGCATTTCGGGCGCCCGTTTCCTGGCCGAGATCAACGCCGCGACGACCTCGGAGCTGATCGGCCGACACGCCTCACCGTCGGGACCGAGGTGGTCGTTGAGCAGAAAGAAATCGAGCACGAGCAGGCGGGAGGCGCCGGCGATGAGAGTGAGAACCTCGTCGAAGATCTCCTGGTCGCGGACCGCGATGTCGTCACCGTCACGGTAGGTCAGATCGGCGAGAAAGCGGAGATCGGTGCCGGCGAGAGCCACCGGATCACCGCGAAAGGCGAGATCGGGTGGGAGCGGTTTGACGGTCTGGTAGCAACCGACGGCGAGCCAGAGAACGACCGCGGCAAGGCCGGCGAGAAGGGCCCTGCGGCGCCAGGTGGAAGCCCAGGTGCGAAGCCGGGTGAGCAACGCCGGGATCACTCGAACTCGCGGAAAACCGGGGCGAGCAGCGCGGGGTTGTCGCTCATGAGCCCGGTGGCGCCGGCGGCGAGGAGGGTGCGTGCCTCTCCGGGATCGTTGACGACCCAGTAGTCGGCACGGATGTTGAGTTTTTTGCAGCGCTCGAGGAATTCGCGGCGGTCGAGCCGGATCGGCCCGGATTGCACGGGAACCTGCGCCGCGTGGCCGCGGATCAACCGCCGCGCCACCGCGAACGGCGCGAGTCTCAGAGCCGCGACCTCGCCCCGGGTCAGGGCGGTTCGGCCCTGCCAGCCGAGCCGGCGAACCTGCCACAACAGGCGATCGTGAAAACTGGCGATGGTGACCCGGTTCTCGCCGTTGTGGGCGGAGAGGACCTCGAGCAGGGGCGGGACGGCGGTGGGATCGTTCGGCTTGAGATCGATGCTGAGAGGGGTGTGCGGGAATGCCGTGAGGAACTCGGGGAGGGTCGGAATGGTCTCGCCACCGGTCGTCCAGCGGCGGATGTCGTTGAGATCGACTTCGGCGATTCGTTCATTGCACCCCGCGGTCCGGGCGCCGTCGGGATCGTGGGCGACGACGAAGTGGCCGTCGGCGGTTCGGTGGACATCGAGCTCGAGGGCGTTGGCTCCATCGCTCAGGGCGATTTCGAAGGCCGCGAGGGTGTTCTCGGGCGCTCTCGCCGATGCGCCGCGGTGGGCGTAGAGCCGCAGCCTGAAGGGCGGTGTCACTTGATCGGTCCCAGCGGTTCCTGCGACTCGAGGGCCGGGGGTATCGCCGGCGCGTCGAGAGCGGCGAGATCCTGCCGAACGGTCTCGATGTACGGATGGTCCGCGGGCGCGCGCTCGAGAAACGCCTCGAATGCCGCTCTCGTTCCATCGACGTCACCGAGGGCGGCGCAACTCAGACCGAGATTGAGGTAGGCGTTCACCGGGTCGGGTGAAATCTCGGTCAGCGCCTCGTACATGGCTTTCGCCATGAGGTAGACCTCGTTTTGGAAAAAGGTCAGGGCATGCTCTTCGATCGAGGCGATGGTGTTCGGATCCGCCTTCGCGAGTCGCCGCGCCGCATCGCCGATGCGGATGTGGTGGCGCATGATCACCATCGAGAAATAGAGCGTCCGGATGGCATCGATATCGTTGGGATCGATTCGGATCAGATCCTCCGAGTAACGCGAGGCTTCGGCCCAGCTCTGGTTTTTCATCGCGAGCCTGCTGAGCATGATCAGGGGCTCGGCGAAGGTCGGGTCGAGGGAGGCGGATTGGCGGATCATCATGAGCGCCGCCTTTTTTTCGGCCGGCTCGTTCGCATCCGAGGCGCTCTTCGCCTTTTCCCACGCCGCCACGCCCTTGTTGTAGAGCTCGATCGCCTTTTTTCGCTGCTCGGGTATCACCAGTGACGGCGGCGGGGTCGGTGTCGGGTTGACCCGCTGCGATGACGGCGCCACAAAGATGGGATGCATGACGACGCTGATGCTGGCGACCACCAGTTGCTGCGGAGTGATGGGCAGGGTGACGTCGTTGTAGCCGTCCTTGCGGAAGTGGAGTTCGTAACCCGGTCTGAGACTCTCCATGGGGATGGTGAACCCGCCGTCCTCATCCGTGATCTGTTCGTCGATGACCTCGGCGGCATCGGCGGTGCGGAGCACGACCTCGACGTTCTTGATCGGATTGTCCGTCTTGTTGAAGACGGTTCCGCGCAGCGGTTCCGTCTGCGCGAAGACCGGGCGGCAGACGGCCGCGGACGCGGCCGCCGCAAGGGCGAGGACAAGGACCTGGACACAGCGATTCTTCATTCGACCTCCGGGGGTGGGATCTCGAGGAAAACTAGCACCCCGCCAATCGACATACAAGGATATCCCGCCTCGCTCACCGTGAGGCGTCGGCAACCGGGCTGAAGGCCGAATCGAGTATCCTGAAGCTCGGATCATCATCAGGGAGTGAACATGTTCGAGACAGCCGAACTCGGCCGAAAGGTGTCGAAGCAAGCGTACGAGACCGCGGTGCCGAGTCTCCGGGTCGAGCTCCTCGAACTCCAGCAGACCCTGCGGCAGGCGGATTTTCCGGTCATCGTGCTGTTCTCGGGGGTGGACGGGGCAGGCAAAGGCGCCACCGTGAACCTCCTCAACGAGTGGATGGATCCTCGATGGATCGAAACCCACGCCTACCTCGAGCCGTCCGACGAAGAACGCGAACGACCGGAGTTCTGGCGTTACTGGCGTGACCTGCCGAGAAAAGGGCACTTCGGGCTCTTTCTCAGCGCCTGGTACTCGCCTCCCTTCCTCGATCGGGTCCACGACCGGATCAACGATACCGAGCTCGATCGGCGCCTCGATCGGATCATCGCCTTCGAGCGCGTCCTGGCCGACGACGGCGCGTTGATCCTCAAGTTCTGGATGCACCTCGGCAGGACCGCTCAGAAACAAAGGCTCAAGACCCTCGAAAAGGACCCGTTGCGTTCCTGGCGGGTGACCAAGACCGACTGGCGGCACTGGGAAATGTACGACCGGTTCGTGAGTGCGGCGGAGCGCACGATTCAACGGACGAGCTTTGCCCGGTCACCGTGGAAGATCGTTGAGGGAGCGGACTCCCAATACCGCTCGTTGACGGTGGCTACGATCATTCGCGACGCCGTCAAGAAACGACTCGACGGCGGCACGACCCAACCGTCCGCGGTCGACATCGAGATTGGCGAGCAACCGGAGCTGATTGCCGGTGACGACGCGGCAGCGTCGCTCGCTCCGACGCTCGAACGCACGGTGCTCACCGAACTCGACATGGATCAGACCGTCGCCAAGAAGGACTACCGGCGAGAGCTTCCCAAGGAGCAGGGGAGGGTCAACGCGCTCTTTCGCCGCGCGCGCGAAAAGGGGACGTCGGTTGTGGCGGTCTTCGAAGGCTGGGACGCCGGCGGCAAGGGCGGGGCGGTCCGGCGGCTGACCCAATCACTGGATGCCCGGGACTCGCGCGTGATCGCCATCGCGGCCCCGACCGACGAGGAGCGGGCGCAGAACTACCTGTGGCGATTCTGGCGCCATTTGGGACGCGCGGGGAGGGTGATCATCTTCGACCGGTCGTGGTACGGACGGGTGCTGGTCGAGCGGGTTGAGGGCTTTGCATCCGACTTCGAGTGGCGCCGCGCCTACACCGAGATCAACGAGTTCGAGCGCCAGCTCACCGATTTCGGGATCGTCCTGGTCAAGTTCTGGCTCCACATCACCCCGGAGGAGCAACTGCGACGCTTCAAACAGCGCGAGATCATCCCGTTCAAGAGGTGGAAGCTCACCGACGAAGATTGGCGGAACCGCGAAAAATGGGACAATTACG
Organism: Acidobacteriota bacterium; assembly: GCA_024641545.1. GTDB lineage: Bacteria > Acidobacteriota > Thermoanaerobaculia > Thermoanaerobaculales > Sulfomarinibacteraceae > JAHECW01. The sequence continues at coordinate 42,409 of JAHECW010000020.1, forward strand.
AGCGCGCGGTCCAGGAGATGGTCGAACGAACATCCACCCACGACTCGCCGTGGACCCTGGTCGAGGGCAACTGCAAGCTGTTTGCCCGGCTCAAGGTGCTGCGCACCGTGGCTGAAGCTCTCGAAGGGGCGCTCGGACCGGAGCCGAAGAAGACAAAGAAGAAGACAAAGAACGCGGGAAAAAAATAGCGGCGCGGTGAGCCCGCGCCGCTTTGATCAGTCCGCAGAAACAGACTCAGTGTTTGCCGGGATCGAGAGCCACCCCCCTGCGTTCATAGGCGATGTAGGCCTCGAGCGCGATCATCCGCGGATCGTCGAGCTCGAGGGTCTCACCTTCGAGCGGATTCATGATGCACCAGTTGATCATCTCCCGTACCGCAATCACCCGGCCCAGCTGTTTCTGGAATTTCGGGTAGGTCTCGGGGTGAGTGTTGGCGGCGTTGGGGTGGCACTGGCCGCAGGCGACGCCGTTGGTGCCGAGATCGGGGCTGCCCCAGAGCGCCCGGCCCTCGGCCACCACGGTCATGTACTCGGCCTGCCAGCGTTCGACGTCGGTGTCGGTGAACTCGTCGGCCTGAAGCGACACGCCGACCACCGCCAGCGTCGCGACGACAATGAAAAGGGCCCAGAGATGTTTCTTCGCCATGGCGTCCTCCATCAGTAGTGAGTTTGCGGGGGAACACGGTTCCCGACATCCTGGAACCGGGTGTCGACCGGTTTGCCGGCGGCCGGGTCGTACGCCACGGTTCGATTGGTGTTGTTGTAGAGGTGGTAGGTCATGGAGGTCCGGCCGTTCGCCAGGTCGATGAACTGCCAGCCGGTGGCGTCACGCTCGAAGAACGGATCGGCCCGGTTCATCGGGACGGTGATCTTGGGCATGGTGTGCTCGGCCTGGGCGTAGGTCCCCGGGTACGGCCAGGGCCACGCCGTGGCCATCACCGCCTGGAAGCTGATGTTGCCGATCTGGTTGTACTGGATCTGGTGGACGTGGCCGTAGATCACGGTTGCGTCGTTGAACGGCTGCAGCAGCGCCTGCACCTGCTCGGCGTCCTCGGTCCAGAAGTTCCAGCCCTTGTAGAGTTTCTGAATCGGCGAGTGGGAAAAGACGACCACGGGGGTGTCCTTGCCGACCCCGGAGAGGTCGTCCGCCAACCACGCACGCTGCTTCTCACCGACCATGAAAGGTGAGCCGTTCGGGTTGTCGAGCCCGGCCATCTCGAGCATCCGCTGCGTGGCGGTGGGCCAGCGCTCGAAGGTCCACTCGTCGTAGGTGAGGATGCTGTTGAGGACGACGAAGTGGACGCCCTTGTGATCGAAGCTGTACCAGTGGGGCCCGAAGAGCTCCGACCAGTACTCGCCGAGATCGAGGTAGTAGTCGTGCTCGCCCATGACCATGTGCGTCTTGTAGTTCAGCTTGGCGAGCATTTCGGCGCCGTGGTCGAGCTCCGCCTTGGTGCCGAGCTGGGCGAGGTCGCCGCCGAACATGACGAAGTCGGGTTTGGGCAGGAGCAGATTGGTTTCGGCGACCGCCCGGATGAGCCCACGATCCCAGTTGCGGACGAAGCGATCGCCTGCAATGTGCTGGATGTGGGCGTCGGAGATGTAGGCGAAGGTGAAGTTCTTCGCCGAGTCGGCAAAGGCGAGCTCCACCGAGGTCAACGGGAGAGTGCTGGCGGCGGCCAGAGCGCCCGCACCTTTGAGAAAGTCGCGGCGATTCGGATTTTGCTTCTTCATTTCACACCTCTACTCGCCGGCCGATGTCGCGGCCATCTCGGCGAACTCGGGACTGGTGAGAGCCTCCATGAAGGCCACGAGGTCGTCGATCTGGTCGTCGGTCAGATTCAGGGGCCTGATCCCGCTGGAAAGGAAGTCGTTGACGGGATCGCCCTCGTTGGTGACGCCGCCGTTGTTGTAGTGGACGACGGCATCGCGAAGCGTCGCAACGCTGCCGTCGTGCATGTAGGGGGCGGTGGCCGCGACATTGCGCAGGGTCGGCGTCTTGAACGAGCCGAGACCTTCGAACTGATGGTCGACGGCGAACCGGCCGAGCTCGGATGTTCGTTTGTCCGACAGAACTTTCTCGTCGACCTGGGCGAGCGTCAGATCGGCCTCGAGGAACTCGGCGGCGAGCTCGGGCACGTCGGACTGGATGTTGTTGATCCCGACGCCGATGTTGTGGAAGCGGTTGTCGGTGAACAACGCCTGGGTCTCCTCGATCACGTGACAGGAGACGCACCGGCCCTGGTTGACGAAGAGCTCGAAACCGCGCTTCTGCTGGTCGTTCATGGCGTCCGGCTGACCGCCGTACCGATAGCGGTCGAACGCAGAGTTGCCGAATACCTGGGTGCGCTCGAACGCTGCGATCGCCCGGGTCACCTCGACCATGGTGATCCCGTCGCCGCTCGTGCCGAAGACCTCGTTGAACGCCTCCTTGTACTCCGGGTCCGAGCGCACGATATCGAGAATCGGCTGGTGGCTCGGCAGACCCATCTCGACCGGGTTGGTCGGCGGATGGAGGGCCTGGTCCTCGAGCGATGGCGATCGCCCGTCCCAGAACTGGGAGGTGAAGTAGGCGGCGTTGATCACCGTCGGTGCGTTTCGGGTTCCGGTGAGCTTGTTGTTGCCCTCCGAGACCTTGAGCGGGCTGTCGGTGAACGCCTTCTTGCGGTCGTGGCAGGTGGCGCAACTGACATCGCCGGTGATGCTGAAGCGGACATCGTGGAAGAGTCGGTCGCCGAGAGCGATCTTCGCCGCGGTTTGCGGGTTGTCGATGGGGATGGGCACCGGCGGCAGACCCAGTGAGGGCGAGCTCTCGGTCGCGTCGCCGCCGAAGACGGCGATTGTGCCGAGCAACCCGATTGCGAGGAGCAGGGCGAACAGGGGTTTCCTCATGTTGATTTCTCCTTTCGGTCCTTTGTTTGACAGCGGCGGCAGATGCCGCGCAGCTGGACTCTGAAGTCCCGGACCTCGAAGCCGTGATCCGAGGTGTCCGGAATCCGCAGTGCGTCGAGTCCGGTGTCGGTGATGTCGATGACGGCATCGCAGTGAAGACAGATGAGATGGTGGTGCAGCTCGACCCTCGGGTCGTATCGGGTCGAGCGCCCGGGGTGGCAGGCCTTGGTGATCACGCCGATCCGGGCGAAGCCCTCGAGGGTGCGGTAGACGGTGGTCCGCGAAATGTCGGGGACAACCCGGGCGACCGACTCGTAGACCTGGTCGGCGGTGGGATGGTTGTCGAGATCGAGCACGGCCTCGAGGATCGCTCGTTTCTGGACGGTGATTCTCAGCCCCTGGTCGCGACAGATTCGGCGATACGCGTCCATGCGTTCTGTCTTGGCTGCATCATCCAATTCGGGACCTCTCGATCGGTGAAAAGCTAATTGCAAATATGTAGCGTTAAGAACAACTTGTCAATAGACGCTGAAGCAATCTCTGAACCGATGCCGGAATTTTGCCCCGGGAGGGCGCAAGGGACGCAAGGACATCGCGGCAGCGCAGGGTTGAACCGCAACGAACGCCAAGACCATCCACCACAAAGACGTGCCATGACACTGCAGTTGAGGGTGGGCCCAGGCCCACCCACCAAAGAACGGCCGATCATTGTGGCGCGGGCGTCCCGCCCGCAGGATGCTCTGTGTCCTGGCACCATCATGTACTGGCGCGGGCAGGGCAGCCGCTTCCTTCGACTCCGGCCTTCTGGTCCGCCTTCGGCGTCCCAGCGTCGCGCGATCAGCGTGGTCGGAGAGCAGGACGGGGAGGACTGCGACCACGCTGATCGCACGCCGGCGGCCTGTTTCGCTGCCGGGAGAGATGCACCGGGAGGTTGTGCCGCGAGGGTTGCCCGGTATGACAATGTGCGGGAGAGGGCGCAGAGCCGGCAGGCTTCTGGGGCACATTGTCAAACCCGGCACGCCCCGGTGGGAGGTTTGCCGCTGACCCGGGCGGTGTCGCGGCCGCACCGGGTGGCCAAGGTCCATTGTGGGGCCGGCGCCCCCGCCGGCCTGTCCGGCCTTGCGGGGGGGCCATTGTGGTGCGGGCGTCCCGCCCGCAGGATGCTCTGTGTCTTGGCACCATCGGGCACCGGCTCGGGCAGGGCACGCGGCTTCCCGGGGCTCCGGCCTTCTGGTCCGCCTCCGGCGGCCCAGCGTCGCGCGATCAGCGCGGTCGGAGAGCAGAACGGGAAGGGCTGCGACCACGCTGATCGCACGCCGGCGGCCTGTTTCGCGGCCGGGAGAG
>JAHECW010000161.1 GCA_024641545.1 Acidobacteriota bacterium
GCGCCGATCGCCGCCAGGGCGAGGACCATGGGGAACTTGGCGAGAAAGCCGAGGCCGATGGCGAGTCCGAAGCCCCACCAGCCGCGGAGATCGCCGTCGGCCACCGCCATCGCGGCCCACGTGGCTGAGGTGTAGGCGGCGATCATGGCGATGTCGGTGGAGGCGTAGGACGATCCCAGGAAGACCAGCGGCGTGGCGTGGAGCAGGAGGTAGGCGAGACCGGCCTCGCGGTAGCTTCCGCCGAGACGCCGCACCAATGGGAGCAGGACGAACGCGATGACCAGGCTCGCCAGGATGGCGGGGGCGCGGACGGCGAGGTTGGTTTCGCCGAGGATGGCGCGAAACGGGATCATGGCCCAGATCACCAACGGCGGCTGGTCGAAGTAGGTCCAGTCGAGGTGGCGCGAGCAGTCCCAGTAGTAGGCCTCGTCGCCCGAGACCGGCGTCGTCACCGCAATGACGACATGCAGCAGCGTCGTGGCGAAGATGACGAGGACAAAGAACGCCCTGTCGGTGACTTTCATCAGGGGTATTCAATCACGGCGGACCCGCACCGGCAACGCAATCCGTGTTCTCAAAAGACTTCCTTTGGCTGATCCGCAGGAAGACCGCATTGCTGCGATGGCAATTCATAATTCAGAATTCAAAATTGAGAATTGAAAGGTCTACCCCAGCTCCCGTTTGACGGCGTCGGCGAGGCGGTTGGCCAGCTCCTCGATCTCGGCCGCATCGTCGCCTTCGACCATCACCCTGGCCAGTTTCTCGGTTCCCGAGTAGCGCAGCAGCACCCGTCCCCGGCCGACGAGGCGGGTCTCCACGTCGGCCAACTCGGCCGCGACCCCGGGGAGATCATCGAACGGCCGGCGTTCGGAGACCGGGACGTTGATCAGAAGCTGAGGCATCCGGACCAGATCCGAGAGCTCGGAGGCCCGCCGTGAACCGGCCGCCGCGGTGGCGAGAAGGTGGCTGCCGGTCAGGAGGCCGTCGCCGGACACCGAGTAGTGCGAGCAGATGATGTGCCCCGACTGCTCGCCGCCGAGAGCGATCCCGTCTTCGGCCATGGCGAGCCAGACGGCGCGGTCGCCCACCGGGCAGCGTTTGATGGTGATCCCTTCGCTCCGCAACGATCGTTCGAGCCCGAAGTTGCTCATCACCGTTGCGACGACCCGCTTCCCCGGCAGGCGGCCCTGGGCCTTGAGGTGGCGGGCCCAGGCAAGAAGAATGTCGTCGCCGTCGAGGAGGCGGCCGCGCTCGTCCACCAGGATGGCCCGATCGGCGTCGCCGTCGAGGGCGAGGCCGGCGTCGGCGCCCGTGGAGAGCACCTTCTCGACGAGGTTCTGCGGCGAGGTCGCGCCGCTATCGCGATTGATGTTGGTGCCGTCCGGCGAGGCGGCCAGGACGGTGACCCGGGCGCCGAGCCGGTCGAGGAACTCGGGACCGATGTCCGATGCGGCGCCGTTGGCGCAGTCGAGAACCAGGTGCATGCCGGCAAGCGGACGGGGAGAGTCGTGGGACGCCAACAGCAGGTCGAGATAGTCCGCCGCCAGCGCCGCATCGAGGGGGGGCAGACCCGCCGCCGATGTCGGCGCGACCTTGAGCAGCTGCCGTTCGAGCTTGCGTTCGACCTCGTCGTCGATCTTCTGCCCGCCCGGGCCGAGGACCTTGATTCCATTGTCGTCGGCCGGGTTGTGCGACGCCGAGATCACCACGCCGGCGGAGCAACCGCTGCCCCGCAGCAGCTGTGAGACCGCCGGGGTCGGCAGGACTCCGCCCCAGGTGACCTCGCCGCCCGAGGCCTGAAAACTGGCCGCCATCCAACCGGCGAGGGTCTCGGTGGATGCGCGGGTGTCGCCGGCGAGCAGGATCGAAGGCTCGCAGCCGGCCGCGCGGAGCTCCTGGGCCAGGGCGACGCCGAGGCGGGTGACGGTGTCCTTGTCGAGGGGCCACTCGAGGGCACGGCCGCGGATGCCGTCGGTGCCGAAGAGTCGCGGCGCCATGGTCAGCGGCCCTGGGTCCTCTCGGGTGTGGGGGTGGTGGGCGTGTCGAGGGGCACCACGTCCACGATGACCACGACCGGGACGACGGTGAGCGACCGCAGCAGAGGGTCCGGGAGCCGCGGCATGACGGTGGCCTCGACGGGTCCGGTGGCGCCCTCCACCGAGATCGGAGTCGTTTCCACGGTCTTGAGCCCCAGGACCCGGCTTTCAGGCCCCTGGACATTGACCTGGAGAGGAGAGATCCGGGTGTCGCCGATTTTGAAACCGGGCGCCGGAACGCCCTCCACGATGGGGAGCAGAGGAATGTTGCCGCTGGTGAGCCGTTCGAGCTCGAGCGTGATGGTCGCCGGCTCGATGCTCACCACGTCGACATCGTCAGGGAGCGGGATTCCGGAGCCCTCGATGGTGAACGTGCTGACGCCGGGACGAGAGTTGGCGAGATCGAGATAGACCTCGAGACCGGCCGCCGCATCGAGGCTCTTCGACAGCGGCCCGCGAAGCTGCAGCGAGATGGTGTCGGGGACGCTGGACATGAGCACGAGATTGCGCGGCATGTTGACCAGGGTCAGGGCGGCCTTGACCCCGCGAACCGAGATGTTCTCGTTCTTCTGACCGGCGAGGCCGTACCAGAGGAGGACGGCCGCCACCAGGGCGACGATGAAGTGCAGCGGGTGCTGAGGGCGCAGCATCACGACGTCCCGTTGTCCTGGGCGCCGAGCTCGAACGCGTGCTCGGCGAGGGCGTTCCGCAGGGTGGTCTCGTCGAGGGGACGGAGCAGCTGTTCCTCGACCGCGAGGGAGATCGTGCCGGTCTCCTCGGAGACCACGACGACGAGGGCGTCGGACTCCTCGGTGAGCCCGATCGAGGCGCGGTGGCGAGTCCCGAGCTCGCTCGACAGCCGGTGCCGGGTCGTCAGCGGCAGGAAGCAGGACGCGGCGACGATCTTGCTCCCGCGCAGCACCACCGCACCGTCGTGGAGCGGCGTCCCGGGGATGAAGATGTTGAGCATGAGGTCATAGGAGAACTGCGCATCGAGGGGGATGCCGGTGTCCGCCCAGGCGGCGAGGGAGTCCTTGCGCTCGATGGCGATGAGCGCCCCGATCCTCTTCGACGCGAGGGCCTGGACGGCCAGCGCGAGCTCGTTGAGCGGCGCCGTGCCGTCATCCTGGCCGCTCCTCCAACGCAGCAGGGATTTGGAACCGAAGGCGGCGAGCATGCTGCGGATTTCGCGCTGGAAGAGGACGATGATGGCGATGGGCAGGAAGGCGAGCAGGTTCCCGAGAATGGTCGACAGGGTGATGAGATCGGCGGCGCGAGAGAAGAAGTACAGACCGGTGATGATCAGGATGCCCCAGAGCATCTGCATCGCCCGGGTGCCGCGGAGCAGCACCAGAAGGGCGTAGAGCAGCAGGGTCACGATGAGGATGTCGACGAAATCCGCAAGACTCACCTGGAGGGTGTCGAGGCGGCGCAGGAAACTCAGCAGCCAGTTCATGCGGCCGATTCCGCGATGAGACGACCGAGGTGGAGAAACTGGACGGCGGGTCGTGTGTCATGGACCCGAACCACCACGCGATCCATGGCGATCGATGGAATCAACGCGGCCAGGGTGCCGCCGAGGCGGTCCTCGACCGAGGCCTGGGCGAGACGGCCGATGAAGGACTTCCGCGACGGCCCGACGACGACCGGGTGACCGCTGGCTGCGAGGTCGGGCAGGGCGGCGAGGAGGGAGAGGTTGCCGGCATCGTCCTTGCCGAACCCGATGCCGGGGTCGAGCCACACCCGGTCGCGGGGAATACCGGCGGCCACCGCGGCGGCCGCTCGTTCGCCAAGCCAGCCGTGGACCTCGGCCACGAGATGGTCGTAGCGGGTATCGAGCTGCATGGTCTTGGTTGTGCCCCGACGGTGCATGAGCACGATGGCGGCGCCCCGAGCCGCCACCAATTCGAGCATCCCGGGCTCGGCGGCGGCGCTGACGTCGTTGACGATGTCGGCGCCGGCCGAAAGCGCGTTTTCGGCGACCGCGACCTTGGTGGTGTCGATCGAGAGGAGAACCGAAGGATGGCGTTCACGGAGCTCGCGGATCACCGGCACGACCCGTCGACACTCCTCGGCGGCATCGACCTCGTCGGCTCCGGGCCGGGTCGATTCCCCACCGATGTCGATGATCCGAGCTCCGGCCTCGATGTGGCGTTCGCCCTCGGCGACGGCTGCGTCCGGGGTGAGAAAGAGGCCACCGTCGGAGAAGGAATCAGGCGTCGTGTTGACGATGCCCATCACCACCGGCCCACGCGAGGTCCACAGCTCATCGAGCCGTTTCGCGATTGCCGTGGTGTCCGGGGTCGTCGTCACGCCGTTTCTTCGACCTCCTGGTGATCCTTCTGCTTGTGCCGCTGGATCGATTTCACATCCACATCCGAGGTCTTGGAGATGATCGCGTAGATCTCCTCGCCGTCGAGCACCTCGACCTCGAGCAGCCCCGCCGCGATGGCCTCGAGGGAGTCGCGGTGTTCGTCGAGGATCGTGCGGGCATCGTCATAGGCCTCGGTGATGAAGCGGCGGATCTCCTCGTCGATGGCGACCGATGTCGACTCGGAGTAGTCCTGGTGGCGGGCGAACTCCTTGCCGAGGAAGATGTTCTGCTCTTGCTTGCCGAAGGTCAGGGGTCCCATCTTGGCGCTCATTCCCCACTCACAGACCATCTTTCGGGCGAGTCCGGTAGCGCGCTCGAGGTCGTTGCCGGCGCCGGTGGTCATGTTCTCGGACCCGAAGACCAGTTCCTCGGCGAGCCGGCCGCCCATCAGCACCCGGAGGTTCGCGTCGAGGTAGGCCCTTGAGTAGGTGTAACGATCCTCCAGCGGGAGCTGCTGGGTGAGCCCGAGCGCCATCCCGCGCGGGATGATGGTGACCTTGTGCAGCGGGTCCGCCTCCGGAACCAGGACCGCGACCAGGGCGTGCCCGGCCTCGTGGTAGGCGGTGGTTCGTTTCTCCTGCTCGGACATGGCCAGGGACCGACGCTCCGAACCCATCATGACCTTGTCCTTGGCGAACTCGAAATCCGCCATGTCGACCTTCATCTTGTTGAACCCGGCGGCGCGCAGGGCGGCCTCGTTGACCAGGTTCGCCAGATCGGCGCCCGAGAATCCCGGGGTCGAGCGTGCGATGACCGCGAGCTCGACATCGGAGGCGAGGGGAATTTCCGTGGTGTGGACCTCGAGGATGCCTTCACGACCCTTGACATCGGGGGGGTTGACCACGATCCGCCGGTCGAACCGGCCGGGGCGGAGCAGTGCGGGATCGAGCACATCGGGCCGGTTGGTGGCGGCGATGAGGATCACCCCGTCGTTGGCCTCGAATCCATCCATCTCCACGAGCAATTGGTTGAGGGTCTGTTCGCGCTCGTCGTGACCGCCACCGAGCCCCGCCCCGCGATGGCGGCCGACGGCGTCGATTTCGTCGATGAAGATGATGCAGGGCGCGCTTTTCTTGCCCTGGTCGAAAAGGTCGCGGACTCGCGACGCGCCGACGCCGACAAACATCTCGACAAAATCCGAACCCGAGATCGAGAAGAACGGCACGTCGGCCTCGCCGGCGACAGCGCGCGCCAACAGGGTCTTGCCGGTGCCGGGAGAGCCCATGAGAAGGACGCCCTTGGGGATCTTGCCGCCGAGGCGCTGGAACTTCTTCGGATCTTTGAGGAAGTCGACGATTTCCTCGAGCTCTTCCTTGGCCTCGGGTACGCCGGCGACATCCTCGAAGGTGACCTTCTTCTGCTCGGCCGTGAGCAGCTTGGCCTTGGATTTGCCGAACGACATGGCTTTTGTGCCGCCGGCCTGCATCTGCCGAAAGAAGACAAACCAGAGACCGACCAGGATGAGCAGCGGCGCCCACGACAGGAGCGCGGTCAGCATGCGGCCGTCGGTGGGTTTCTCCACCTTGATGATCACGTTGTGCTCACGGAGGTCCTTGACGAGATCGTCATAACCCGGGTTGTAGGTGAAGTGGTCGTAGCGCGGTTGCGGTCCGTCATCTTCCCTCATGGTCCCGGTTTGGATGTGGATTTCCTCGCGCTTGATCAGGACTTGTTGGACCTCGCCGGCGGCGACCCGGTCGAGGAAATCCGAGAACGGGATCTCGCGGCTGGTGGTCGAGTAGCCCCTGAGAACCTGGAGGATCAGCATCACCCCAACGATGATCACGGCCCACATGAGGACGGTTCTTACGGTTTGATTCACGGTCCAACTTCCTCCCGCCACGTCCTCGTGCGGACGGGCGTTAAGGAGAACCTCACGAGGTTGCCGAATCTTCCCCCGGTGCGATCACGCACAGATCGGGAAGATTGGTGTGGTGGCTGCGGCTCGGGCCGAGGCCATAGCCGATGAGATAACCCTCCGGAACGTCGGTGAAGGCGGCGTATCGCGACGACAGGTTGACGCTCCGAAGTTGTGGCTTGTCCACCAGGGCGACCACCTCGATGGAGGCAGGTTTCTGCTGACTGAGATGAGTGATGAGGTAGTTCTCGGTCACTCCCGAGTGAAAAACGTCCTTGAGAATCAGCACGTGCCGGTCCTTGACGTTGATTCGCGTGGCAAAGGTGAGACTCACGACCTCGCCACGGTCCCCGGCGGCCGTGGTCACGTCGACGAACTCGAAGTCCACCGACACCGAGGGTTTGAACAGGCGAGACATGTCGACGAGAAAGAAGGCCGAGCCCTTGAGAATTCCCACGAGGATCAGTTCCTTGCCCTCGTAGTCGGAACTGATCTCGGTGACCAGCTCCTCGAGCCGCCGGTGAATCTGATCTGCGGTGTAAACCACCCTCGGGGTGCTCATGAACGAATGACCTCCACGACCCGGTTGCTCGGATGCCCGTTTTCCGGATGTTGCCATACTCCGGGAATCCAATGAATCATATCATCCTCGCAGAATAGCGGCCATCCGGATCGAAGGTGGCGGGGGAGTTTCTCGGCGAGGAGTTTCCGCGCTCTTCGGGTCACCCCCGGAGCCACCGTCAGGATGTCTTCGGGCCGGACCGGGCGCAGGGTGATCTCGCCTCGAGCCGAAGCCGGGTTCCAGCGCCAGCGGGCCGTCGGGTGGAGCTCGTTCGGGGTGCTGATCCGGACCTGCCAGCCGGGAATCCCGAAGCTGGTCGGGCTGCCCTTCTCGAGCGTCAGAGCCGTCCCGACCGGCGGCGCCGGGGGTTCGGCCCAGATCCGTCCGCGGGTCGCGCGCAGCCGCCAGCGTCCGCCCATGGTCACCGATCGCGGCGCTCCCGTGTCCAGGCAGAGGTGAAAGAGCTCGAGCTGGCGACGCGTCGTGCGATTGACGCCGAGACGGAGCATCTGCGAGTGCAGCCAACGGGCCCGGAGCGCCGGGGGGAGATCCCTCAAGATCGTTGCGTCGACGCCGCCGTCGGGATCCCAGGGATCGGCGAAACCGGCCCGGCGCCGGACTTCGGCGGCGAGAAACTCCTCGGATCCGGCGATGGCGGCTGCGAGGGTGACGAGGTGCTCTCTGAGGTGGGCCGCTTCACGCTCGAGGTTGGGCAGGACCACGTGCCGGACCCGGTTCCGCAAGCGTTGAGTATCGAGGTTGCTGCTGTCTTCGCGCCAGTCGATCCGGCGTTGCTCGAGCCAGCCGGTGATCTCCGTGCGGCCCCACGGCAGCAGCGGCCGGATGACGCCATCCGGGGTTTCGGTCGCGATTCCGGCCATGGCCCGCGGACCGGCGCCACGCAGGAGCTGGACCAGGATCCCCTCGGCCACATCGTCCCGGTGGTGGCCGGTGGCGGTGGCGCCGAGGCCGCGGGAGGCGGCGTGCTCGAGCAGGACCCGATAGCGTCGCCGGCGCCATGCGGCCTCGCCGGAGGCGGGCCGTTCGTCGTCGTCGGGCAGGTGGATGAGCTCGAACGGAATTGCGAGAGCCGCGCACAGTCGACGACAGAAACGGGCGTCGGCATCCGCCTCGTCGCCGCGCAGGCCGTGGTGGACGTGGGCGGCTTCAAGGCGAAGATCGAGCGCCGGGTCGCGCAGGAGATGAAGCAGCGCGACCGAGTCGCGGCCGCCCGACACGGCGACCAGCAGAGAACGACCGACGAGGCCGGGGAAGGTGCGCTCGAAATGGTCGACAAACTCGCCGGTTTCCATGGCATGAATGCTACCAGTAACCAATTCTGCCCGCTGACACCCATCGGGTTTCAGCGGGCAGAACTGGTGGCGGTGGGTAGACTTGAACTACCGACACAGGGCTTATGAGACCCCTGCTCTGCCTCTGAGCTACACCGCCCGACCGAGGACTATACGAAAGGTCGCGCGTCCAAGTCAATCGCCGCACCCGCCGAGGGCGGTCCGGGATATACTTGCGGATATGGCGAAGACAGACAGAAAGCGCGATCAACGGTGCTCGCGATGCGACCAGTCGTTTGATGACCTGGAGTTGCAGGTCTGCATGATCTGTCGTAGCCTCTTCTGCCAATACTGCGCCGTGATCGGATACGGCCGGGCTTTCTGTTCTCATGTCTGCCGAGGTTTCTTTTTCTTCGGCGACGGTGACGAGACCGAAGAGGATTTCTAAGAACGTGGGACGACATTTCGACGATCTCATGGGCCGAGCCTCCCTTCTCCCCGTCCTCCGGGCCGGGGCGGCCGATACCGTTGTCGCCCGCAAGGCCATCGGGCCCAAGGTCTACGATCTCGACAACATCGGTTACATCGACTATCTCGGCGGCGGCGGGTCATCGGTCGTCGGTTTTGCCAATCAGTTTGTCCTCGACGCGGTCAAGAAGGTGCTCGACTTTGGCGTGCCCGTCGGGTTTCACGTGCCGCAGGAGGCCGATCTCGCCGAGACGCTGACCCGCTTCCTTCCCTGGGTCGGCACATGGTGGTTCTGTCGCAACCAGGACGAGGCCATGCGTGAAGTGCTCATGTGGGCGCGACGGAGCGGCAAGACCGAAATCGTCACCCTCGAAGGGGGCGCCAGGCTCGGCGCCGGGGGCTGCCTGGGTTCGTCCTGCGGCGACACCGCCGTTTGCGAAATCGCGAGCTGGAACGTCGATCGAATCGTCGGTGAAATCCGCGAACGTGCAGCCACAACCGCCGTCGTCGTCGTCGAACCGCTGATGACCCGCTTCGGTCTGATCCCGCTCGAGGGTGAAACGGTCAGGGCGATCGCCGAGGTCTGTCGCGAGGTCGCCGTGCCCCTGGTCTTTGACGAGCGTGTGTCGGGCTTCCGCGTCGCCCGCGGCGGCGCCGCGGCCTGGACCGGCGTGACGCCGGATGCGGCGGTCTACGGCTCCGCCCTCGGCGGAGGTTTTCCCATCGGTGCGGTCGGTTTCAACGCCGACCGGGCCGGTGTCGAACCCGGCGGCGACGAGGCCCTCGCCACGCCGCACTCGGTGTCGTTGGCCGCGGCCGAGGCGGTGCTCTCGATTCTGAAGAACGACACCACCTACGATCGGCTCGAGGAGCGGTCTGCGCAGCTCGCCGACGGCATCCTCAATCTCGCCGATCGCTTTCAACGGCCCATCGTCGTCAACCGGGTCGGTTCGGTCTTCGCGCTCTATGTCGGGGTCGCCAAGGTCGGCTCGGCGACGGCCGCCCGGCGCGCCGATTCCGACGCCTATCGTCGTCTAGTGAGCGGTCTGAGGGAAGAGGGCGTGCTCCTGCCCCCGGCCAGGAGTGGGACTGGTTTTGTCTCGAGCGCGCACGGCGCGAAGGACATCGAGCAGACCCTGGCCGCCTTCGAGCGGGTCTTGTTGCGGTTCCACAAAGAAGACCTGCCCTGACGGGATGAAGTGATGACCCGTAGCATCGATCTCCGGCCGTCGGGCGACGAGCCCACGCTGCTCGTCGGCCTCGTCTGTTCCGGTTCGCTGCGATCCGAGGTCGAGGAACACCTGGATGAACTCGACCGGTTGGTCGACACCGCCGGTGGGCGGGTTGTGGGACGGATGATTCAGGAGCGTCAGGCGCCGGACCCCGCGACCCTGGTCGGTTCCGGTTTTGTCACCAAGGTGGCGAACCTCGCCGCCGATCTCGATGTTCAGTCGGTGGTCTTCGATGCGGATTTGACCGCATCGCAGGTCAGGAACCTCGAACGCGAGATGCCCGACGACACGAAGGTCCTCGACCGGGCGGCGGTGATCCTCGACATCTTCGCCGCCCGCGCCCGCTCCCGCGAGGCCCGGACCCAGGTCGAGCTCGCCCAGCTGAACTATCTGCTGCCGAGATTGACCCGGCGGTGGAGCCATCTGTCCCGCCAGACCGGCGGCATCGGGACCCGCGGCGTCGGCGAGACCCAGCTCGAGATCGACCGCCGGCTGGTGTCGAAGAGGATCGCCCAGCTCAAGGACAAGCTCGTCATCATCGAACGGGATCGGCGACTGCGGCGGGACCGGCGGCGCGATCTGCTCTCGGTCGCGCTCGTCGGCTATACCAACGCCGGCAAGTCGAGTCTTTTCCGCCGGATCTCCAAGGCCGAGGTCCTGGTCGAGGATCGTCTCTTCGCGACCCTCGATCCGCGGGTCCGGCGAGCGTCTCTCGGCCAGGACGTCACGGTCGTGATGACCGACACCGTCGGGTTCATCCGCAAGCTGCCGCACGATCTCGTGGCGCCTTTTCGGTCGACCCTCGAAGAAGCGGTCGAGGCGGACCTGGTTCTCCACGTGGTTGATGTCTCCCACCCCTCGTGGGAGGACCACCTGAGGGTCGGTGACGAGGTCCTCGAGGGCCTTGGAGTCGAGCGGGAGCGGGAACTGATCGTGCTCAACAAGATCGATCTGATTGACGGCAGGCGCCCGCTGGCCCCCGGCGGACGTCGAACCGTGGACGTGTCGGCGGTGTCGGGGGAGGGGATGGCCGATCTGCGGTCGACAATCAGGAGCGCGCTCCTCTCCGGACCGGGAGTGGCGATTCTCCGGGTGCCGCTCGATCAGGCGGAGATGGTCCAGCGGGCGGGGAATCTCCCGCACCAACTCGCCCGTCGGTATCGTGACGAGACCGTCGAGTTGGCGTTGCGGATCGACGATTGGAGACTGTCCGAGAGCGATCTCGATGGCTTCAGGGTGGCGGAATGGGGACACCCTGGCGATGGAGACGAGTGATGCCGATCTATGAGTTTCTCTGTCCGTCGTGCAACCGGATCTTCAGCTTTCACTCGTTCAAGGTCGATCCCGACAAGGTGCCGTCCTGCCCCAAGTGCCATACCGGGGACCTCCGGCGGGTGCCCTCTCGTTTCGGCGTCGGCGCGGCGCGCAAGACCGCATCCGAAGACGGAGGCGATGGGTTGGACGACCCCCGTCTCGAACGCGAGATGATGAAGCTGGCCGCCGACCTCGAAGGCATGGACGAGAACGACCCACGGCAGATGGCGGCGGCGGTGCGGAAGATGACCGAGCTCGCCGGCGAGCCCGTGACCCCGGCGATGGAGGAGATGATCCGCCGGCTCGAGGCCGGCGAGGACCCCGAGCGCATCGAGGAAGACCTCGGCGACGCCATCGAGGACGAGATGGGAGACGGAGGCGGCGGCGGTTTCGGCGGCGCGCCTCCGACTCGCGATGAGGGCTTGTATCCGATGTGACGGCGCGTGCGGGCGCCCCACGATCGACGGTCGAGAGGATGCAGTGCTGGTTCTGCGATGAGCCGCAGCTGTCCACGTCTGTTGTTGACGTCCAGGTCATTCTTGATCATACTTGTCGTGATCACTACCATGCCCATCCATGAGAGTACAAAGGAGTCACAAACATGAGGCGTATGACCTGCACCGCACTTTTTCTCACGATGATCCTCCTGAGCGTCGGCACTACGCTTGCGGCGCCGCCGATCTGGGAGCCCAACTATGGCACCCGGCTGGGCCTCACCGATGACTCCACGACGTCGCAGACCTTCGCCACCCTCAACTTCACCTTCCCGTTCGTCGGCACGACCTACACAGGCACCGACGAGCTCTGGATCTCCAGCAACGGGTTCATCAGCCTCGGTGTGGACAACGGTGCGGACTGCTGCGACGGCGACCCTGCCATCCTGGTCGCCGAGGGGCCGCGGATCGCGATCTTCTGGGCCGACCACCGACCGATGAACGTTGACGGCAACGACGTGTACCTCAACGCCTTCAACGACGACGGCGATCCCGAGAACGACCGCGTCGTCATCACATGGAACGACCAGCTGTTCGACAACAGCCAGCCGATCCTGG
>JAHECW010000021.1 GCA_024641545.1 Acidobacteriota bacterium
TCGAGGGCGTCGGCGGGCGCCGCCACCGGCACCGGAGCCGGTTCGGTTCCCGGGCACTCGTCGGTGCCGGCCACGGCCAGGGCGGCGTACTTCTTGGCCACCCGCTGGGCGACGCCGGTGAGGCTTCCGCCCGACCACTCGAGACTGTCTCCGTCACCCTGACCCCGTTGGCCGGTGAGAGCGGTCATCAGATCATCGACGTGGTTCATGACATTGCCGCTGCGGGCGCTGAGCAGCATGACCAGGCCGCCGCTGTCGCCGATCTCGACACTCTCGACCACGAGCAAGGAAGCAATGGGCAGATCCACGTCGGTATCGGTGGAGCCCTTGCAGAGCTCGACGCCGAAAAAATCGACGGCGGATGCCGTCGGCGCGATCATCACGAGCGACAAGACCACGGCTGGAGTGATTCTCATTTTGGTTGCTCCCATCCATCGTGTCGGACCTTCCGTCCGTTGGATTGTACGGACGATCTGCATTATTCACCATTATCCCCCGATCGACGTGGCGGCGACCGGAGTTGGCGCTCGATTCCCGGCGGCGTCGATGTCCGGAGCCTCACCGAAAGCCACCGCTCGGACTCGTGGGACCGCACGGGCATCGAAGCCGATCGCGTCCTTCGTGGCTTCTTGTGGTTCTTCGTGATCTTCGTGTTTCAAGAACGCCTACGCAGAATCCTGCACATCGATGAAGGATGTCGATCCTCGATGCAAGTTGCGCCGCCTGTCAACCGTCGACTGCCAACTCGTGATCGACTTCTACCTGCTCTCCACCTGCTGCCGGATCTCGATGGCGGCTTCGAGGGCGGCGGCGCCGGTTGTGCCGTCGACGTGGGGCGAACCCTGGCCGCGGCAGGCGGCGACGAAGGCGGCGAGCTCAGCCTTGAGCGGTTCGTCTTTGACGACCTCGATGACCCGCGGGGCGATCTCGACGCCGTTCGCCGTACGGACCAGGCTCGCCGAGTTGACGCTCTGCTCGGCGTAGTCGACCGAGAAGTAGGCCTCGCCGCCGAAGAGCCGGAGCTTGCGGATCCTCTCCGACGAGACCCGGCTGGCGGTGAGGTTGGCGACCAGTCCGCTCGGGAACTCGATCCAGGCGTGGCACTGGTCGACCTTGTCGGTGAGCACCGGCACCCCGACGGCGCGGATCTCCGACGGCGCCTCGCCGGCCACCGCCAGCATGATCTGGAGATCGTGGATCATGAGATCGAGGATGACGTCGACATCGATGGAGCGGGCGGTGAAGGGCGAGAGCCGTTGGGTCTCGAGATAGCGCACCCCCTTGGCGAGCGCGAGCGCCGCCTGTACGGCGGGGTTGTGGAACTCGACGTGGCCGACGGCGAGGACGAGGTCCCGTGCGGAGGCCATGGCGATGAGCTCGGCGGCCTCCTCGAGGGTGGCGGTGATGGGTTTCTCCACCATCACGTTGCAGCCGTGCTCGAGGAGCATCCCGGCGGTGGCGCGGTGGTTGACCGTCGGGGTCGCCACGACCACGGCGTCGGCCTCGCCGGCGGCCTCGGCCGAGGGCAGGGCGGCGACGCCGTACTCGGAGGTGATGACTTCGAGCTGCTCTGCATTGGCGTCGTAGGCGCCGATGAAGTCGATGCCGGGCATCCGGCTGAGAATGCGGGTGTGGTGGCGACCGAGGTGGCCGGTCCCGACGACGGCGGCTTTGAGGATCGTGTCATTCATCACCGGCAGGATACTTCAAGCCCGGCGAAGGAGTACAATCTGTCGCCGGAAGCCCGAGTGTCAGCGGCTCTGTGTTCTCCTCGGTCATCGCACCGCTGGTGCGTGGGAGGCGGGAGAACTCTCGTCGCGACCGGCTTCACGCGGAGATGATCCAGGAGGATGCAATGTTCGATCTCAAGAAGCTCTTGATCGATGTCTTCGACCCGCAGGCCGGCGAGCTCGTGGCGATCGTGGTGGATGAGCCCACCGAGGCGGTCCCCGACAACGATGGCTGGCGCGCGCGGCGAAAGATGGCTGAAGAATGGCGCGGCGCGTTCACCAAGCTCGGCGCCGAACGGGGCTTCGAGGTCCGGCCGATGGTGAGTTTCCCGGCGACCGGCGCCAACAACAGCGATCTGCCGTCCCGGGGCACCGTGGGCGTCGAGGCCGTCGATCTTCTCGAGGTGCTTTCGGGCTCGACCCTGGTGGTGGCGATGACCGAGTATTCGGCGACGGCGCCGTTGGCCAAGATCGCCGACGACGCCGATGATTTTCGAGCGGCCTCCATGCCCGGCGTGGAGAAACGGATGGAGGGCACCGCCCTGGCCGCCGACTACGCCCAGGTCGCCGCCCGCTGCAAGGCCATCTACGACGCCATGGACGGCGCCCAGCTCTGTGATGTGCTCTTCACCACCGGTCATCGTTGCTGGTTCGACCTGAGGCAACGCTCGGCCGAGATGGACGACGGCTTCCTGCCGCGCGGCAAGGAGGGCGATCCGATCATCAACCTGCCGTCGGGCGAGACCTTCATCGTACCTTACGAGGGCGAGATCCTCGGTCTTCCGTCGTGGACCGCGGGGACGATCCCGGTCGTAGAGGACGACGAGATGGTGCTCTTCCACGTCGTCGCCAACTGCGTCCAGGTGGTCGAGGGCGACGGACCGGTTGCCGAGCGCTACGCCGAGTTCTTCAACGACGACCCGGCGCGGTCGAACATCGCCGAGGTCGCCTTCGGGGTCAACGACATGGCCGAGGTCACCGGCTGCGTCCTCGAGGACGAGAAGGCCGGCTTCCACTGGGCGTTCGGTCGCTCTGACCATCTCGGCGGCGTGGTCGGGGTCGATGATTTTCAGGCTCCGGGGAACGTCGTCCACCAGGACATCGTCTATGCCAAGGGCAACCCGATCCAGATCGAGCGGGCCGACATCGTTCACCCGGATGGGAAGCGCGTCACCATCATCGAAAACGGCGAGTACAAGGTCTGACGGCCGACGAAGCCGTCAGCCGTCAGACAATTATGAATTCTCAATTATGAATTTTGAATTCCATCACACCATCGCACCATTGCCCCGACGGTCTTGCGATGGTCATTCATAATTCATCATTCATGATTCATCATTCGTGTGGTGCGCTACCCTGTCCTTGAAGCGGAGGATCTATGACTGACGAAAAATCGACCCTGAGAGACGCCATCGAAGCCCGCGGTCCGCTGGCGGTGTGGGATCTGATGACGGACGACGAGAAGAAACTGGCTGCCGCGGCGCTCTGGGACAACGCCGACCGCGAGAGCCGGTCGGCCATCGAGATGGCTCTCGCCAAGGAGATGAAGTTCCGGCCGCAGTCGGTGAAGAGGCTGGCCACCGAGCGTGTGGCGCCGAGACTGGCGCGGCTCGCCGAAGAGCTGCCGGAGGCCGCCTTCTTCCAGTTTCTCTTCCACCTCCACATGGTCGAGCGCCGGGAGCTGATGGTGGAGTACCTCGATGCGGTGGGCCTGCCGCACAACGAAGGGGTCCTCGATCTGCCCGACGATGCCGAGGCGCCGACCGCCGAAGCCGCCGCCGGACCGGCCCGCGACCTCCTGGCGAAACACGGTCGCGAGGCGCTGGTCTACCTGGGGACCCTGGCCGTCGCCGACGCCGATTTCTGGGCCGGGATGCTGCCGGTGCTCGAGGAGTGGAACGAAGAGGGCGAAGCGATCTAGGTCAATTCTGAATTCTCAATTTTGAATTCTTAATTGCATCGCAGCCGGCTACGATCGCATTCTGGGTCCGGTGCAGCGAAATTAAGAACTGAGAATTCAAAATTGAGAATTTGCAGCTTCGATCAGTAGTCGAAGCTCCGCCGGTAGGTCGCCGAATTCCGATCCGTTTCGTGCACGGTGACTGCGGCGAGGCGGACGGCAGCGGGCACCTCGGGTTCGATCCGGTCGAAAAAGACCCGCGCCAGATTCTCCGAGGTCGGGTTGATCCCGGCAAGCCAAGGGACCTCGATCGAGAGGTGGCGGTGGTCGCAATCGCTGACCACGACCCTGCGGATGATCTCCTTGAGGTCCTTCATGTCCATGAGATAGCCGGTCTCGGGATTGGGTTCGCCCTCCACCGCGACTTCGAGGACGTAGTTGTGGCCGTGGCCGTGAGGGTTGTTGCACTTCCCGTAGACCTCACGGTTCCAGTCTTCCGGTTTGCCCGGATTGTGGAGCCGGTGAGCGGCTTCGAAGTAGACCTTGACGGTGACGGTGGTAGCCATTCAATTCCCTTCATTAGAAGCAAATCAAAGGGGGTGCTGTATTCCGGGCGAGGCCGATTCTCGTCGTTTTCATCACCGCCCGGGAATTGAGGCGGCTTCTCGCTTCGCTCGGCGCCGATCGGTAATGGTCATGGATCCCGGGAGGGAGGCACCGGGACATAGCACCCTTGCAGATCACGAGCCAGCCGGGTGTGAAAAACGATGCGCTGACCATCCGAGAATCCGCGCTCCCACGCCTTGCTCTTGTCCGAAGGAGGGCTTTTCCTCCGACCCGTGAAGGAGACCTCGACGAGCTGTGGGCAATCGCCGAGGTCGATCGCCTGCATTGCTTCGGCGCCGGCGGCGAAACCGGCGAGATAGTCGGCGCCGTCCTCGATGTCCTCGGCCGCCGAGGCGGCCTCGGTGACGGCTCGATCGCTGGCGGCCGCGACGGCGGTGTTGGTCTGTTCAGCCTTCCAGATTTCGTGCCGGACAAGGGTCTGCTCGTAGTCGTCGGGGTAGGGCCTGCGTTCCCGACCGTTCCAATCGGCGGCGTCCATGGCGGCGCTCTGAGATGAGTACAGGGTCAAAGCGGATCCGATGGCGGCCAGAACCGCATCGGCGTCCCCCGACTTGACGACCTCGCGGGGCAGCTCGAAGATGAGCTGCGCCTTGCACTCCCGCTCGTTGTAGAGCTCGAAGGGACCATCCTGGATCGCGACCAGAACGGGTTCGGAGAAGGTCGTCAGGAGATCGACGCGCGATCGTTTGACCTTGATCTTGTCGATTTTGACCAGCTCACCTGGATCGAATCGGCGGCCGGCCTTGCTCGCGATTCCGGCGGCGCCGACCCGATTGTCCGAGTAGGTGCCGGAGCAGGACGAATAGACCTCGTGCCCGAGGATGGCCCACGCGCCCCTCAGCTGCCGGTCGAGCCGGTCGTCGAGGTCGGCGGCCGCCGCGTGAAACGCGACGAGCACGATGCACGCGGTGGCGAGTGCGGCAACGAATCGAGACATGGCACCTCCCGGTCCGGGTCCGAGCCTACACGAAATTCGGACGGCGGGCCGGTTCTGCCATAATGCAGCCACCATTCTTGGAGGATGTGTGAGTACAGGATTCGACAACGGTGAAAGCGGTCTGAGACAGCGCGAAAACCCCATGGACCGGCGAGTCTTGGCGGTGCCGGTGATCATCGCCATCAACGTGTTGATCTTCCTCGCCTGGCTGGCGGCGCACGTCGATCCGTCGCTCGAGCAGGTCATGGCCGCGAACTTTCTGGTCAGCACCTCCCATCTTGTCCACGGGTACTGGTGGACGTTGGTCACCGCGGCGTTCTCGCACATCGAGTTTTGGCACATCGGACTCAACATGATCGTCCTCTGGAGCTTCGGCACGGTTCTCGAGAAGCTCTGGGGAACCCCGACCTTCATCGCGTTCTATCTTGCGGCGGCGGTGGTGGCGTCGGCGAGCCACTGTTTCGTGTCGTCGGTTTTGATGGGCAATCCTGATATCAACGCCCTCGGCGCCTCGGGTGCGGTTTCCGGGTTGCTCCTCGCGTTCGCCCTGCTTTTTCCGAAACATCGGATTCTGGTGTTCGGTGTGATCCCGGTGCCCGCCCTGGTCGGCGCCCTTGCCTTCGTCGCCATCGATCTCTGGGGGCTCTTCGCCCAGACCCGTGGCGGCGGGATCGGGATCGGCCACGGCGCCCACCTCGGCGGCGCGCTCTGCGGGTTTATTTTCTGGGTGTCGTACCTGCGGACCCGCTTCAAACGGCCGGCCGCGGGTCACAGCGCTCAGATGGTGATGACTCCCGACGAGATCCGGGAGTTCCAGAGGCTGCGGCAGAAGCTCGACTACGAAGGGCCGGGCGCCTTGACGCCCAAAGAGAAGGTTTTTCTCGAGGAGATCCGCGAGCGCGTGATGCAGGCGCATCTGCAGCAGTAGCCGACAACCCACCCGGAGAAAATGGACCGAGAGCGTGACGGCGCGATCTCGAGCGTGCCGCGCAGTCGATTGATGTGGGTGTTGACGGTGGGTTCGTGGTCCTCCCTGCGTCGAAAGATCGCCATGACCCGAGCGACGAGTTCGCGAATCTCACGGTGCGATCAACCAATGATCACGATTTCATAAACCGCGAACGTCGTCCGGGCCGTTCCGGGGTTCGGGGCGGGTCGTAACCTCGCGGCCGTTTGCTGCGTACACCATCAAGGGGAACATCCCACTGTAATATGGCCGCGAGGAAAGCCTTCATGATTTCATTTGCCCGATGCGCGCTTCTTGTTACTTTTTCGCTGCCGGCGGTTGCATTGTTCGCTTCCGCCCAAGATGAGGGTGCGCCCTTTCGGGGGGAGACGACCGTCAATGTGGTCGAGGTCCCGGTGCGGGTGGTCGATCAGAAAACCGGGGAACCGGTGGTCGGACTCGGCGCGGCCGACTTCGAGATCCTCGAGGACGGCGCCGTCCAGCCGATCTCCAACTTCGCCGAGCTCTGGCGCAGCGAGGACGATGCGGTGGAAGTCGGCGGGTTCGATCCGGAGGTCTCGGCCGCCGGGGCGGACGACATCCGCACCCGTACCGTGGAGCTCGTCTATCTCCTCGATCTGTACCTGATGAACAAGGAGGGGAAGGGCCGGGCGATCGACGGCCTCCGCTCGGCCTATGAGCGCGGCGTGCCGGAAGGCCAGAACATCAGCCTCGTGGTCTTCGACGGGGCCCTTGAGACCTTTGCGGACAGGACCGACGACAGACACGAGATCCTCGGCGCTCTCGAAGAGATCGAGGATGTCAAGGCGCGCGGGAACCAACAAACCATCGCGTTCTCGCAGGAACTGGTCGACGAAGATGTCTCGGGCGAACGAGATCACGCCTGGTACGAACGGCGGCAGCGGAACCGCGAGTTCGTCCGCGAGTTGGAGGAGAAGGTCCTCCGGGTCGGGGATGCTGCGGTGGCGACCATGGCGCGCTATGCGGCCGCCGACGGCAGGCGGGCGCTGGTGGTCTTCACCCCGGGCCAGCCGCGGACCGACTGGGCGCCCGACTACTCGACGGTGGATTTCGTCAACGCCGAAGCCAAATATCCGACCCATGATCTGTGGCACGAGCTCGCGCTCGAGGCCGCCGACCTCGGGTTCACGCTTTTTGTCGTGGACTCTTCAGGGGTTCGGGTGAGCTTCGGCTCGGATGTCGAGGTGGGCATCACCGATACGCTGAGCGACTCGTTTGACCGGGGATCGGTCTTCAGGGGGAACGACGATCCGAGCGTGGAATCCGCCACCGGCGACGGCGCCTTCGCCTTCGACCCGGGTGGCGAGACCCAGAACCTGGGATCCTGGCTCGAGCAGACCAGGAGGAGCATGATGATCCTCGCCTCCACCGCCACCGGAGGCGAGGCCCTGTTTGCCGGCGACGTCAACACCGCGCTTGGCGATATCAACCGGGCCCTCGGCCACCACTACCTCCTTGCCTACGCCGCCGATCACGCCGGTGACGGGAAGGCACACTCGATCAAGGTCAGAGTGCCGGGGCATCCGAACTCCCGGGTGGTCTACCGGACCGGCTACGTCGACCAGTCGGCGGCGGTGCGATCGGGACAGCGGTTGCGATCCGCCATGCTCTTCGGCGCCGACGCCAACCCGCTCGGCATCCGCGTCGAGATCGGTGATGCGGAGAGCCGGTTCCGACTCGGCGCCGCCGGGTCGAAGCGAATCCAGGTGCCGCTGCAGGTGAAGATCCCGTACGGCCGGCTCGAGATGATCGAGCGCGGCGATCTCTACTGGTCAAAGGTCTGGATCACCCTCTTCGCCGAGGACGCGCAGGGCAACCAGTCCGGATTGTCGAGTCACGAACAACCCATCACCGTCGAGGCCGATCGCTATCAGCAGGCGGTGGCCAAGGGCTATTTCAGCTATCGCACGACGGTGGAGATCGAAGGTGGAGGGCAGCAGGTCTTCATCGGCGTTCAGGAGGAGCTCAGCGGGCGCACGTCGATCATGCCGATCGACTTCGGGAACTAGCCCTTCGCTTCTCACCAGCTTCCGTCCGAATCCGAACGGCGCCCGTGCCCGGCTGCGGGAACCCGTATGATGCCCCTCAGAACGATTTTCAGTCGCTTCGTTTCCAGGACCGGCGCCGCTCGTCGGTTCGGGGGACGAGAGAACGAGCGGAGCATCGATGTCTGAGAGCCGCGGCATCCTGAGTCAGTTTCCCCGGTCATTCTGGATGGCCAACGTCATGGAGATCTTCGAGCGGATGGGGTGGTACGGTTTCTACGCCGTCTCGACGCTCTATCTCACCAACCCGGTGGCCGACGGCGGACTCGGTTTCTCGTCCGAGGACCGCGGCGTCATCCAGGGCATCGCGACGTTCTTTCTCTATCTCTTTCCGGCGGTCTTCGGCGCCCTCGCCGACCGTTACGGGTTCAAGCGGATGTTTCTCGCGTCCGCGGTGGTGATGGCGCCGGCATACATTCTGCTCGCCGCGCCCCGGACCTTCTGGGGCTTTCTCGGGGTCTATTTTCTGGTCGCTGTCGGCCACGGGATGTTCAAACCGGTGGTGATCTCCACCGTCGCCAAGACCACCAATGAGAAGACCGGTTCCATGGGTTTCGGGATCTTCTACATGATGGTCAACATCGGCGGATTCCTCGGCCCCATCGTCGCCGGGGTGGTTCGCGGTTGGGACTGGAAGTATGTCTTCTGGGCCTCGGCGGGGTGGATTGTCATCATGGGTATCGCGTGCGTGATCCTCTACCAAGAGCCGCCGCGCGATGAAGCGGCCGAGAGCCGCCGCACCCTCAGGGAGGTCTTCGGAGGCATGATCGGGGTCGTAGGCAACCTCCGCTTCTTCCTCCTCGTGGCCGGGTTGCTGGTCATGCTGGTGATGGGCTCGAAGTGGTGGAGCTTCCCGAAAGTGGCCCTGGTCGCGGGGGCCTGGCTCGCGTTCAATCTGATCGTCGATGCTCTCCTCCGCAGCGCGGGCAAAGGGCCGGCGACCGCCTGGTACCTCCAGCCCATGCGGGTGGGCGAGGGCCGCTACCTCGTCTTCCTGCTGCTCATGGCCGGGTTCTGGACCTCGTTCAACCAGATCTTCATGACCCTGCCCGAGTACATCCGCGACTATGTCGACACCGCCGATCTCTGGGCCAGCATGCAGGCCGTGACCGGCGCGTTCGGCATGGACATCGCCTCGTGGAGCCGGGCCCTGCTCGAGAACGGCCAGGTCAAACCCGAGTATCTGGTCAATCTCAATGCCTTCGGCATCATCTGCTTCCAGGTGCTGATCTCCTTCCTGGTGCGCAGGACATCGCCGCTGGTGAGCATCATCATCGGGGTTACGGTCACCGTGGCGAGTTTTCTCGTCTATCTGGCCGGGTCCACCGGCTGGGTGGTGGTGAGCGCCATTCTCGTCTTCTCGGTGGGTGAGATGCTCGCGAGCCCCAGATCCAAGGAGTACGCCGGTCGTATCGCGCCGCCGGAGAAGGTCGGCATGTACATGGGCTACTTCTACTGGTGCGTCGCTCTCGGCAATCTCTTCGGCGGACTGGTCTCGGGTGTCGCCTACCAGTACTTCGGGCCCAGCGGTGTCGACAACCCCGATCTCATGTGGGTCCTCTTCGCGGTCCTCGCGGCGTCGACCGCGGTGATGCTCGTTGTGTACAACAAGGTGGTGTTGAAGCGTTCCGCCGGCTGACCAGGGCCCGCAGGGGTTGCTGACGGCAGAGCGACTGCCGCCCGGGGATCTTTGGAACACGCCGAGCGCCATTGTGGTGCGGGCGTCCCGCCCGCAAAGTGACGATTCGGGTGCGCGGGGCCGAGGATCAGGTCGAGCGGCCCAGCAGTCGACGCCACCACGGCCTTGTATCTTCGGTTGGTGGACCCACCGCCGGATCGTCGTCGGTGGGTTGATTGTCCTCTCGCCTTCCGGTCAGGTCGTGGACCGATCCTTCCTCATCGAGGTAGGAGGGGACCGTCGGATCGAAGGGCGTGTCGTGGATGCGCCCGTCGAGTGCTCGGTACTTTGCCGCCAGGGCGTCGTCGACGGCGATTGCCCGGAGCCAACTCGATTTCGTGCCACCACCGGCCGTGCGCCGCGATCCGCCGGCGGATCTCCTCCGGGTCGGTGATGGGTTTCGGACCGGTCATGGTTTTGACTGTGTACGCTGCTCGACCGCCCGCCGGTGCTCGGTGCACGTTACAATCGGGCGGGGGTTCACCTAGTGACGATTTCAACGACAACTGCTTTGCTGGTTTTGGCAGCGTTGGCGGTCGGCGGCGTGCTCGGATGGGTGGTGGCGGCGCTCCGCGAACGCGCGCGCACCGCGGCGGCCGAGTCGCGCGCCGAGGCCGCCCTCGAGCGCCGGCTCAAGCTTGAATCGGAGGTCGCCGATCTCGCCGAGGAGCGCGGCGCCCTCGAACGCAAGGTGGCTGGGGCCGAGGTCGAGATCCGCACCGCCCGCGAGCAGCTCGAGGCGCAGAAAGCCTTCATCGACGACTCGCGCAAGCAGCTCGAGGACGCCTTCAAGGCGCTCGCGTCGGACGCCCTCGAGGGCAGCTCGCAACAGTTCCTCAAGCTCGCGGAGCAGCGCTGGCGGACGACCCGCGAAGAGGCCGCGGGCGAGCTCGAGAAGCGGAAGGCGGCCATCGAAACCCTCCTCGAGCCCCTCAAGTTGACGCTCAAGAACCTCGACGAGAAAACCGGCGTCATGGAGAAAGAACGGCGCGGCGCCTACGACGCGCTGAAAGAGAACCTGAGATCGCTGGAGAGCGCGACCTCGAGCCTGCAGGAGAGGACCACCACCCTGGCGTCGGCGCTGCGCGGCACCCAGGTGCGCGGGCGGTGGGGCGAGATCGCGCTGAGAAACATCGCCGAGCTCGCCGGGATGAGCGAGCACTGCGACTTCGTCGAACAGGCGACGGTGGGCGACGGCAAGCGCCCGGACATGGTTGTCAAGCTGCCGGAGGGCCGCCTCATCGCCATCGACTCGAAGGTCCCGCTGGCCGGCTACCTCAAAGCGGTCGAGGCGGTCGATGAGGGCGCGCGCGAGGCCGGCCTGCGCGAGCACGTGCAGGCGGTGCGCAGCCACATCAGGAATCTCGCTGCCCGCGACTACGCCGCCGAGCTCGAGGGAGATGTCGATCTCGTGGTTCTCTTCCTGCCGGGTGACCCGTTCCTCGCGGCGGCGTTCGCCAAGGACCCCGATCTCCAGGTCGAGGCGCTGCGCTCCAGGGTCCTGGTCGCAACCCCGACCACCCTCGTCGCCCTCCTCCGTACGGTGGCCATCTACCACCAGCAGCGGTCCCTCGCCGAGAACGCGCGCGAGATCGCCGACACCGCCCGCGAACTCTACGATCGCGCCGCCAAGGTCGGCGACGACCTCGGGCGCGCCGGACGCGGCCTCAAGACCGCCGTCGACGCCTACAACGCCGCCGTCGGTTCATTCGAGCGCCGCTTTCTGCCCATGGGGCAGAGGCTCGCGGAGCTCAAGGTCACCGAGCAGTCGAGGCGTGAGCTCACCGCACCCGAGCCCCTCGACGTGACGCCGCGGATCATCGGCGGCAATGACGAGACGGCCCCAGGCGAGGAGACCTGAACCGCGGGGGCGCAAGGGGCGCGAGGACATCGCAACCATCGCAGATCAGGGTTTGGGGTGGAGGAGACGCCAGGTCATGGCTCGGACGTCGTCGAAAAGTTGGAGAGCGGACTCGGCTTGTGAGACGTCGATGGCACCGGCGCCGAGGAGAAGACGGAAATGGGTGTCGATCTCTCTGGCGGATCCGTAGGAAATTCGCCAGTGGTGGAGTCGATCGCGACCAGCGCGGCCCCTGCCCTCGGCGATGTTTGCGGGAACCGATGAAGCCGATCGAATGACCTGGTCTGCGATGGACTTCAGAGGCGCGGGAACGCGCATCACGAGCGAGATGGCGATGATTGCGGCTCTATTGGCTTTATCCTGGGGATCGGATCCGGTTTTTCGAGCTGTCTGTTGCATGGTCACCTCCGGGTTGTTCATGGACCCTTCACAGTCGATGGGATCTCCGGTGTCAAGGGGTCGCCTTCGAGGCGATGCATTTCACCCCTTGACTCCGGAGATCCCATCGACTACCCGTGACTTCAAGAACAACCCGGAGTGACCATGCGACGGTCAGCGGTTCCGGTTCCGGGCAGGGGAAACGCTATCCTCTCTGCATGACGCAAGAGAAGAACCCCACCATCCCCTTCGTCTTCGAGCGCCGCCACGACAAAGAGTCGAAGTTCCGCGGCCAGGCCATGCTCTCGAGCCTCAGCCGGCGGCGCTCGATCCGCGAGTTCTCGCGCGACCCGGTGCCGCGGCCGCTCATCGAGATCGCCGTCGCCACCGCGGCCACCGCACCCTCGGGGGCCAACCGCCAGCCGTGGCACTTCGTGGCGGTCTCGGATCCCGAGACCAAGGCGAGGATCCGCGCCGCCGCCGAGACCGAGGAGCGTGAGTTCTACGAAGGCGGCCGCGCCACGAAAGAGTGGCTCGATGCCCTCGCGCCGTTGGGAACGGACTGGCGGAAGCCATTCTTGGAAACCGCCCCGTGGCTGGTGGCGGTGTTCAAGGAGATCCACGGTGTCGCCGAGGATGGATCCAAGATCACCAACTACTACGTCAACGAATCGGTCGGCATCGCCTGCGGACTCTTCATCAACGCCATCCACCACATGGGCCTCGTGACCCTGACCCACACGCCGCAACCCATGCGTTTCCTCAATGACATCCTCGGCCGGCCCGCAAACGAGCGGCCGTTCATTCTCTTTCCGGTCGGCTATCCCGCCGACACCTGCACCGTGCCCGATATCTCAAAGAAGCCCCTCGAGGAGGTCCTGACCTGGGTCGAGTGAGTGATCCGAGGACCGTCGCAATCATCGCAGGGGTGAACCGCAATGACGCAGGAGAGGCGAAGGCATCGAAAAGCGGTTCCTGCAACCCCGGCCTGCCGGGCCGCGCATTGTGGTGCGGGCGTCCCGACCGCAGGATGGCGTTGTGTCTCGGCACAATCGGGAATAGGCGCGGCACGCGGATTCCTGGTGCTCCGGCCTTCTGGTCCGCCTCCGGCGACCACGCCGCTCGCGTGCTCGGATGGTCCGACGTAGGGTGGGCCTGGGCCCACCTTCAGAGGCATTGATGCAACCGAAGCGTTCCACGCGAGTCCACAGGAGGAGCCGTCGTTGATGTGGCCGCCGCCCCTGCCGCCGCCCCTGCCGCTGCCCCGGACGCGGAAGCTACAGCAACACCGAGAAGCTGTGCTCGAGCTGCCGCGCGATCTGCTCCTGAGTGGTCTTGTTGAATCCCTCGGCATCGATGAACGCCACCACGAATCCCTCGCCGCCGGCGACCTCGGAGCGGAATCCCGAGAGTCGCCGGTTTGCGAACTCCAACGCGATGGACCTGAGGGAACCCATCTCCGGATTCATGACGTCAGCCTGGCTCATGACATAGCTGAGCTCGGCCCCGGTTCCCTCGAAGCCGTCTTCGGGCACGTTGCCGCTCGAGCCGATGACAAAGCCCTGCGGGTCGACTGCGAAGGCGGCCGACGACCGGACGGTGTTGAGGCTCCACTCGAGGAACTCGTCCCAACGGGTGAAATCGTTGAGCTCCGCAGCGACCGGTTCCCCCCGGGTTTCGGCGGCGGGCGGAACCGGAGCGGCCGATGGGGTGAATCGGAGGTAGGGCTGCGCTCCGGACGCGGTCGGCCCGGGACCGGAGCCGAGACCGCTGAGGCGGCGCGAGAGGGCGCGGGCGATGTCCACGTCAGACGAGCCGACGGTGTTCGTTGTCATCCTCGACTCCAGTCATTTGGTTGATCCGTGCTTCGATTTCGTCGGAGAGCAGGGTGAAACGACGGGCCTCGGGTCGGGTGCGGCCGCCGAGGAAGCTCAAGGGAATTCCGAGCTCGCTCGCCTCGGTGAAGACCCCGGAGCGCGGGATGACGGTGTCCAGCACACCGCCGAATCCGGACCAGACGGCGCTCATGACGTTGAGGGAAGGGTCGCTGTCGAGTTGGACCATGGTCGGGAGGATTCCGAGCAGCTGCAGCGAGGGGTTTTCGTGCCGCTGAACATGATCGATCACCCGCAGCGTCTGGCTCATGGTGCGGAAGGCCACCGGTTCGGCCTGCAGCGGCAGGAGCACGAATCTGCCGACGGCGAGGGCGGCGCGGGTGACCGGGCCGAGCCCGGACGGGGTGTCGATGAGGGTGAAGTCGACATCCTCCTCGATGGCGTCGAGGGTGTTCGAGAGCACATCGCCGTTGTGGAGTCGGAGTTCGTACTCACAGGTGTCGACGGGGTCGATCCGGCCACGTGGGAGGATTCGGAGGGTCGGCAGCGAAGTCGTCATGAGAACCTCGTTCGGCGAGGCTCCCGTGATCATGACCTCGGCGAGACCGCCCCAGTCGCTGTCTTCCTTGGCCAGGAAGAGCCCGATGGCTCCCTGCGGATCGAGGTCGACCACGATGGTGTTGCGCCCGCGTTCGGCGAGGGCCACCGCAAGGTTCAGGGCGGTGGTGGTCTTGCCGGTGCCCCCCTTGGAGCTCGTCAGGACGATTCGATGACTCATGGTTGCTACCTCGCTTCGACGTTGCCACGAGTCGTCGATGCTCGACGCCCGGACACTCTCGGGTTGGTGGTTGTGTGCCGCATCTCGGTTCCTGTTCCTCTATCAAACGCGGAGCACCTTGGCCAGGGCATCGGCCAGGTGCTGGGTCTTGTGTCGGATGACTCCGAGTTGCGCTCGCCCGGGGGCCACGACAACGAGCACGGCGCTGGCAACAGGAAGGCAGAGGAGCTGGAATCGGTCGTACTCGATGAAGAGACCTCCGAACGGTTGACAGCCCTGCGCCCGGCCGAGGCCATCGACGGTTTCGATGAGCGTCTTCAAACCCGTGCCGAGCTCTTCCATCTTCACCGTTTCGTCCGGACTTGCCGACGCAATCGGTGACCCGTCCCGCGCCGTCAGAATCGCGGCGAGGACTCCGGACGAATCCGCAAAGGAGCTGAGCAGCCGTTGCGGCGCCTCTTTTTGATCACACTCAGCGATCTCCCGCCGGCGCTCGTCGAGGCGGCGAGCTGCCTCGACAAGGGCATTCTGCAGACTGACCTCGATGGTCACGGTCGGGCACGCTTTGTTTGTCGAGAAGATGAACGTGCCCTCGACCCACGAGATGATCGCGACCAGCGCGTCAATTCCGGTGGTGGTTCCCTCCTGCGCGTGATAGACGGCGCCGCGATCGAAGTAGACCTGAGAAGTCTGTTTGTCGGGGCCGCCCTCCACCCACAGCTCGCCGGTTCGCCCGGTTGTGTTGAGGAACTGCAACACGTCGGTCAGCGTCGTAAAAGCCAGCGAGCCGCGAAGATCTTCGACCGGTTCAACTCCCATCATGCACGCCCTCTCCTGTCAGAATACCGCAATTCCAGCCGAGAGGGTCGGTTGGTCGCGGAGAGAGCGGTGCGAGCGCTCGCCGAGCGGGGGCGGGGGACCGACGTCGGCGATCGGGCCCCGGCGGCAGCTCGGATGGGCTCGCCACGGCTCGCTGCGATTGCAGGGATGGTTCGGAGGTGAAGACCGGAAGTCGGCGACGATGGAGCAGCACCTGTTCACTATCGGGAAGACGCATTCCCATTATTGAACAGGCACGAATATTTCTTGATATTGAGACAAAGTATTCATCGCAGATGAGTGACTTGCGGATGGTCTCGGTTCGAGCCGTCTCAGGCTCAAAAGCGCGACGAGTAGGAGGTTTTGCCGACCCGTGTGTACAATAGTGGTTGGTCCCGTTGTACCAGGTGCACCGGAAGGCACATGGTCGCGACGGGCGGCACGGTTCATGCAAGTGGCTCACCTGCGTTGAATGTGGAGGGCATTCGTGGCGAGAACTGTCGGTCCAGGACCCCGCAGGGGAATCCGATGACGGTCTTGTTCGAGATCACCGCTCGTCTCGAAGCGGCAACGCGTCTCACGTCGTCCTGCCTGTCGGCTCGGCGCAGACCGGTCGACCCCGTGCCCCAAACCATCACTGCCGCCGGTTCCGTGGGAAGACAGCCACGATGGGGGGTGGATCGATGCTGAGGGGTTCTCTGGCTGATCTCGCGATCGTGGATCTGGTGCAGATCCCGCTTGGCAACCGCAAGACCGGCGAGCTCCTGATCGCCACCGAGGAGCAGGATGCCCGTTTGTACTACGTCGATGGAAGCCTGGTCCACCTGGTTTCGGGCGATGTCGAGGGAACGGCCGTCCTCGATCTCATCATCGGTTGGAACGACGGCGAGTTCGAGTTCCGGCCGGATGTCCTGACCGAGGATTCGAGTTTTTCGGGCGATCTCACTCCGAAGCTGGTTGCCGCGGTGGAGCAGTTGAACGACACGGAGAAGGCGCAGAGAACCGCCGGCAAGAACGCCGACAAGATTCGACGGCTGTTGTACGACTTCCTGGCCGACAACGACTACGCCATTCATGCCTGCTTGATGTACTCCAACGGAACGATGGATGTCTGCGGCGCCGAACGGGTGGAGACCCCGCCGTGGCTCGAGAAGATCCGCGCCACCGTCCTCGATGTCGTCGAGAGCTATCCCCGACGCCGTCTCAATCGAATGTTTTTCGAGGATGAGGACGGGACGCTGGTCGTGACCTGCTATCCGGAGAACCGGGCGGCGCTCCTGGTTGCCGCCAAGCAAGGGGCCACCCTCGGGGCGGTCTCCATCGGTGTCGATCGTCTCGCGAGAAAGATCGGGCATGTCAAATCGACCTGAGACTTTGATTTCGAGAGAACGGTTTTCCGGCGGGACGCCGCCGGCGAGCCCGGAAAGGGGAATGGCGCCATGTCGCAACTGACGGATTTACTCAACGAGCTCGTCAACGTGGAGGGCATCAACTCGGCGGTGGTGGTCGGGCGCGACGGATTCGTGATCGAGGGTGTCGCCTCGGGGACGAGCCTCGATGCCGACGCGGTGGGCGCGGTGATCTCCACCGGAATCGGATCGTCCGAGGTCATGGGTCGCGAGCTCGAGGTCGGCGCCATGACCCAGGGCATGGTGGAGTACGACGACGGGCTGATCGTGATGGCCCTGCTCGGCGAGGAGGCCATCGTCGCGGTGGTTGCGGATCTCAACGCCAACCTCGGCAACGTGCGTTTTCAGATCAAGAAACGCCTGAAGGCCATCGAGAAGGCGTTGTGAGGCTGCTGGGGAGCGGCACCACCCCCGAAGAATTCGGACGCGCCGCAACCCGGCAAAGACTGATATCAGTTCCCATTCTCAACAGTAACGACACGACCCGGCAGCGGTTTCCGATCTGTTCGACAACGGACGAACCGCAGGCGGCGGCGTTGCCGGAAGGGAGGCGCGGATGAGTCGAGAGCTGCAGACGCTCCACAACGTTGCATACTTCGTCGGTGCATTGGCTCACGGCGCGGAGCAGAACCTGGGCCGCGGCAGTCTCTCCATCTGTTCCCTGGCGGGAAAGAAATTCGGCCAGGAGGCGGTGGAGGGGTCTCGCCAGACCGACAACCCCGAGGAGGCGGTGGCCATCCTCCGCGAAGCCCTCAAGAAACAGGGGATCGTCTGGAATTTCGAGCCCTTTTCGGGCGAACGCGGATCCTCGATTGAATCGGACGGCGAAACCCACAAGATGCGTCTCGTCTTCAGAACGTGCATGGTGCGGAACGCGCTCTTCAGATACGGACACGAGCAGAAGCAGTCGCTGTGCTACATGGCCCACGGCGTCTTTGCCGGCGCCATGGAAAACGTCATGCCCGGCACCAAGGTCGAGCTCAACATCATCCACGCCGGCCCCAACGGGTGCCTCAAGGAAATGGTGTGGGAGGTCAAACAATGAAAGCTCGAGTCTCCACCGACTGGTTGTCAGGTTGTTCGGGCTGCCACGTGGCCATGGTCGACCTCCACGAGAAGCTCCTCGGTCTCGTCGAGGAGGTCGACTTCGTTCGGGTTCCGGTCCTCATGGACGAGAAGAACTACCCCAGGGCTGATGTCGGCGTGGTCGAAGGCGCGGTGCGGTCCGACCACGACCGGGTGGCGCTGGAGAAGATGCGCGCCAGTGTCGACAAGCTCATCGCCTTCGGTAGCTGTGCGGTCTATGGCGGCCCTTCAGGTCTCGGTTGGCTGCACGAACGCGAAGGCGTGATGGCGGCGATCTACGACGGCGGTCCCACCAACGCCGGTGGCGAGCGACCCGACTCGGATGCGCCGATTCTCGAAGACAGCGTCGTGCCCATTGATGAGGTGGTCGAGGTCGATGCCTACCTGCCCGGTTGTCCGCCGCACCCCTACTTCATCGCCGCCGGCCTGCGGGCGGTGCTCGGGGTCTCGGATCTCGAGCTCACCGCGATGAGCGTCTGCGCCGACTGCGATCGGAAGATGCACAAGAACCAGGGCGCGGCGTTGCGCCGGGGCGAGGTCACCGCGGAAAAGGACAGCCTTTGTTTTCTGAGCCAGGGAGTTGTCTGCCTGGGCTCGGTCACCCTCAACCGTTGTCAGGCGCCGTGTCCGCAGTCGGGTGTCGCCTGTTTCGGCTGCGCGGGGCCATCGGTGGATCTCATCACCGAGCCGCACCTCGATCTTCGGAACCTCATCGGGCGGCGGCTCAACATGCTGACCGGGATCTCGGAAGACGATGTCACCCGGTACTTCCAGGAGGATGCCAAGACTCTGTACGCCTACGCGGTCGCATCACCGGTGATCCACGGCAAGCCCACCGTGGAAATGAGGGCGTGGGCCGGTGACAAACCGGCCGTCGAGGGAGGTACGTGATGGGAAGCCGCATTGTCGTCAACCCGGTGACCCGGATCGAGGGCCACGCCAAGATCATCCTCGAAATCGAGGATTCGGGCGCGCTCAAGAGCGGCCACATGCAGGTGCTCGAAATCCGCGGGTTCGAGAAGCTCCTCCAGGGAATGGAGTTGCTCAAGATGCCGCAGATGACCGCACGGCTGTGCGGCGTCTGTCCGGCGGCCCACCACCTGGTGGCCACCGCCGCCATCGAGCAGGGAATGGGGGTCACTCCGCCACCGGACGCCAAGGTTCTGCGCGAGCTGCTCTACGCCGGCCATGTCCTGCACTCGCACGCGCTGTCGAATTTCGTGCTCACCGGTCCCGACATTCTTCTCGGGATCAACGCCGCGGCCGACAAACGCAACGTCTTCAACCTCCTCGCCATCGACCCGGAGTTGTCAAAGTCCCTGCTCCGGATCCGCAGCATCGGACAGCGCACGGTGGAGCTCGTCGGGGGCCGGGGGGTGCACCCGGTGACGGCCGTCCCCGGCGGAATAGCCTCCCGACCCAGTGCGGAGAAGCTCGAGCTGATGGCCGGTTGGGGCCTAGAAGCCACGGCGTTGTTGGAAAAGGTCATCGAGGTCCTCAAGCCCAAGCTCGATGAACTCGACCCGCTGCGG
This sequence comes from Acidobacteriota bacterium, assembly GCA_024641545.1. Classification (GTDB taxonomy): domain Bacteria; phylum Acidobacteriota; class Thermoanaerobaculia; order Thermoanaerobaculales; family Sulfomarinibacteraceae; genus JAHECW01. The sequence goes on from JAHECW010000021.1 coordinate 19,604, forward strand.
CAAGCGACACAGCTGCCGTATCACTCCCTCGCCCTCTCCAACAACGGGGTCGTCGATCTCCTCGAAGGCGAATGGGTGGCCATCGACCCCGACGGTCATGAAGAGCGGCGTTTCGCGGGGCCCGGCTACGGCGACAATCTTATCGAGCACGTCATGCCGGGCTCCTACATGAAGAGCGTTCAGCTCAAGAACCCCGGACCCAAGAACTTCTTTGTCGGGCCGCTCGCCCGGCTCAACGTCAACTCGAAGATGACCACCCCCAAGGCCCAGGCCCACCTCGACGCCTTTCGCGCATCGGGCCAGCCCAGGCTCTCGGCGGTGGACTTCATCAGTGCCCGGCTCATCGAAATGCTCAACTGTGCCGAGCGGATCGGTGTCATCGCCGGTGGCGAGATCGGTGACGGCCCTCTGAGGGTCGGCATCCCAGCGGTCAAGGCGGGCCGCCATGTCGGGGTCATCGAAGCCCCGCGCGGGATTCTGGTGCACGATTACACCACCGACGACGACGGCCGAATCGCAACTGTCAACCTCATTGTCGCCACCCAGAACAACTACGATGCCATCGACTCCGCGGTCGAGGGCCTCGCCCGGCACTACCTGTCCGAAGGCGACGACGAACAACTCCTCAACGGTGTCGAGTTCGCCATGCGGTGCTTCGATCCGTGTCTCGCCTGCGCCACCCACACCGCCGGGCGGATGCCCATGATCGTCGAGATGCGGCGCGGCAGGGAGCTGGTGCGGACCATCCGAAGGGGGGCGGCATCATGATTGAGATTACCGTTGACGAGAAAGCCTGTGTCTCCTGTTCGCTGTGCGCCGAAATCTGCCCGACCGATGTCTTTGTCTGGGATGAGGACAGAGGCCTCCCCGGAGTCGCCAAACCCGGCGAGTGTTTCGGCTGCCTCAGCTGCTCCGAAATCTGCCCGCCGCACTGCATCAGCCATGCGGGCGTCGAGCTCGCCGAGAGCCACTACCACGATCCGTACGCGCTTCGGCTCGCGAGCCGGCTCGCCGCCGATGTCGACGGCCGGTTCAACGTGCCCTCGGAAGAAGCGTCCCAGCGCCAGGCGGCGGTCGATCTCGGAGTCCGGCTGCGCTCGGTTGCGGAGGTCTTCAAGAGGACTCTCGGGGGCTCGCTGCCCGCCGTCGGCACGATGGCCGGCCGAACTCTGGCGCGGCACCTGCCGCGTTATCGAGAGCCCAAGGGCCTCAACGAAGCCTTGGCTCTGGCCGAGAAACAGTTCGCACCGGCATGGGAGTTCTCCACCACCCGCGACGGTGATGCCCTGACCATCAACGTTGATCGCTGTTTCGTACGCGAGACCTGCGAGCGCGAGGGCCAGGAGATCGGCGGCGAGATGTGCGTGCTGTTCTACAACTACCTCGCCGGTTATCTCGGAAAGATGGGCAAGGTGCGGTTGCGGCTGATGAACGCTGAGCGCGGGGCCACGTGCTGCTATGGGGTGAAAATCTACGAGTGACCCGCCCGGCACGAATTGCCGTTGTCGGCATCGGCAACACCCTCGCCGGTGACGACGGCGTCGGGGTGGTCATCGCCGACCGCCTGCGGCAGCGCTGGATGCACAGCGAAGAGGTCCTCGTGGCGGTCCTGCCCGGGGACCTGTTTTCGGTCGCCGATCTCCTCGACCGCGCCGAGGAGCTTCTCTTCGTCGACGCCGTCGCCGGCGACACCCCCGGTGAGATCCGGATCCTGGGCTCGGCCCTGCGCGCCTTCGCCCCATCGCTCCATCAGACCGACATCGGCAGCGTCATGGCGGCGCTCAGAGAGCTCGATGTGGCCGACCCGTTTCCGGCCTGGCAGGTGTGGGGGATCACCATCGAGACCCCCGACGAGCTCGGCGAGGGGTTGAGTCCCGAGATCGCCGCCGCGGCAAAGCGGCTCGAAGCGAGGATCATCGAGCATGTGGAAGCGCTGCTGGCCGGATGAGGCCGCGTCCACGGCTTCCCGGAGCTCCGGCCTTCCGGGCCGCCTCCGGCACAATGCCGCGCCCGGCACGCCCCGGTGGAGGTCTGCCGCTGCCCCCTGTTGCTGTCCGTGTGGCTGCCCCGGTTTCGCGGAGCTCCGGCCTTCTGGGCCGCCTCCGGCGTCCCAGCGTCGCATTGGCAGCGCGGTCACGAAGGTCCGACGGAAGAGGAATGACCGCGCGGCCCGCGCGCCGGCGGCCTCATTCGTAGCCGGGAGAGATGCACCGGAGCGCTTCGCCGCGAGGGTTGCCCGGCATGACATTGTGCAGGGCGTGGCGCGCTCCCGGTGGGCCGGTGCAGGCACAATGTCAAGCCCGGCACGCCCCGGTGAGCTTTGGTCATGCGCGTGCTCGGAACGCTGTCGCTACCTCTGCGCAAGGCTCCATAGCGTCAACTGGGAAGCATCATCACCGCTGCAACCAACCCCACCGCGATCAAGCTGTTGGTTGCCAGGTTCCACGCCACATTCGCACCCATGGCGGGGATCGGGACCGGTAGATCGGTGTCCCCGAAGGCCCACTGGAGGGGCTTCACAAGCAGCAACGAGGGGAGGGCGCCGATCAGGGCAAGGGCCGGGAGCCAGCCGACGATCACGGACACGATGATCGAGATCGGCGTCGCGATGGCGGCGGCGGCGTAGACCAGCGCAGCGGGCTTCCGACCGAGGAGAATGACGAGGTTTCTGCGGCCGCCCCTTCGGTCGGCGTTCTCATCCGGAAACTCGTTGAGGAACAACAGGTTGAAGGTCATGAAGAAGGCCGGGACCGAGGCCGCGACGGCGGCTCGGCTCCAGCTGCCGTCCTGAACCAGAGCGGTGCCGACGACCGGCCCGGCGCCGAGGCCGAAGCCGGCGGCGAGCTCCCCGATCCCCATCCGCGCGAGCAGATCCGTGTAGGCGAGGACGCTGATCCCGCCTACGATGATGATGGGCACCAGAGCGGCGCCGATGCGGGGAATGAACCAGATCCCGATTCCCAGGCCGACGGCGGCGCACGCCATCCCGAAGATCAACGCCGTCCGTGAGCTCATCCCGCCGCCCGGCAGGGTGCCGCTGCCGCCGGAGAACGGGGTCCGTTCGGTTTCGAGATCGATGCCGGTGCGCATGTCCGACCACTCGTTGAGGATGTTGACCGCCATGTGCAGGGCCACCAGACCGACCAGGGCCACGATCGTGTGCAGCCACGAGAAGTGGCCGTTCCAGGCGGCGGACGCGGCGCCGCTGGCGATCAGCGTGGGTGGAAGCAGCAGGAAGGGGGCGCGCGCGACTCCGGCGTAGTCCTTGATTCGTGCCATTAGTTCCTCCGGACTACTCGTCACCCTCGTGCGGCTCGATCTGAACCACCACGTCGGCCACCATTGGCCCTTGTTCGAGGAGATCGGTCTTGACTTGGCGGGCGATGGAGAAACCATCGGCAACGGTGAGGTCGGCATCGACCTCGATGTGGATGTCCACCGCCAGTTCGGAGCCGATGTAGCGGGTCCGCATCGCATGGACGCCCCGCACGCCTTCAACCTGGATGGCGAGCTGTTCCAGTTCGCTGCGGTGGGCTTCCGGAGCGCCGGCGTCGACGAGTTGATCGAGGGCCGGCCGGATGATCCGGAACGCGGCGTGGAGCACGAAGATCGCGACAATCAGCGCTCCGATCTGGTCGATCATTCCGAGCCGGTGATCGACCATGGCGATCGCCACGGCGATCGCCACCGGCACCGAAGAAAGGGCATCGGTGCGGTGGTGCCAGGCGTTCGCGATCAGCGCCGACGATCCGATCTTCTCTCCGATCCTGGCGGTCCAGCGGTAGAGCGTTTCCTTGACGACGACGGAGAGCAGGGCGGCGGTCAGAGCGATCATGGAAGGGGGGTGGGATGGTTTCCCAAAGGACCTGATCGCATCCCAGCCGATACCGACGGCGGCGGTCGCCACGGTGAGGCCGATGAAGACGGTGACCAGGGTCTCGAATCGTCGGTGGCCGTGTGGGTGTTGCTCATCGGCGGGGGCCGACCAGTAACGGACGCCGAGGATCAGGGCGATGTCGGTGACGGTGTCGGACAACGAGTGAATCGCGTCGGCCACGACCGCCTGGCTGTGACCGAGCAGACCCGCTGCCAGCTTCACCACGACCAGAATGAGGTTGACGATCAACCCCACCCAGCCGGTGAATCGCACTCGAGAAACCATGAACTTCATGGCCGCGCTGTCCATCGCGCGAGATCATAACATGATGAATTCACGAGTCGGTCATCTCATAATCGGGCCGGTCGTCGACAGGAGCGGGAGGCGACCCGAAGTCAGGTAAATCGAGTGACGTGAACCTCGTCGCCGACCCGCAGGGCGCCCGTCCCCAGGTGCACCAGGTTCTGCCCGAAGAGCACCTTACCGTCGACCTTGCGATATCCGGCGAGGGTCCGAAGCGGCTCGGCCGAGCGGGCCCCGCTCTTCTGGTCGGTGGTGATCACGATGCAGCGGGCACACGGCTTAGCGACCCGGAAACCCACCGTGCCGATAGTGATCTCGGACCAACGGTCTTCGGCGTGGGGGTCACAGCCGTCGACGACGATGTTGGCCCGGAACCGATCGGCGGGGACCGGTTCGCCGAGGCGGCGGTTGAGCTCCTCGACCGAGGCGCCTGAGATCAGGAGAAACGGAAAACCGTCGGCAAACGCCACCCGGTCGCCCGGGGTCGAGTAGTCGGTGTCCACCTGACGAAAACCGGCATCCGGTTGTCGGACCAACCCGCACGGCGTTCCCAGCACCGACGAGAACCACTCGGCCGCCTCGGGGCCGGCAGCGACCGCCTCGCAGCGATCGTTCCACACCGTGACCGGCCGCCGATCGCCGCCGATCTCGTCGGCAACCACCTCGAGCCGGTTTCGACCGGGTGCGTCGAGAATCAGGCGATCGCCTTCGATCCGGGTGCTGACCAGAGCCAATTCGGGGTTGGATCGTTGACTGAGGAAACCGCCACCGGGGGTGACCACCATCCACTGGCGGTCGAAGCGAAAACCGGTCGGCGCGACGACGGCGCTGTCGAGGTCGATTCCCCGGCACGACTTGACCGGGTAGATGTGGAGGGACCGGACCGTGATCATTCGGGTGGCGAAAGCGCTTCCGGCTCGACATCGCGCTGCAGGTCGGTCATTCCCTCTCCCTCTGCCGCTTCGGTCTCGGACCCGGACCCGATCCCGGTACCGGGATCGTCGGGCACGATGCGGTCAAGAACGTACCCGCCCTTGACCGCGCCCCAGATCTGGCTGCCGTCGGCCGCAAAACCGCGGTCCCAGCTGACCATGCCCTCCGGGGTGACGATGACCTCGGAGGTGGCGTATGACGCGCCGCGCAGGGTGCTGGAACACAGCGAGGCGAGGGTCGAACCGATGAAGCCGTCGCCGCGTCGCCGGAGCAGGATTTCACAGCCTTCGCGCGCTTCGAGATCTTCGGGAGCGAGATCGGCCAGGGGGGCATCGACACGCCACGCGCCGATCACGGCGGCGGGATCGGGCAGGGTGAAGACCCGGATCTCGAAAAGCCCTGGCACGAGCTCGACGACACGGTAGACGCGTTGCCGGTAGGGTTGGTCCTGGTGCTCGCTCACCGCCTGTTCGACATAAAGCCAACGGCCGTCCGAGCGGTCGCTCCAGATCAATACCGCGCGCAGGCTGATGTCGAAGAAGTCCGGGTCTTCGGCATCCTGGGCGGCGCTCGAGAATGTCCCGGCCAGCCACGAGGCCAGAAGATCCAGGTCATTGGTTTCGTTTTCGGCGGCTTGGATGATCGGCGCCAGGACGATGAGCACGATCCCGAGGACGGCCGAGCGACTGAGGCGCGGATCGATCATGTCATCGGCCTTTCGGTTCGTGTGCGGTGGATGCCCGCACCCGGTCCACCGTCCCATCAACGGTGGTGCGCGCGGGATAGGTCCCGAGCACCCGAAGATAGGGACACGTTCGACGAAGCCCGGCCACGGCGAGCGACGCATCGTCGCTGTGGAGGGTGCCTTCGAGATCGACGTAGAAGAGGTACTCCCACGGGCGCCGGGGAACCGGTCTCGACTCGAGCTTGCTCAGGCTCAGACCGTGTTCGGCGAGGAGGTTGAGGCACTCGGCCAGGGCGCCCTGATGGTGTGGTGTGGTGAACACCAGAGATGTCTTGGCAGGAATCCTCGGGTCGATGTCGATCTCGATCCCCGAAATGATGACAAACCGGGTCCAGTTCTCGTCCTGGTCGGCGATGCCGCGGGCCAGGACCTCGAGCTCGTAGACCTCGGCCGCCTCCTCGCTCGATATCGCCGCCTGGGTCGGGTCCCCCACTCGGGTGACCTCCTGCGCCGCAGCCGCGGTGTCGATGAACGCAACCTGCTCGACCCGCCCGAGGGAGGCGAGGAAGTTGGCGCACTGGATCAGGCCCTGGGGATGGGAGAGCACTCGTCGAATGTCTTTCAGTGATGTTCCGGGAAGCCCCGCCAGACAGTGCCGCACCTGGAGGATCTCCTCGCCGACGATCTGCAGCGAGGTGGCCCGCAGCAGATCGTAGACCTGGTTGATGGACCCGGCGGTGGTGTTCTCGATGGGCAGCACCGCGTACCCGACTTTTCCGATTTCGGCGAGTTCGAGGGCCTCGGCAAACGTTTCGGTGCCGATGAACTCCATCTCCACCGAACGCGCGGCGAAGTACTTGCGCGCCGCCATGTGGGAGTAGGCCCCGATGGTGCCCTGGAACGAAGCCCGCAGGGCCGCGCCGGTCGAACGCTCGACCCGCGCGCGGTGGAGCAGGGCCTCCTCCTGCGCTTTGAGCGACATGGCGATGATTTCGCGAAAGATCTCCTGGACCCGGAACTGGTCGATGCCGAGCTCTCGGGCCCAGCCTTCGATTCGGGACAGGAGCTCGGACTCACGATCGTGGTCGCGAAGAAAGATCAGGCCGTCGGCCTTGATCTTTGCGATCTCGGCCACGGTTTTCAGACGTTGATGGAGGAGTTCGACGAGTTGGCGGTCAACCCGGTCAAGAATGAGCCGCGCGTCGGTCAGGTCAGTCATCGGAATATTGTAGCCGTTGTTGAGGGAACCTAATCGGAGGATTTCCGTTCCCTTGTCATGGAGGGAACGATGAACAAACTCCGAGTCTCGATCACGACCGCTCTCATTTTGGCGGCCCTGTCACCCCAGGTCATGGGATCCGGCACGGTGTCGAAGAGGGAATCCAAGTCGCTGTCGATCTCCGAGAGCAAGAACGGAGACGGGCTGGTGGTTGCTGTGTCCGAAGCGCTCGCCCGGTCGCTGCTCGAAGGGATGGTGGGCGCCGAGTTGGCGTGCGGATCGGATCTCGACCCCGACTTCGCCGCCATGCTCCGCAAGCTCGATCGTGGAGGCCGGGGAAGCCGGGCCTCGATTCGCGATGACGACGGGGTGATCACCGCCCGTCGCTCGGGCAACAGCCTCAAGATCAAACTCGATGACGCCGACGGTGACGGCGGTCTCCGAGTCAAGATGCCCTGGGCCGTGGCCGAGTGCCTCCTCGACGGTTCGGCAACCCTCAGAGCCGAGGACGTCGCTTCGATCAGCGTCAAGCTGGTCGGCGAAGACGGCGGCAGCTTCGAGTTCAAGATCGACTGAAGAAAAGGGCCGCGGCGAGAGCACCGCGGCCCGGGTTGAGCGATCGGCTCGGCGGCCTACTCGATGGTGAAGCTCATCAGCTCGACCGGCACCATGATGCAGTCGATTGTGGCGCCGAAGTTGGGAAGGCCGGGGGAATTGCAGCGGCCGGACAGATCGACGTTGTTGACGTTCGTGTCGATCCCGTCCGGGTAGCGGGAAACGCTGTAGAAGTCGATCGCCGGGTCGTCCACGAGACCGACGCCGGATACCTCGGTGTAGGGGGCGCCGGTGTCGCCTTCATAGCTGACGGTGTCGACGAGGGCCCCCGTCGGGCCGCGGAGGCCCACCGCATCGGGCGCGCCGTTCTGAATCAGGTTGGTGTCGGGGCTGACGTCGAGATCGCAGTTGGGAACCAGGCCCGCGTTGCCGCAGACAACATAGTAGTCACCGGCCAGGAGATCGACATTCGGCAGGTCGATGGTCTGGTAGATCACGGCGCCGCCGCCGTTCCCGTTGACCAGTTCGAGGGAGTAGTTGTCGATGTTGATCGTCCTCGCGGTCGGGTTGAGGATCTCGATGAACTCCTCGGTGTCGGTGCTCGCCTGATCGTAGTCGATCTCGTTGACGACGAGGTCGGCCGCGCCGCACGACGGCAGGTCGAGGGCGATGATCGCTTCGACGGGGCCGGCGCCGTAGTCGAGGTCGACCTCGATGAATACTCTTCCATCCTCGGCGAGCCAGAGACCGGGCCCGATGGCGCTCGAGGCGTTGAAGTCCGTGACCACAGCATCGGGCCCGCCGCCGTCGAAGTCGACGTCGTCGTCGACCGACAGCACCGCGACCGAGCTGGCGGTGAGATCGGATGCGTCACAGGCGAAAAAGAGGGTCTCGGTTCCCCCCGAGTGGGACCAGATGAATGCGGCGTGCCCGAGGTTGTTGAGGCTCAGCGTGCTGACCGATGCCGTCGATGCCAGCGTGATGCCGCCGATGGCGTCCCCCTCGCGGATCGAGATCACGCCGTTGTAGGCGATGAACTCATCGCTGCCGGTGGCGCCGTCGGTGTCACCGGAGAACAGGTAGTTGCCGGCGTTGTTGATGCTGACGTTGTCGAAGTTGTCCCAGTTGTCGCCGCCGCCCGTCGGGAAGGTCTCGCGCGCGATGACGGCGCCGTCGACGTAGACGATGCCGTCGTCGTTCGTCGAGCCGGTGTCGAGGGTCAGCGAGTGGATGTGGTGCGAGGCGTCGTCCGAGAGATGGTAGTCGAAATCGATCCCGTTCGATCCCGAGGCGATGGGAAACCCGCCCACCATGTCGCCCGAGGCGAGGACCCGGGTGATGGTGGCGGGCGTCGAGTCGCTCGAGCCGTAGAGCACCCGGGCTTCGGTGCTCGTCCCGCCGCTCAAGCTCACCCCCGCCACCCAGTACGAGGCGCCGCCGGGAAGCATGGTGGGGCGAGAGTTGAAGGTGTTGAGGGCCGGCGGCGGGAAACCCGGCGCCGCGGCTCCGTCGGTAAGCAGCAGGCCATTGTGCGTCCACACGCTGTCGTTGCCGTCGACGGACGGGCTGTAGATGAATCCGCCGGTGTTGCTGACGCCCATGGTGCCCTCGCCGCCGGTGAGCACGCTGGGCAGACCGTCGCTGTTGAGCCACGTGACGCCGGTGTCGTACCAGACGAAGTTTTCGCCGGCGGAGCCGGTGAAGCCGACCACGCCGTTGCCGTTGGTGAACGGCGAGTTGAGAGCGGTCACCGGACCGGGTGCGCCGGCCGGGGTGTCCCCCTCCTGGACAATGAGGCTCGCCGCGACGGTGGCTCGGTTGCTCTTCACAACCGCCCTCGCGCTCGGTTCCGCCGGCGGAACCGAATCGAGCCCGGCGGCCTCGAGCTCCGCCTGAGTCGGGATTGCGTGGTCGTTCGGTTCCGCTGCGATGAGAATCGACGCTGCCGCCGCCACCAGCGCAAGGACGCCGAAAACCTTGCTCCCTCGTTTCATGATTTCCTCCTCCCTCAACGGGTCCATGAATATTCCGGGCATGTCTCCATCACGGGTCTTTGTCACCCGGATTCTCGCACACCCAGAGCGAAATCGCCCGGGTGGGTGTTCGAATCGTGCGCGGCCGGCACCGACCGCCGTTCAGGCGGGCAGGCCGCCGTCTCCGGTGAACCAATCGGGTCCGGCGGCGAGGAGGTTGCCGGCGGCGTCGGCGGTCACGGGCCGTGAGAACCAGAATCCCTGGCCGTGCGGACAGGCCATCTGGCGCAAGCGGTCGGCCTGCTCGGCGGTTTCGACCCCTTCGGCGACGACACCGATCCCGAGATTGCTTGCCAACCCGAGAATGGTCTCGACGATGGCGCGCGAGTCCGAACCGTGGCCGAGCCGGCTGACAAACGAGCGGTCGATTTTCAGCTCGTCGTAGTGAAAGCGCTGGAGATAACTCAGCGACGAGTACCCGGTGCCGAAGTCGTCGATGGAGAGCTGAATCCCGAGGGCCCGGAGCTGCTGGAGGTTGTCCAGAGCGGTATCGACGTGTTCGAGCACCACGTTCTCGGTGACCTCGAGGCGGAGGCTCTCAGGCGGCAGCCTGGTGGATTCGAGAATGCTCACGAGCCGTTCCACGATGCCCCGCTTCAAGAAGAGCTTGCCCGAGACGTTGACACTGATGAAAAGGGGCGGATCGCTGGCGAAGCGCTCCTGCCAGTGACGGGTCTGGCGGCAGCTCTCCTCGAGGACCCACCAGCCGAGGGGGACGATGAGGCCGGTTTCCTCGGCGATCGCGATAAAGCTGTTCGGCGAGACGATGCCGCGTTCGGCGTGCATCCAGCGCACCAGCCCCTCGAAGCCGACGATGCGACCGCTCTTGAGATTGACGATGGGCTGGTAGTGCATGGCGAAATCGTTGTTCTGAACCGCAAGACGGAGCTCGGTCTCGAGCTTGAGAAGGGCGACCGCGCTTTGGTGCATGTCGCGATCGAAGACCTCGTACCTGGCCTTGCCCGCGGCCTTGGCGCGGTACATCGCGATGTCGGCGTCGCGCATGATCTCATCGGGGCTGCGGTACCCGGTGGCGCTGTGGGCGATGCCGATGGATGCGGTGACGAAAACCTCGTGGCCTTCGATGGAGAACGTCATTCCGAGCAGTTCCTGGATCCGTTCCGCGACATGGATCGCGCCGGGGATGTCGTTGATCCGGTTCAGGAGGATTGCGAACTCGTCGCCGCCGATGCGGGCGACGGTATCGCCGGGCCGGAGGTAGTGTTCGAGGCGTTGAGCGATGCCTTTGAGCAGCTTGTCCCCGAGAGGATGTCCGAGGCTGTCGTTGACGTTCTTGAAACGGTCGAGATCGAAGAAGAGCACGGCGAACTGGTTTGTTGGAGTCCGTTCGTAGTCGGCCATCGCGCACGACAGGCGATCCATGAACAGGACCCGGTTCGCGAGACAGGTGAGATCGTCGTGCAGGGCATCGTGCTGGAGTTTCTCCTCCGCAACCTTGCGGGCGGTGATGTCCGATTGCGACCCGGCCATGCGCGCCGGCCGGCCGTCGGGTCCGCGGACCGCCAGTCCACGGGTCAGGACCCAAAGCCAGGTTCCGTTGGCCGATTTCATCCGGTGCTCGAGGCGGAAGTGCTCGGTCTCGCCATCGAGGTGTGCGCCGAGTTTGCGTCGAAACGAGGGCTCGTCGTCGGGGTGAATCCGTTCGAACCACTCGCGGGGGCTCGGGCTGACCTCGAGCTCCGAGTAGCCGAGCATCTTCTTCCAGCGGGGAGAAAAATAGATCGAGTCCGACCGGAGATCCCAGTCGAACACACCGTCATTGGCGCCCTGGACCGCGAGGGCGTAACGCTCTTCGCTGTCGCGGAGCGCGTCGTCTGCGGTCTGACGAGCGATGGCGTAGCGGATCGAGCGCACCAACAACCGGGTGTCGACCTCGCGTTTGACGAGGTAGTCCTGGGCCCCTTCGCGGACCGCATGGGCCGCGAGCTCGTCGTCGTCGAGGCTCGTGAGAACAATCACCGGAACCCTCGGGTCGGCCTCGTGAATACTGAGAAAAGTATCCAGGCCAAAGCTGTCGGGGAGCGAAAAATCGAGCAGGACCACGTCGAACCGGTCGTTTTTCAGACGATTGACGCCCTTGACAAGGCGATTCTCGTGGCTGATCACGAACGTGGCCTCGGTCGCCTTGCCGAGCAGCACCTGGATCAGCCGGGCATCATCGGGACTGTCTTCCACGAGGAGCACCCGGATTCGAGGGTGTTGGCTCATGTGGATCTCCTCCCGGTCTCGCACTCGGGCGAAACGCCGCTGGCGCCACCCTTTCGCAGCGACGGGCGTCGTTCAGTCTGGCGCCTCATCTTCCCCTCCAGAACGTTGTGGCAACGTGAAGACAAAAGTCGATCCACGGTGCGGTTGGCTCTCGACCCAGATCCGGCCGCCGTGGCGTTCGACGATTCGTTTGCAGATAGCGAGTCCGATCCCGGTACCCGGATACTCATCCTGGGTATGGAGCCGCTGGAACATGACAAAGATCCGTTCTCCGGTGTCGGGCTCCATTCCGATTCCGTTGTCGCGCACCGACACCTGCCAATCGGTGTCGTTCCGTTGTGCGCTGACGTGAATACGCGGCGGGCGTGGGCCGACGAACTTGATGGCGTTGCTGAGCAGATTGTGGAGCAACTGGTGGAGTTGCGTGCCATCGGCGACCACCGTCGGCAAATCGTCGTGGCTGATCTTCGCTTTTGCGGCGTCGATCGACTCTTTGAGTTCTTCCACGACACTTTCGAGAACCGCGGTGAGATCGACCGGGCGGAAGTCGCCGCCGCGGGTGTCGACGCGGGCATACCCGAGGACGGCATCGACCATCTCCTGCATTCGGTCGGCGCCGCGAGCAACCCGATCGAGATAGTCTCTGGACTCGTCATCGAGGTTATCGCCGACCGAGGTCTCGAGGAGTTCGAGATAGCTCGAGATCATCCCCAGGGGTTGCTGGAGATCGTGCGACACCACGTATGCGAACTGCTCGAGCTCGGCGTTGGACCGAGCGAGCGCCTGCGAGCGCCGCGCGAGCTCGAACTGGGCGGCGTGGAACTCGTCGGTCTCCTCGATGATGCTCTGGATCTGCCGGACCCCATTCGGGCCGCTGTCGACGGCCCAGGACGAGATCCGAACCCACATCGTGGTGCGATCGGTTCTTTTCAGCTGCACATCGAGGTTGCCGACGGTCAGTGACTCCTCGAGCTGGGAGCGCCAACTCGACGCCGCCGACGGTTGAGCGAAGAACTCGGTGAAGGACCGCCGGCTCAGGGCTTCCGGGTTGGCGAGCCCGAGCATGGTGGCAAACGCCGGGTTGGCTTCGAGGATCTCACCGCCCGGGGTCGAGACCACAACCCCGACGGGAAGACCCTCGACGAGCCGCCGGTACGGCGCGTCCTTGGCCGTGGCCAGGGCGCGCCGGCGGGCCCGGAAGAGGGCTGCGCGAACTGCCGCCGGCAGTTCGACAAAGCCCTCACTCGACTTGCCGACATAGCCGTCGACATGGAGTCGGAGAGCGTCGTTCCAGAGCTCGGTTCCGGTCGAGGCGGTGAAGAGAATGATGGGGCAGTCGGGGCGGAGATCCCGAATCAGCTCGATGACCTCGAGACCATCACTCCACTCGAGATCTGCGTCGGCGATGACCAGCCCGAAGAGGCCTGCCGACATGGCGGCGGAGAACTGGGCGGCGGATCCGACCTGATCGATGTCAACACGATCGAACGCGCCGGACAATACCACCGAAGCGAGTTCTCGATCACCCTTGCGGTCATCGATCAATAAGATGCGTGGAAGGCTGCTCATGTCTCCCGTGCCAGGCCTGTCGGTCGCCTGAATCCATGATCCCCAACCGGCCCCCCTGCGGTGAAGATCATACCGTGATCCCGATCACAAGCTCTGATGTGCGGAGTATAACACGAGGCCGGCAGGAGTCACGGCATCCGCAGCCAAGTATCTGATTTCAAGAGATCCATCTCAATATGAGGATATTGGTTATTTGGAAGGTGGATGACGGGATCGAAACCCGCACCGGCGAGAGACGCGCCTTCCGATGGGTTCAGCCGTTCAGGTTTCTGTTGATCGCGAACTTGAGCGTTCGCGCCAGGTCGGCGAGGCGATAGGGTTTGACGGCGACCCCGGAAAATCCGTGCTCGCGGTAGTTAGCCATCACCGGGTCGGTGGAGTAGCCGCTCGAGACGATCGCCTTGACCCCGGGGTCGATGGCGAGCAGCCGGGTCATGGTCTCCCGCCCGCCGACGCCCTCGGGAACCGTGAGGTCAAGCACCACGGCATCGTAGGGGTTGCCTTCCGCCATCGCCCGGGTGTAGAGGGTGACGGCTTCGGAGCCGTCGGCGGCGGTGGCGACCTTGTAGCCGATGGTCTCGAGAAGCTCCGCCGCCGCCGATCGAACCGCTTCGTCGTCGTCCATGATCAACAGCCGGCCGTGGCCGTGCATGGAATCCTCGGCGCCGACGGCTCGCTTGATCTGCTCTTCTTCGGATGCGGGCAGGAAGACCGAGAACCTCGAACCCCGGCCAGGCTCCGAATGGACGACGATGGCGCCGCCGTGGCTGCGGACGATGGAAAACGCCGTCGCGAGGCCGAGACCGCTGCCGCCTTTCTTGGTGGTGAAGAAGGGGTCGAAGACACTCTCGAGTTCCTCTTCCGGGATGCCGCAGCCGGTGTCGACGACCTCGATCCGAATGTACCGCCCGGCCTCGAGAGTCGACACATCACCCTCGACGAGGTGGGCATTGTCGGCCGTGACGGAGACCGTGCCGCCGTTGGGCATCGCTTCGATGGCGTTGGCAACCAGGTTCTGAATCACCTGGGCGATCTGCCCGACATCGACTTCGACCGGCCAGAGCTCGGGGTTGGACCGACAGTCGTAGTGGCAGTTGCCGCCGCGGGCGGCGGTTGCGGTGGTCTCTTCGATCAGTCGACCGATGGTGGCGGTGTTTCGAATCGGGCGGCCACCCTTGGAGAAGGTGAGCAGCTGCTGCGTCAAACCGGTGGCGCGAAGGCAGACCTCCTCCGCCTCGTTGAGCCGGCGGAGGGTTTCGTCCGGGGCCGCGGCGGATCTCTTCGCCAGGCTGATGTTGCTCAGGATCGCCATGAGCATGTTGTTGAAATCGTGCGCGATCCCTCCCGCGAGAACGCCGAGGCTTTCGAGCTTCTGGCTCTGTTGGAGCTGGAATGCCAGCCGCCGGCGGTCTTCTTCGGCGCGGTTCCGATCGGAGACATCCATGGCGATCCCCTCGATGAGGTCGCCGTCGTCGGCTCCATCGTCGATTCGCCCGGCGTTGATGAGGATCGTCACCAACTCACCGTTTCGGGTCACCATGGTGAACTCGCGATTGTGGAGCTCACGTTTGAGGCTGAGCTCCTGGAGGAAGAGCTGGAATTCCTCCGGTGCGGTGGTGAAATCAATAATGGCCCGACCGCTGAGCTCGTCGCTGTCTTTGAAACCGAGCATGGTGGCGAACGCCCGGTTGGTCGTGCCGATGGTGCCGTTGAGATTGGTTTGGAATACCCCGGCGAGGTTGCGTTCGAAGAGCAGACGGTGGCGTTTCATGCTCTTGAGAAGCGCCGCGTCGGCACGCTGGCGGGCCTCGATCTCGCGCCGTCTGGCGAGCACGCGATGCCATCCCGCGGCGGCAATGATCGCGAGCAGGATGATGCCGATGATCAGTGAATTCCGCCACAGACGCTGGTGGCTCAGCGCCAGCGCCTGGAGTTCGTTGTTCTTCCTCAGCAGCTGGATTTCGGTGGTCTTCTCTCTCGCGTCGTACTCCGCCTGGAACTCCGCGAACTTGCTGAGGACCTCGGACTTGGCCAGCTCCCTTTCAATTTCGCGGGCGAGGGTTTGGTAGTGCATCGCCGTTTTCGTGTCGCCGGCGGCCGTCTGCGCAGCGGTCATGGCATCGAGCGCGACCACTTCGCGGCCCTTCATCCCGAGCATGCGAGCAAGGTCGAGACCTTCGGAGGCCGACGCGATCGCCTGAGAACTCTGTCCCAGAGCGGCCAGTATCTCGGCCTCGATGGGCAGACAGGCGGCGACCTCCGGCGCCAGATCCAGGCGCCTGACGATCTCGAGGGCGTTCTTGACTTGGGAGAGCGCTTCGCGGTCACGGCCGGCGGCGTGGAGGGCTGCGGCGAGGCTGCGGTGGGACAGGGCGACACGAGCTTCGCCGCCTTCGGCCAGACGCAGGCGCAGCGCCTCGCGGTGGATCTCGATGGCCTCTTCGGACTTGCCCTGGAGGTGCTTGATGTCGCCGATGTTGGACAGGATATCGGTGACCCCGGCGGTCTCCCCGAGTTCGGTCTTGAGAACTCGTGCGCGTTGAAGATACTCGAGGGCCGGCTCGTGGTCTCCCAGATACATGTGGGCGACGCCGATGTTGTTGAGGAGGATCGCCTGGGCGTGTTTGTCGCCCGCGCGAACCCGATCCTCGAGGGCGTGGGAGCTGGTCTTGACGGCGGCTTCGAAGTCGCCCTGATGGAGCTGGACCGCAGCCTGGATGTTCTGAAACAACCACGAACGATCGGGGTTTCCGGCGACGCTCGGCAGGTCGAGCGCTTCGCGGCATGCCGCATCGCATTCTTCGAAATCACCGAGCTGGAACCTGGCCCGGGCGAGGTTGGCGAGGCTGCGGGACTGCAGATCTTCCCGTCCGGCCTGGTGCGCGAGATCGGCCGCGGCGCGGAGCTCGATCACCGCCCCTTTGAACTGTTCATCGACCAGGAGAGCGAGGCCGATTCCGGCGCGGACCTCCGACTCGAGGGCGGGTTGGTTCCTGCCCGGGTGGGTGGCGAGCAGCTCGCGGGCGAGTTGGATGTACCCGGTCGGGTCCTCCTCCGGAGAGAGGGCGCGAAGTCGTGCGAGGCTGTCATCCACCGTCGAGCTCGATGCGGCGGCGCCCGGCCGGTCATCGGGCTGCTCGGCTCCGACGTCGACCGGCCCGGCGAGGGTCTGGGCAATGACAAGAAGACACGCACACGAAAAACAAAAGAGCGTCAGACGACGCCACTCTCCGCGTCGGCTCCCTTCCTGTCGGGACATGCTGTCGCTCCCCTCGGTTCACGCCGCAGTTGAGTGTATCGCAGACCGAAGCCGCGCGTGACCCGGCCGGTATGCGGAGACCCCGTCCGGTGTAGACTGAAGGCCCGATTTGGAGGTGCCATGGCCATCGACCCCAAGCTGCTTGAAATTCTCGTCTGTCCGGTTGACAAGACACCGCTCGAGGTCGTCGAGTTGCCCGACGAGATCCGCGCGCGACTGGTGGAGAAGTACCGCGAGCAGTTCAAGGATGAGGACCCCGTTGTGGAGGTCGGTCTGGCGTCTCCAGCGGGGCGGGTGTATCCGGTGGTGTCCGGGATACCCGTGATGCTCGCCGACGAAGCGCTGTCCCGCGCCGAGATCGAAGGCTGAGAATCGCCCGTGGCGTTTTTCTTGGTTTGACTGCCAGAGTCGGGTTCAGGATCGCCGGGGTCGCGACATGAATGACCGAGTCTTCAGCCCGTCAGCCCTCATCGCCGAGGTCAACTCGCTGCTCGAGAGCGGTTTCTCGGGGATTTCGGTCGAGGGCGAGGTCACCAACGCCAGCACCTCCGGGCGGGGGCATATTTACTTCACCCTCAAAGATGATCACGCCAATCTCGACTGTGTGATGTGGGGGTCGCGGGCCGACAAGCTCAGGTTCGACCTCGAGGATGGGCTCGCGGTTCGGGCCAGGGGTTCGCTGACCATCTACCGCCAGCGCGGTCGTTTTCAACTCGTGGTCAGCGCCCTCGAACCGCAGGGAATCGGCGCCCTCCAACTCGCCTTCGAACAGCTCAAAAAGCGCCTCGATGCCGAGGGGCTCTTTGCGCCGGAGCGCAAACGGCCGATGCCGGCATTGCCGATTCGAGTCGGCATCGTGACATCGGCCACCGGCGCCGCCCTGCAGGACATGCTCAAGGTCCTTCGGCGCCTGCCCCAGCTTGACGTGGTGGTGGCCCCGACACCGGTGCAGGGCGACGGTGCGGCAGAGAAGATTGCCGACGCCATCGACCGCCTCGGCGCCAGCGGCCTCGTCGAGGTGGTCATCGTCGGCCGCGGCGGCGGCAGCCTCGAAGACCTGTGGGCATTCAACGAAGAGCCGGTGGCGCGCGCCATCGCGGCGTGTCCGGTGCCGGTCATCTCCGGGGTCGGCCACGAGGTGGATTTCACCATCGCCGACTTTGTCGCCGATATCCGAGCGGCCACTCCGACCCAGGCCGCGGAGCTTGTCGCCAGTCGCCTCGAAAACCAGGACCGGCGTCTCACCACCGCCGCCGCGGCCCTCGACCGCGATCTCCGCCGCCACCTCGCCCTCGCTCGTTCGCGCCTCGCCGGTCTCGAAGGCTCTCGCGGCCTCGCCCGGGTGCCGCAGCGGCTCCTGGTGCTGCGGGACCGCCTGGATCGGACCCGGAGGCTGAAGCCGGCGCTGCGCGGGATGACCGACCGGGTCAGGGCCCGTCTCGTCCGGGCTGAAACGGTCCTCGCCAGGGTGCCGGCCAGGATCGCCGCCGGCGGCCATCGTCGGTTGCTCGCAAGCCGGTGCGAGCAGATGGCGCAACTCATCCGCTCGAGGCTCCAGCAATCGACGGGAGAACTCGCCGCGAAACGGCGGGCCCTCGAGAGCCTGAGCCCGAAACGGGTCCTCGAACGTGGTTACTCCATCACCACCATCAAGGGCAGCCGAAAACCGATCAAGGACCCGGCCGAGGTCCGCACCGGCCAGATCCTCCTGACCCGGCTTGCCGGCGGCGAGATCCGGTCCTTGGCGGCCGATCGTCCGTCGCGCCGCCAACCCGCCAAGGTTCAGGCCGAAAACCAACCGTCGCTCTTCAGCGCCGCCACCGATGAACCGGGAGACCGAAATGCCACCGACCAAGAAATCGACCGAGAGTGATCGTTTCGAGGATCAACTCGAGCGGCTCGAAGAGATCGTCGCCAGTCTAGAGGACGAGACCGTCGGCCTCGAGGAGGCCCTCGGGCTCTTCGAAGACGGGGTGAAGCTGGCCAAGAGCTGCCGCGCCCGCCTCGAGGAGGTCGAAAACCGGGTCCGCCAGCTGCTCGAAACCGAGGAAGGCGAAGCACCCGCAACCGCGCCCTTGGAGGGCGACGGCGCGACCGCCGAAGATGGGGAGCCAAGCTGGTGACCGACCGAATGCTGGATCGGGAGCGCGCAGCCGTCGAGTCGGCGCTGGCGCGGTTGCTGCCGGTCGACGCGTGGCCTGAACGGCTCCATCGCGCCATGGCGCACGCGGTCTTCGCCGGCGGGAAGAGGATCAGACCCATCCTGGCCCGCCTGGCCTCCCGCGCCGCCGGGTCCGACCCCGATGTCATCACCGAGGCGGCGTGCGGCCTCGAGTTCATCCACACCTACTCCTTGATTCACGACGATCTGCCGGCCTTTGACGATGATGTCCTGAGGCGCGGCAAGCCGACGGTTCACGTCGCCTTCGATGAGGCCACGGCCATCCTGGCCGGTGATGCGCTGCTCACAGAGGGTCTGCTGGTCCTGGCCCGGTATCCCTGCGGACCCGACTGGGCGGCCCGGCGCGCCGAGGCCGTCGCGCTGGTGGCCGAAGCGGTGTCGGCGCGCGGCATGGTCGGCGGCCAGATGGAGGACGTCGAGGCCACCGGTCAGGTGGAGAGCCGGGAAGAAGACCCGAAACTGCGGCTCGAACGCATTCACCGCGCCAAGACCGGCTGTCTCTTGGCGGCCTCGGTGGAACTCGGCGCCGTTCTGGCTGGAGTCAGCGACGATGTCCGCAGGAAGTTCGCCGACTTCGGCGCCGGGCTCGGTCTCGCGTTTCAGATCGGCGATGACATTCTCGACGCCACCGCCTCGGCCCAGGATCTCGGGAAGTCTCCGGGGAAAGACGCCGAGGCCGGCAAGCTCACCTATGCCACTCTCTATGGTCTCGACACGGCTCGTCGGCGTCTTGCCGATCTCGAGGAACAGCTCATCGGCGAGGCCGCCGAGATCGAGGGGCCGGACGGCGATCTCGCCGCCATCGCCCGCTTTGTCGCGCGAAGGCGGAGCTGAGGGGCGGATGATCGAGCGCTGGCGGCTCGATGTTGCCGTCGCCGAGCGCGGTCTGGCGCCGTCCCGAGCGCGCGCCCAGGCCCTGATCCTCGCCGGCAAGGTGACGGTGAACGGTCAGACCATGACCAAAGCCGGCGCTCAAGTGACGGCCGACGCCGTGATCGAGGTCGCCGAACCCGATCACCCCTACGCCTCTCGCGGCGCGCTCAAGCTCGAGGCCGCCCTCGACGCCTTCGCCATCGATCCCGCCGGGCTCGACTGCCTCGATGTCGGGGCTTCTACCGGTGGCTTCACCGATCTCATGCTCGCGCGGGGCGCTCGCCGGGTGATCGCGCTCGACGTCGGCCGCGGCCAACTCGACTGGCGGCTGCGGACCGACGACCGGGTCACGGTCATGGAGGGCATCAACGCGCGCCACCTCGGACCCGGCGACCTTCCGTTCAAGGTGGGTCTCGCGACCATGGATCTCAGCTTCATCTCGTTGCGCCTCGTGGTGCCGGCGCTGCTGCCCCACCTCGATCCGGGCGCCCACCTCGTCTGTCTCGTCAAACCCCAGTTCGAAGCCGGCCGCGACCAGGTCGGCAAGGGCGGCATCGTCCGTGATGAGGCGGTCCGGCGCACGGTCATCGATGCCACCGTCGCCGCCATCGCCGAGCTCGGGTTCGAGCTCATCGGCGTCATTCCTTCGCCCATCCGCGGCCAGAAGGGCAACCAGGAGGAACTCGCGGTCTTCCGGGTGCGCAATACGCCTTCCGGGTAGGATCAAGATTGCCGATGTGGCGAATGAACCGCAACGAGCCAGAAGGTCGGCCGCAAAGAGGACATCGCGGTTCACTCGCCGCTGAAGCGTTGATAGCAGCTGGTACGAAGTCACGGGCTGATCAGCAACGAGTATCCGCGCTATCATCCACCTTCAATGGAGGTCCGATGAGCTCTGAGATGACGGTCAGCTTTCCCGGCGGCAAGAAGGTCACGGCCCACTACGACGGCTTCGAGATCGCCACTGACCAGGGCGTTGATTCCGGCGGCGAAGGCACCGCTCCCGAGCCCTTCGATTTCTTCCTCGCCTCCCTCGCCACCTGCGCCGGCTACTACGTGCTCAAGTTCTGCGAGGGCCGCGGCATCTCGACCGAAGGGATTTTTCTCCACCAGAGCTGGGAACGCAACGAGAACAAGAAGCTCGTCCGCATCGCCATCCGAATCCAGGTTCCGTCCGGGTTTCCGGCCAAGTACCACAAAGCCCTCGTCCGCGCCGCCGACACCTGCGCGGTGAAGAAGACCCTCGCCGATCCACCACAGATCACGACCGAAACCGTAGTAAATTCTTAATTCTCAATTCTTAATTACCATCGCAAGTTTTCTTCGAACTTCTGCGATGTAATTGAGAATTGAGAATTCAAAATTAAGAACTGATTTAGAGCTTGTCGGCTCTGGTCGAGATCGGTCCGCGGTAGTTGTGGACCAACCGCACCTGCGCGACCTCGGGGCCGAAACCCTTGTAGGTCTCCTTGATCCGGGTCAGCGCATTGGACCGCCAGTCGACATAGGGGTTGTCGATCTGGACCGGGTCGAGACAACCGGCGAGCGCGACCTTCGATGAGGCGCAGAAGCGCGACATGAGGGTCTTGGCCAGGTGGCGGTCGCCGTTCTGGAGCTCGTCGACGAGGACGATGGAGCGCTCGATGTCGAGACCGCGCAGCATCGACGTCGACACCATGGTGAGGCGGTCCGTCGACTGCAGCTCGTCGAGAAAATCGTGCTCATTGGCCAGCGACAGCGAGCGCACGGCCTGGAAGAAGGGCTCGAGCCACGGGCTCAGTTTGGACTCGTAGTCACCGGGCAGATAGCCCAGGTCGTACTGACTCGATGCGTGCTCGGGTCTGAGCAGGAGCATGCCGTGGTCATAGCCGTATTCGGGGGTCAGCGGTTGCGAGGTCGGTGCCACCCGCCAGGTCGTGGGTTGGCCGATGAGCATGTAAAGCCCGGTGGCCACCATCATCCGGGTCTTGCCGGAACCGGCCGGCCCGTCGAGCACCACCAGCTGAACCTCGGGGTCGAGGAGAAATTCCATGGCCAGGATCTGCTGTGGGTCGCGGGGGGTGAAGCCGAGAATCGGCCGCGGCCTGTAGTCCTCGCGTTTGCGGTCCCAGTACTGGGCGTACTTGAGGTCGTCGACCCGCCCGGCGTCGGCGTTGACCCGGCCGAGGACGGTGTGCTCGCCGCAGGTCAGCACGACACCCATGTTCCACAGGTACTCAACCGGACCGGGGGTCTTCACCCGGTCGAGGGAGAGTGATCGCTCGCCCGGGGCGCCGCTTTCGATGAAATCCTGCAGTGCGTTGCCGTCGATTCCGCCGCAGACCAGACCCTGGTAGATCTCGTCGACATTATTGAGGGTGACCTTGCCGTAGCGGAGGTTCTCGGCCGCGATGCCGAGAGCGTCGCACTTGAGCAGGAGGTTGGAGTCTTCCGAAATCACGACCACCTGGTAGTGGGGCTGTCCGTTGGACTTGGCGACCGCGGCAATGCGGTGGGCGCTGGCGAGAATGTGGTTGTCGCCCGACTCCGAGGGATAGGGGTCGCCGGTCGCACCGTCGGGTTCCCAGGTCAGAAGCCCGCCCGATGGCGTCCGTTTGAACTCTTCCGGATCGACCCGGTTTTGGAGCAGGCGGTCAACGCCGTGGTGGATGAGATTCTGCCGGCGGTACTCGAGCATCTTGCGCGTCACCAACCGCGCGGCGTGTCGAACGCCGTCGGACTTCGACCGCGAGGTTTGGAGCCGCCCGAGTTCTTCGATGACCTTGTGCATCAGAACGACGATGTTCCCGTCCATGAGAAGGCGGTCGAGAGCATCGGGATTCTCGATCAAGGCCGAAGTGTCGGGGATATAGACGGTGCCTGAAAGATCGTCAGCGGTGATGTGCATTCCGGGATTCAGTTTACCATCTTGGGATGGAAAACCCCCAACCTGTGCGGAGGGCTGATCCATCGAAGCGGGTTTTCATCGTCGCGTGAGTTTCTCGTGAAGCGGACGTTCGGGGCGGATGCGTCTTCGGTTGCCGAAGACAGGTCGCGATGGATCCGGGCTATGATCCTCCCGATGTCTGATCTGCGCCCGGTCCTCGTCGCCAACGGTCCGGTTCAGTGGACCGAAGAGTCCGCCGCTCTGGCCGCCGCCGCCGCGCCGCTCCTCGCCGCGGATGGCGGCGCCAATCACCTCGGGAGGATCGGGCTGAGGCCCGTGGCGGTCATCGGCGACCTCGACTCCATCACCCCCGGGATTCGCGCGTTCATCGGCGAGGAGCGGATGGTTCACCGCCCCGATCAGGATCGAACCGACCTCGACAAGGCCCTCGGATACGTCTTCGACGAGCTCGGCCTCGAGTGCCTGACCGTGCTCGGGGCCACCGGTGGGCGTCTCGACCACGCCGTCGGCAACCTCGGTCTGCTCGCGCGCCGCGCCCTCGGCATGAAGCTGGATTTTCTGAGTGCGAGCAGCTCGATCGTCGCCGTCCGCGGTCAGGCCGTCCTCGACGCGGTGGCGGGGGAAACATGGTCCTTCTTCACCTTCGACCCGGCAGTGAGGGTCAGCCTCGCCGGCGTGAGGTGGCCGATCGCCGATACCGCCGTCGATCTCGCCGGGAGTCCTTCGATATCGAACGAGGCAGCCTCGAATCGGGTCACGGTCCGCGCCGAGGGCGGTGCGGTGGTGGCGGTGCGGTGGTTTTCAGACGGTGCGAACGAAGGCAACGTGTAGGCCGTGCCGTCCGGCCCTGCGATCGATCCGTTCCCGCCTCTCCGCGCAGCGGATCACAAAAGCGCCCGGCTCGAGCCGGGCGCTTTTGTGATTTGATTTGGCTGGGGTGCAGGGACTCGAACCCCGATACTACGGTCCAGAGCCGCATGTCCTGCCATTGGACGACACCCCAACAGAACCCCGTACAGGGACCGGCATTATAGCAACGGCTGGGCTCCCGTCAACTTCGGTGTTACGACCCTCCCGCAGCGGTTTTCGTTTTCCTGTCGGTGACGATCGGAACTCGTCGACTCGAGACCGATGGGCTCGGGCACGGGCAGGGAAAAGGAAACCGCTGCGGGTGGCGGGATCAAGCCTCGCGGATCCACCTCCAGATGTCCTTGAGCTTGGGTTTGGAGCCGTGCATCAGGATGCCGACGCGGTAGATCTTCCCGACCATCCACGCCGATCCCAGGATGGTCGCGCTCATGATCACCACCGACGCCGCGAGCTGGATCGCCGGCACCGGGGTCAGCGTCATCCTGAGGAACATGAGCATGGGGGTGAAGAACGGGAAGAGCGACAACGCCACCGAGAGCGGCGCGTCGGGCTGGTTGAGGATGTACATCATGAGCACCAGGGGCACGATCAGGAACATGGTGATGGCGCCCTGGAAGTTCTGCGCCTCCTGTTCGGTGTCGAAGGCGGCGCCGATCCCGGCGTAGAGGGTGCCGTAGAGCAGGAAGCCGAGGACGAAGTAGACCACGAAGAAGACGATCTGGACGGCCGGCACCGCCGGCAGCTCGAGCCCGCCCATGCCGACGGCCGCCGCCGCCCCCGGCGCCGAGATGGCCACCATCAAGACCGACCACAGGAGGAACTGGGTGAGTCCCACCGCGCCGATGCCGAGGATCTTGCCGAGCATGAGCTCGAAGGGTTTGACCGTGGAGATGATGACCTCGACGATGTGGGAGGCCTTCTCCTCGAGCACCCCGCGCATGACATAGATGCCGTACATGAGCACGGTCATGTAGATGATCATCATGAAGACGTAGGACAGCATGAATCCCTGGCCCTGGTCGTGGGTCTCCTGGCCCTTGGCGCCGAGCTTCATGGTTCTGAGATCGACCCGGCGGGTGAGTTTGCCCACCGCTTCGGGGTCGAGCCCGGCCGAGGTCAGCCGATCGGCGACCATGACGTTGCTCACCGAACGCTCGAGGATGCTGAGCATCTGGAACGCCGAGACGTTGGGCGCGACATACTCCGCCTGGCCCTCGTCCGGCAATGTAGCGGGGATGACCAGCAGGCCGTCGAACTCGCTCGAGTGAACCCGGCTCTTGGCTTCTTCTCGAACCAGATCCGGATCGCCGTCGATGGCGAGCGGGACCAGCGTGAGATCGAGGATGGACTCCTCCATCATCTCGCCCATGGTCTCGGCCTGTTCGGCCGGTACGATCCCGGACTCGTCGAGGGCCGCGGTCGCCGTCGATGTCTGCCGTCTCAGCATGTCGTCGAGTTCGGTGCGGATGGGTTCGGCGAACCTGCCGGTGAAATCGAGGACCGCGACGGTGAAGGTGCCGCCGCCGCGGGCGGCGAGCCAGGCCGGGATGATCATCACCGCGCCGAGAAAGACCGGCACCAAGAGGGTCGAGATCCAGAAGGCTTTGGTCTTGATCCTCTCGAGGTACTCGCGACGGATGATCGCGAGGATTCGGTTGAGACTAAGCATGGGCGCGATCCTCCTCGACGGCGCGAATAAAGATGTTTTCCAACCCGGGAACGAATCGCGTGAAGCTCTCGAGGCCGCCTTGTGCGGCCAGCGCCTGGAGCAGGTGGCGGGGCTCGGCATCGGGCTCGAGCTCGACCAGCATCTCGGCGCCGAGGGGGCGGACGGCGGTCACCGCCGGGAGCGTGCTCAGCGCGTTTTCATCGAGAGCGCCGGCCACCCGCCAGACGTTCCCGCCGTAGTCGGTGCGGATGTCGGCGAGCCGGCCGTTGAGGATCGCCCGGGCACGGTTGATAAGGCAGATGTTCGTGCAGAGCTCGTCCACCTGCGGCAGAACATGGGTGGAGAGGACAATGGTGACGCCCTCTTTCGACATCGCCATGAGCAGGTCCTTGAGCGCCCGGCTGTTGATGGGGTCGAGCCCCGAGAACGGCTCGTCGAGGATCAGCAGCTGCGGTCGGTGGAGGATGGTGCCGATGAACTGGACCTTTTGCTGCATCCCCTTGGACAGGTCCTCGACCTTGTGGGTCGCCCACTCGCCGAGATCGAAGTTCTCGAGCCATGCCAACGACCGCTTCTTCGCCTCGCCCGGTTTGAGCCCGCGGATCGTGCCGAGAAAGACGAGGTGTTCGAGGACCTTCATTTTCTTGTACAGCCCGCGCTCCTCCGGGAGATAACCGATGAGCCGGCGGCGGTCGTCATCCACCGGAACGCCGTCGAGCAGGATCCGGCCCTCGTCGGCCATGATGATCCGCATGATCATCCGAATGGTGGTCGACTTGCCGGCGCCGTTGGGGCCGAGCAGACCGAAGACCGAGCCTCGCGGGACGTTGAAGCTCAGGTTGTCGACCGCTGTCACCTCGCCATAACGTTTGCTGATGTGTTCGATTTCCAAGATGGGATCGGCCATGTTCCTCCCCGTGAGTCGGGTGAATGATACGCGGTTTCTG
The DNA here is from genome assembly GCA_024641545.1 of Acidobacteriota bacterium. Classification (GTDB taxonomy): domain Bacteria; phylum Acidobacteriota; class Thermoanaerobaculia; order Thermoanaerobaculales; family Sulfomarinibacteraceae; genus JAHECW01. Next base: position 45,694 of record JAHECW010000021.1, read on the forward strand.
TGCCTGGGTTCCAGAATCCGCATCTGCATCCGTACTCGATGATTGTGGCAGCGGGCCTCCCGCCCGCCGTCGGACTTTCAAAAAACCTGGACCCGTTGTTACGACTGACGTCCAATTCGCGCCCTGCAGGACGCGCCAATAGTCCGCGGTGTTGGGTTGGGTCCGCACTGGCGCGAACGGAGAGAGCGCCACCGCAATTCGTTCGACGAATTGCCTTGCATCGAGGAATACCCTGTGGCACAATGCGCTCCCGGTGTGCGCCGGTAGCTCAATTGGATAGAGCATCTGACTACGGATCAGAAGGTCGGGGATTCGAGTTCCTCCCGGCGCGCCACTGAAATCAATGACTTACGACCACCGTCGCGGTGGTCGTTTTCAATTGCCACACCAGTCTCATGGCGCTGCCCGTTTTCCGGTTCGGCAAGTCGCGGTCGATGACGTTGCTGCGGCGGTTCCTCGCAACCGTGGCCACTGGGCT
>JAHECW010000022.1 GCA_024641545.1 Acidobacteriota bacterium
TGGCGAAGCCCACAGATCTCACAAATCGACCCGGACACATCGCAACATCGCAGGGTTGAATCGCAAAAAGCGCCAAGACATCGCATTTGAGAGTGGATGGCGCGTGGATTGAAGGATGTCCGACTTCGTGGTGTCGATTTTTCGACCGGGACGTGTCTGAAGGGCTGGCTGGAAGCCCACCCGACAAATTCTGCACGGACATACTGCCCGCAGATAGCACAGATTCCATCGCACGTTTGATGGCTCGTACGCCCTTCACAGCAAGGAACCGCTGCGGCTGGACCCATCTATTGCTAGAATCACGGGTCGGAGGTCTCCATGCGATCACTCCTCGTTCGACTCTTCATCATCGGCTGTGCGCTCGCCCAGGCTCTGTCCGGTGTTCCCGCCGAAGCCTGTACCTCGTTTCTGATCAGACATTCCACCGGCCCGCTGATGGCAAAGAACTTCGACTGGGAGGTGGCCGACGGCCTCCTGGTCGTCAATCCACGCGGACTTGCGAAGACCGCCCTGGTGCCCGAGGGGGTCAAACCCGTGCGCTGGAGCTCCCACTACGGCAGTCTGACCTTCAACCAATACGGCCGCGAGTTTCCCATCGGCGGGATGAACGAGACCGGGCTGGCCATGGAGGTGCTCTGGCTCGCCGACACGGTGTATCCCGAACCGGGCGACCACGCCGGCATCGGGGCCCTCCAGTGGGTCCAGTACTGTCTCGACTCCTTCCGCACGGTCTCCGACGTCGTGGCGAGCGCGTCCGAGCTTGCCATCACCGATTCCACGCCCCTTCACTTTCTCGCCTGCGACCCCACCGGCAACTGCGCCGTCATCGAGTTTCTCGATGGCAAACTCGTCGCCCGGTACGAGCGGACCCTGCCCTTGGCCGCACTCACCAACGACACCTACAATGACTCGCTCGAGTTTCTCAACCGGACCCTCGGCTATGGCGGCGCGCCGGTGAAACCGGAGGGCGCCGGTTCGCTCGCCCGCTACGCACGGGCGGCCAACGGTGCGCACGCCGTTCGCGCCAGCACCGGCGAGCAGCCCCCGATCGCTGAGACCTTCGCCGTTCTGGCGGATGTCGCCCAACCTGATTCGACGCGGTGGAGCATCGTCTATGAGCTTCAGAAGGGCAGGGTCCATTTCCGCACCTCCGGCAACGGCAGCACCCGGACGGTCGATCTCTCTAAGCTCGATCTCGACTGCACCGCGGAGCCCCTGGTCCTCGATCTGATGACCGAAGGTTCGGGTGATGTCACCGCCAAGCTCACGCCGTACTCGAGCGCCGCCAACCTCAAGACGATCCGCGCCGGTTTGACCGCCGAACGGATCACCGCCCCATCCGAGGAGGCCATTCAAACCAGGGCCGCATACCCGGACAAGCTGCTGTGCACGTTTGCCCGGGCTGAGGAGTAGCCGACGCGCCGGCGGCTCACCGCTTGCGGTTGGATGGGGTCGCGCTACCGGTATTCGTAGAGCTCGTCAATGGTCGCGCTGTAGACGTCCTGAATCACGCGACGTTTGAGTTTCAGCGTCGGGGTCAGGGTCCCGTTCTCCACCGAGAGACCCTCGCTGAGAACGGCGAATCTCCGGATCGACTCGAAGGGTGCGAGCGTCACGTTCACCGCCTCGAGCCGGTCCTCGATGTAGGCCCGGAATCGCGCGCAGGAAGCGGCGGAGGCGAGATCCACGGCGTCGCTCCCGATCTCGGATGCCAACGCCACGATGGCTTCCGGATCGATCACGATGAGGGCGGAGAGAAACTTGCGGCGATCGCCGATCACTACGGCCTGAGCTACCCCCGGGATCCCCTTGATTTTTGACTCAATGGGTACCGGAGCGACGTTCTTACCGCCCGATGTGATGATGAGCTCCTTCTTGCGGTCGGTGACGAAGAGGAACCCGTCTTCATCCATGATGCCGATATCCCCCGAGTGAAGCCAGCCGTCGTCGTCGATCGCCTCCTTGGTCGCCTCGGGGTTCTTGAAGTAGCCGACAAACACATGCGGCCCGCGGAAGAGGATCTCCCCGTCATCGGCGATCCTGAGCTCGGTACCGGGGATCGCCCACCCCGCCGACCCGGTCCGGAAGCGATCCTCGGAGGAAAACGTGGTCGGTCCGGTGCACTCGCTCATCCCGTAAACCTCGAAGATGGGAATCCCAAGGCTCAGGAAGAAATCGAGCGTCGATCTCGCCATCGGCGCCGCGCTCGTGAAAAAGACCCGAGCCCGGTCGAACCCGAGTCGCTCACGCACCTTGGAAAAGACCAGCCTGCGGGCGAGCCGCCAGCCGGCCGGCATCGCTTCTCCGCGCTGCTGCGCCCGCCCTCCGGTCAGCCCCACCTGTCTCGCCCAACGAACCAGTCGCCGCCGCAAGAGTCCGCTCTTCGCCCCTGCCGCCTCCATCCGAGCCTGAATCTTCTCCCACACCCTCGGAACGCCGAAAAAGAAGGTCGGCCGGACGTCGCGGAGATCATCGCCCAGGGTCTCGAGGCTCTCGGCAAAGGACATGCAAGCACCGACGATCAAAGGAAGATAGATCGAAATCACCTGCTCCGCGATGTGACTCAGAGGGAGGTAGCTGAGACCGCTGTCTTCCTTGGTCACCGAGAACTCCTTGACCAGGGCTCGAGCAACCCAGAGCAGGTTGTGGTGCGACAGCATGACGCCCTTGGGCTCGCCCGTGGTTCCCGAGGTATAGATCAACGTACACGGATCATCGGGCTGCTGCGCCTCGAGGCGTCGGTCGAGGCCCTCCTGCGGCACGCCGGTTCCGAGATCGAGAAACCCCTCCCAATCCAGGACGCCGTCCTGGTCGCTCGCACCCTCCATCAGAATCACCGCGGACAGTCGATCGCGGACGCCTTCGAGCTGCGCGAGGCGGCCGGAGTGATCGACGAATACGATATTGGCCTCGCAGTGCTCGATGATGTAGGCGCACTGTTCAGCGGTGCTGGTGGTGTAGATCCCGCTCGGGAGCCCTCCGGCCGCGATGATCCCGAGGTTCGCCATGAACCACTCGGGACGGTTGTTCCCGAGGATCGCCACGGATGAACCGGCCTCGACGCCGAGACTGATCAGTGCCCGCCCGACCCGATGGACCCGCGCGCGATACTCCGACCAGCTCAGCGGCGCCCAACCGCCCGGCCGCTTGTGGCGGAGCGCCGGTCGGTGTGGATGCGCCGACGCGGTCGCGTCGAGAACCTGGATCACCGTGTTCCTGCGTTCCATCTTTCCCTCCGTCACGTGCGGCGCCGGCCCTCGATCCCCCGGAAGAACCTCTCGAGGTCCCGAAAATCCTGTTGCAGGTTTCCGGTCGGATCGAAGCGTTCGCCGAATCGGATCCGCTTCCGGCGGTAGTCGAACGCAACCGGAACGATGGGCACCTGCGCCTTCAGGGCGACATAATAGAAACCGGTCTTCCACCGATCGACGCTCCGTCTGGTTCCCTCCGGGGACAGGGCGAGAATCATCCGGTCGCTCGCCGCGAAGAGCCCCACAGTCTCGTCCACCACACCACGCGCCGCCCGCCGATCCACCGGGACGCCGCCGAGCCAGCGCATCAGCGATCCGAGCGGTCCCTTGAAGAGGGTGTGCTTGCCCAGAAATCTCGCCCGGAGACCGAGGGCGAACAAGGCCGAAACACCGATAAGAAAATCCCAGTTGGAGGTATGCGGCGCAACGATGATCACGGCCTTCGAGACGTTGGGCACGGCGCCCTCGAATCCCCATCCTCGAAGCCTGAGGAGGGACCTTCCGAGGGCGGCCGAAAAGAAGTTGCCTCGCCGCGGAACCGCATCGCCGAGTTCGGGAACGCTGAAGTCAGCCATCTTCGATCCCCAGTGTAACCGGTCAGCGCGATCACCGCGCCGGGAGAACTTTCTGCTACCATTCACAGATGAGACCTTTTCGCTGCCACGGACCGGTAATCGGCTTCGCCCTCGTCCTGATTGTCTTCGCCGCGGCGCAGAGCACGCCGGCGGCTGACGGCGCGGGATACCCCGATCAATCGACGACGCCTCCGGGATCGACCCTCGTCACCGACCGGGTGGTGACGGATCCGGCGACCGGCAATCCGCAACTCCTCCGCGTCGGCGGTCTCCGACCTTCACCGCAAGGCGCCGACGCCATCGAAAAGGCGCTGACGGTGCTCGAAGGCCGTGCCAAGGCCATCGGCCTCGACGACCCCGCACGCCAGCTTCAGCCCATGGCGACCCTGCGCGACCCGCTTGGAGGCGAGCAGGCGGTCTTTCGCCAGGTCTATCGCGGTGTGCCGGTCTTCGGGTCCAGAATCCGGGTCCACCTCGGTGCCGACGGTGGAGTCACGATGATCAACGGGACGATCATCTCGGACATCGATCTCGACACGGTTCCCCAGCTCGACGCTCATGTGGCGGAGGCGATGGGCCTGCGACTCATCGCCAAACAACACGGCCTCTCCGTCGGCCGACCCGAGGTTTTCCCCGCAGTCCTGATGATCTTCCGGGAAGGGCTGGCCCGCGGCCGGCCGGGCGCCAACCACCTGGCATGGGAGGTCGAGATCGCCTCGCCTCCGAAGCTCCACGAGGTCCTCTTCATCGATGCGCACGACGGGCGCCTTCTCGACCAGCGGTCCAAGATCCACCATCTCGATCGTGTGATCCACCGCCGGACCATGCCTCGACCGATCTGGTCCGAGGGCGACCCGCTGCCCTTTGCCAGCGGCGATCCCGACGGCGACGCCGAAATCAACGAACTCATCGCGGCCACCGGCGACGTCTACGATCTCTTCGCCAACATCACCCACGGCGGGTACCTCAGCTTCGACGGTCTCGGCGCCACCATGAACTCGGTCTACGACGCCGACAACATCGAATGCCCCAACGCAGTCGAATCGGGCGGAGTGACCTCGTTCTGCAGGAACATGGTCAGCGACGACGTCACGGCCCACGAATGGGCGCACGCCTACACCGGATGGACCCACGGCCTGATCTATCAGTGGCAGCCCGGCGCTCTCAACGAGTCCTACTCGGACATCTTCGGCGAGCTGGTCGACCAGCTCAACGGCCGGGGCTCCGACCTCCCGGCGGGAGTCCGTCCGCCGTATGACTGCTCCGCCGCCGGCGGCAACCCGGTGCCGACTCTCGAGCTCACCCAGCCACCATCGATCGCCGGTCTCTTCGCCGCCGGCGGTGCGGTCTTCAATCCTCCCGCGCCGTGGACCGTGTCGGCTCCGGTCGAACTCGCCGACGACGGCACCGGCGACCCGGCCGACGGATGCCAGAGCCTCGGCGGTTTCTCACCCGGTTCCATCGCGCTCATCAACCGCGGCATCTGTCTCTTCCGTGAGAAGGTCGTCAACGCGCGGAGCGCCGGCGCGGCCGGGGTCATCATCGTCAACAACCAGGGCAACGACGTCATCGAAATGGGTGGCGATCTCCCGCGTCTCGACATCCCGGCGGTGTTTATCGGGCAGAGCGACGGCGACCGCATCAAGGCCGTCCTGAGCCAGGGGGTGACCGCGACCCTCGGTCTCGATGGGGAGTTCACCGATTCGGTTCGTTGGCTCATCGGCGAGGACACCCGGGCCCTGGGTTCGATCCGCGACATGTGGTCGCCGACCTGTTTCGGCGATCCCGGACGGGTGGGCAGCGTCAACTACTTCTGCCGTGAAGACGACAACGGCGGGGTCCACAGCAACAGCGGCATCCCCAATCACGCCTTCGCCCTGCTCGTCGACGGCGGTCTCTACAACGGCTTCGAGATCCGGGCCATCGGGGCGACCAAGGCGGCACGAATCTACTGGCGCGCCATGACGATCTACCAGAACCCGGTCACCGATTTCCGCAACCACGCCGATCTTCTCGAGACCAGCTGCGAGGATCTGATCGGGGCGCAGCTCTACGATCTCGTCACCGGCGCCCCTTCGACCCAGACCATCACCGTCGGCGACTGCTCTCAGGTGGCGGCGGTCGTGGCCGCCGTCGAGATGCGCATGGCCCCCGATCAATGTCATTTTCAGCCGCTGCTCGACCCGGACGCACCCGCCGTGGACGGCAACGTCGTCGTCTTCGACGAGGACTTCGACAATGAACCCGATGGCGGTTGGACGCTGAGCAATCACGGCATCTTCCCCGAGTACGAGCCACGCGACTGGCAGTGGACCGAGGAGCTTCCGCCGGGCGGCGACGGCGGCGCGTTCTTCGCCATCGACAGTGTGCTCATCGGCGATTGCCGCCCGGGGAGCGACGATCAGAGCGGGGTCATGGAGCTCACCAGCCCGGTGATCGATGTTCCGCAGGGAACCCTGTCACCCACGCTGACCTTCGACCACTGGGTAGCGACCGAACCGAGCTGGGACGGCGGCAACATCAAGATCAGCGTCAACGGCAGCGCTTTCATGGAGATCTCACCGGCCCATTTCTTGTTCAACCGCTATAACCAACGGTTGCAGTCCGGCAATACCAATCCCATGAAGGGTCAGTGGGCGTTTTCCGGCACCGATGCGGGTTCGCTGAACGGCAGCTGGGGTCAGAGCCAGGTTGATCTCGCGTCCATCGTCAACGCCGGCGATCGGGTCATCATTCGATTCGATCTCGGGGTCGACGGCTGCAACGGCGCCAAGGGTTGGTATGTCGACAATGTCCGGGTCACCGCCACCGGAATAACGCCGAGGCGAAGCGGAGGCCGGGTGAGGCCATAGCAGCGTAGCAACGTTGGGAGTCGAAGATCGGGTGCTCGCTTCGATGGCGTCCAACAACTTCGTGGATTGGTTGCGGTGATTCCAGCGGTTTGATTGAAACACGAAGTCTTGAGACACTCCGGCTCTTACCCAGTCGCGGCCTGCAATCTGCGATCTGCGACGTTTGACTCACTTATCACGATTCAGGGATCGTCGATTACGGGTCACGGATCACCCCTCACCCGGCACCTCGACCCAGAACCAGCCTCTGAGATCGCCCTCGGCAAAGTCGGTTGCCCGGTCGTCGGGATAGCTTTGTGCCAGCGCCGTTCGCACCCCTTCGTCCATCGATTCAGCAGGGCCGTGGCATGCAAGACACGGCGCGCCGAGCTTGATCGGCAGCAGCACACCGAGCTCGCCGGCCGGGCCCGAAAAGTAGCGCGTCGCGTCGGCGAGGTCATCGACCGCGGACTCGGCCCACGCAGGAGCGAGATTGTCGGGGTTTCTCAGCCGATGCGAGGTTCGACCGATGGCGAGACCGTGATCATCGGCCACATGCTCCGCGATCATCGGCGCCATGTCTCGACAGACCGCAACGGCGCCGGACGGTCCGCCGACCTCGAGCTCGGACTTGAGCTCCCCCATCAGCGTTGCTGCCAATTGATCCCTGGCGGCCAGCGCTCGATCGAGCTGAGCGTGCTGGGCCGGTGCCAGCTCCTCCTCGGACACCGCTCGCCAGCTCGAACCGACCACGACCTCAACGTCCGGCGCCACCGCCCGGTCGGAACCGCCGCATCCCGACGCCGCCACCAGCACGAACACGACAATTGCTCGACACGTCATTTCAGCCTCCAAATCTCGATCGATAGTATCCCAGAACGGTGATCCAGCTCACCGATCTTGGTTCCAACTGTTTGAAGGGGTTGACAATTTAACTTATTAGTTATAAGTTGATCGAAGATGAGCGGTCATTCATTTTTCGGCTCATCGGATCTGTTCCAGTAGCCCGTGTCCATCAGCCCACCAACACTTACCCACCAAAACAAAATCCAACCAAAAAATCCTACCAAAACAATCACCTACCAACCGCGGGCTTGGACGGGTCTGTCCGCCGTCTACGAGCGCGACGGGTCCGGACAGGCGAAGACCTGGGTGATGAAGTACACGACGCCGGTTTCCGGCCTGCGGGAGGTGACGATGCCGATACCGACGTGGGTCGCATCGGTCGAGAGGATCGCGGCACGGTGGCCCGGGCTGCGCATCAACCCTTCTTCGGCATCGGCGACCGTCGAGCTCCGGGCGATGTTTTCGGCCGCAAAAACCGCCTGAAAGCCCACGCTCTGGAGTCGGTCCGCCACGGTTCCCGTGGTGGCGGACACGTGCGCGAGCTCGCCGGTCTTCGCCATTTCGGCGCTGTGGCGGCGCGCGACTGCCGCCAGAGTGTCGTCCCATACCAGCGCGGGCAGCCCGAAGCGGGCTCGATCCTCATCGAGCAGTTCGCGGGCGTAGGCTTCGGCCGCGACCGGATCGGCGATCCAGTCCTCGCTGCTTCTCCTCGATCCGATCCAGGTTCGCGCCGGTTCCCGCCCGATCTCGACCGGAAAGAGCAGGACGACGTGGGGGCCCGAGTCATCGCTCGCGATGACCTCGATCCACTGCGTGCCGGGCCGCTCGCCCATCTCCACCGCGGCGAGCAGGTGATCGCCGCTCAAGCCTCCCGCAGTTTCCACCACGCGACCGTCCGGCAGTGTGCTGATCACCGAAGCGGCGCTCACCGGTCGGAGAAATCGCACCAGGACGGCGATCGAAGTTCCGGGCGCCGCCGAGGTCGGTACCGGCTGCATCTCGACGTCACGCTGCGTCAGGAAGACGGTCCAGCGCCACTTGTAGGGATCGCTCGCCGGGTCCCTGGAAAAACCGGCATGGGTTGCCGGCACCGTCGCGAGCATCTCGGCGAGGTGATCGAAGAACTCCTCATCACCGTCGTCATCGGTCGAGACGTGGATCACCGTGGCGTAGGGATCCGCGCAGCCCGATCGGTGAAGGACGAATTCAGAGAAGGCGAGCGGAAGCGCATCGGCCCCGGGGGTGCGGCCGTAGATTCCAGCCGCGCGTTCGAGGCAGGGAACCACCTTGAGACCGGGAAACCGAGTCTCGAGGCGACGAACCAGGCTCCCGGAGACCGTCCCTTCGCCGCTGGTCCGGTACATTTCGGCCGGTTCGCCGGGAAGCGTCACCGTGATCACCGGTGGCTGGCTGGGTGCCCGGTCGACCCGATCTTCCGATATCGGCGCGGGCCCCCGCTCGCCGCGGGAATCGAGAACACCACAACCCGACGCCGCCACCAGAGCGAGGCCGACAAGCACAACCCCGAACCTTCGGACCGACGACTCAAGACGACGGGTCAACACCATCGAGATCTCCCGCCGCCTCGACCTCCGGGGTGGTGGTCGTTTTGGCGCCCGTCGCCATCGGCTTCGCCGCCGCCATCGAGAACGGGTTGGGCCGCCTCAGGTTGCACGGCCCGAGTATCTCACGGTGACAGCAACGAACCTCTGTGCCGGGTTTGCGTAGAGCCTGATACGATCGACGCGGATGTCGTTCACCAACCCCGTCCGGGTCGGGTTCGATTTCGGCGGCTCACTTCGGCGGGAGGCATCGTTGATTCAAATCGAACGGTTGAGGAAGTGCTACGACGCGCTGGTAGCGGTTGACGATGTCTCCTTCGATGTCCATGACGGCGAAATCCTCGGCCTCCTCGGTCCCAACGGCGCCGGAAAGACAACGACCATCTCCATGATCTGCGGAGTTCTCCAACCGGATGGAGGACGGGTCCTCGTCGACAACCGGAACATCTGGCTCGAGCCCAAGAAGGTCAAGATGCACCTCGGTGTCGTCCCGCAGGAGATCGCGGTCTACGAAGATCTCACCGCCCGGGACAATCTCTCGTTCTGGGGCACGCTCTACGGCCTTTCCGGTTCGGAACTCGGCGATCGAATCAGCGAATCCCTCGACCGTGTGGGTCTTGCCGGACGGGCCGGCGACAAGGTCAAGACCTTCTCCGGAGGCATGAAGCGCCGTCTCAACCTCTGCATGGGCCTGCTCCACCGGCCCAAGTTCCTGCTCCTCGACGAACCGACCGTCGGGATCGACCCCCAGGCCCGTCTCAACATTCTCGAGGTCATCAGCGAGGTCGCCGCGGCCGGAACCACGGTCCTCTACACGACACATTACATGGATGAGGCCGAGCAGCTCTGCGACCGAATCGCCATCATCGATCACGGCAGGATCCTCGCCCTCGGCACCTTGGCCGAACTCACCAAACGAGCCGGCGAAGCCGAGGTCCTGCGTCTGAGCGGACGGTTCAACGACGAAAGCCTCCGTGAGCACCTCGCCGCCATTACCGGCACCCGGATTCTCGGGCTCGGCGACGGCAGCGCGGTCCTGGCGATCGAGTCGGACGGGCCCGGGCTCCTCGGCATCCTGCCCCGGGTGCTCGAGGCCGATCTCGGCATCGAGGATGTCTCGATCCAACGCCCCAACCTGCAGAGTGTCTTCATCGCCTTGACCGGGCGTGAGCTGCGCGACTGATGGCGGCTCTCGCAATCCTCCGGCGCGACCTCAACCGCTACCGGCGCAATCCCGTGCGGACCGCCCTCCTCTTTGCCATGCCGTTGGTGATGGCGGCGATCTTCGCCCTGGTTTTCAGCGGGGGCGTCGAGGAGGTCTCGATCAGAGTCCTGCTCTGGGACGAGGACGACAGCCTGCTCTCGACCCTCGCCCATGGTGCGGCCGGACGCGATGAGACCGCCAACAAGCTCGATCTGGTTCCGGTGGGCGAAGAGGGGCTCGCCATGATGGACCGTGGTGAAGCCTCGGCCCTGATCCACATCCCGCCCGGTTTCACCGGTGATTATCTTGCCGGGAGGACAACCACCATCGAGGTCATCAAGAACCCATCCGAGCGGTTCCTGCCTCAGGTCGTCGAGGAGGGCGCAGGGATCGCCGCGGCGGGCCTGTCGGCGGTGTCGAGGGTGTTTCGACCCGAGCTCGAGCAGATCCGGGGTCTGATGGAGCTCGACGGCTTCCCGCCCGACGTCGCAGTGGCGGGGCTCAGCTCCAGCATCAATTCCAGGTTGGGCGGTCTCCGGCAGATCATCTTCCCACCGGTCATCAACCTCGAGACGGTCACGGTCGAAACCGGCGACGACGCAACCCTCGAGAGTGTCGGCATCCTCGCCGTCTTCCTCCCCGGCTTCGCCGTCATGGGCACCCTCTTTCTCGCGCAGTCGGCAACCCGCGACATCCTCCGTGATCGTGAGTCCGGACTCCTCAGACACCTCCTGACCGCCCCTGTTTCACCCGGCGACTATCTTCTCGGCAAGTGCCTCTCGGTGATCATCGTGACCGTTGGGGGTTTCGCACTGATGACCACGGTCGGCGCGGCCATGGGGGTTTCGTGGGGCCCGCCGCTCGCGGCGGCGATGCTCATCCTGGCGACCGCGCTGGCGGCCAGCGGAACCCTGTTGCTGATCATGAGCATGGTCGGCTCCGAACGCCAGGGCGACACCTTGACCACCATCGTGATCATCGTCTGGTCGATGCTCGGCGGCGTCTTCATGCCGCTCGATCAAATGCCCGGATTCCTCCGCCCCTTCTCCGCCTCGACCCTGGTCTTCTGGTCGACGGACGCCTTCAACACCCTCATCCTCCGCGGCGGCGGGCTCGGCGATATTCTCCCCAACCTGGGGGTTCTCTTCGCCGCGGGAGTGGTCTTCCTCGGCGCAGGAACCTTGCTCCTCGGACGCGGGATCCGCAGCGGGGCGATCTGATGCGCACGATCATCGCCATCGCCCGACACGACCTCCGCCTGCTCATGACCGACAGGGGCGCGGTGATCTGGTTGATTCTCGTGCCCGTCGTCTTTGCCGCCTTCTTTGGACTCGTTTTGGGGCAAAGCTCAAAGCCGGTCGATGCAAAGGTCCCGCTCACGGTGATCGACGCGGATGGAGGCCCCGTCGCCCGGCTGCTGATCACCGAGCTCGAGAGCGAACGGCTTCTCTTGAGCAGTGCGGGCCCGGCAGAGACCGACGCGCCGCCGGAAAGGGCCCTCGTCCTGGTGCTGCCTTCCGGTCTAAGCGAGGCGGTTTCCGCAGGTCAACAAACCACGTTGCGGCTGGAGAAGGCGCCGGGGGCTTCGGCGGAAGCCGCGCTGGTCGTTCAAGCCAGGATCGTCTCTGCCATCGCCACCGTCCTCGGCCGCCTTGTCGAGGCCGAGGTCCGGCTCGATCCCGGTGCGCCCGTCGCAGAGGGCGCGGCGACCAACCTTGATCACGCTGAAGACCAGGTCGTGATCGAGAGCCGGTTCGCCGGTGAGGCGACCATCGTTCCGGGGGGGTTCGCCCAATCGATCCCGGGAAACACGGTGATGTTCGTCATGCTGGTCGCACTGACCTACGGTGCGGGGGCCGTCAGCGGTGAACGGAGCGGCGGCCATCTCCGCCGGCTCCTGACCACACCGGTGAGCAGGGGTGAGATCATCGCCGGCAAGATCGCGGGCCGGTTGGTTATCGCCTCACTCCAGATCACCGTCCTCATGGCGGTGGGGGTCATCGCCAACCGGATCTTCGCTGTCACCATCGGCGACCACCCCGTTGCCACGTGGATCGTCCTGCTGATCTACGCCCTCGCGGTGGCGCCGCTGGGCGTTGCGTTCGGCGGCTGGTTCACCGATCCCGATCGAGCGTCGAGCATCGGTGTCATCGCAACGATGGTGATGGCCGCATTCGGCGGCTGCTGGTGGCCGCTCGAGATCGTCTCCCGACCGCTTCAGCGTCTGGCCATGCTCTTCCCCACCGGGTGGGCCATGCGCGCGCTGCACGGCACCATCTCGTTCGGCCAAGGTCTTCCGGGGGTGCTGGTGCCGCTGGTTGTGCTGCTCGGTTTCGCGCTGGTCTTTTCCCTCATCGCGGCAAAATCACTGCGGATCGATTGACAGCCTGAACCCCCGCCGTGGCCCGGATCCTCGCGAGTTCGATGTCTGGGCCGTCGAGCCGGTCTGAAGCCGCGCAGGGTCGCCACATCCCCGTGTCCGGCAGCCGAGCCCTGCGGGAGATTTCGGCTAGCCGCCGAGGCAGCGGACGACGACCATCGTGACATCGTCCACCTGTTTCGCCCCACCCTTGAAATCCCAGACTTCGCGCAGGATCAGATCGCGAATCTCGTTGGCGGTGGGGATGCCTTCGAGGTCCCGGAGGATCTGTTTGAGCCGATCCCACCCGTACTGGTCACCATCCGGGTTGATGGTCTCCACGAGGCCGTCACTGTAGAGCAGCAGGACATCTCCGGGCGCGAGCCTGATCCGATCCTCCCCGAAACGGGCGTTCTCGATGGCGCCGAGGGGGAACGAACCCGAACCGACCTCCTCGACCTCGCCGTTCGACCGCCGGAGCAGCACCGGGGGGTGACCGGCGGTGGCGACGGTGGTGCTGCACTCTTTACGGTCAAGGACGACCAGCGCGAGAGTCATGTGCATCCGCGGGGCGGAGGTTCGCTTGAGCATGAGGTTGACGCGATCGAGCACTGCGCTCGGTCGGCCCATTTCGTCGCGCAGGAGGTTGAGGCTCGACCGGACCCCGGACAGGACGAGCCCGCTCGCCACGCCATGGCCCGTGACATCTCCCACCACCATGGCCACCCGATCCGACCCGAAGTCGAAGTAGTCGTAGTAGTCCCCCCCGACCTCGGTGGCGGGTAGCGACAGGGCGGCGACATCGAGCCAGTCGAGCAGCGGCGCCTGCCTGGGAAGCATGCTGAGCTGGATTTCCCGGGCATACTCGAGCTCCTGTTTCATACGGAGCCGATCCTGATGGCGGGCCGACTCGGAACGCCAACGGATCAGAAAGCGCGATTCCAGACGCCGGCTCAGCGCCCACGACACACCGGCGCACACGATGAAGAGCAGGGCATAGAGAACCAGGCTGAGAAACGGCGGCGACTGCCGGACCAGCAGGCTCTCACCCACCAGACGCACAGCCACCACGGCGTAGAGCGACCCGAAGAGGGCCACCGTCTCGCCCGACGCCAGGCGAAAGCGGGCCGCCAAAATCGGAAAGAAAAAGAACCAGAATCCGATGCCGCCATCGGCCGAGCCGTGGAAGAGCTGAAGAAGGACGAGGTGACCGATGAGCACCGCGGCGACGGCCTGACGAAGATTGCGGGCAATCCCTCGGCGGTGACGGTTGCGCAGGAAAAGAAGATCGGCGATGACCAAGAGACCGGCGACCGCGCCGCGCGTCATCGTCCCCGAAGCAAACATGGCGATGGTGTAGATCGCCGAGGTGCAGGCGAAGAAAGCAACCGTGAGGTTGAGACGCCGCGCGTTGGCGACATCGAAAAAGGTATTCAGGGCGGTCTTTTCGCCGACCAGAAGTTCATCGTCGGACATCGAGGTCTCGTCCAGACTCGCCAGGACCGCACCGTCCATGCCACCGAAGGTCGAGGTCGTCAGATCGTCGGCCATGCGCGACATTCTACGCGAGTTCGCCCGATCGCCCGACATCGGGGTGGGGTATTATGCGCCATGCTCCGAGTGCGTCCACGATTCCATCTCGACCGCACGCGGCTGAATTCGGCGGCCATCGCAGCCCTGGCGGCGCTTGTTTTCACCGCCGCCCCGACCGAGTCCGTCGCCAACACCGTTGACGCCATCAGTTGGGGGCACGACTCCGACGGCAACACCACCATCACCATCGCCTGCGCCGAGCCGATCGGCGACGCGTCCTTTCGCGCGTACCCCATCGCCGACCCACCTCGACTCGTGGTCGTGATCGAGGGCATCACCAATCGGGTCAAACCGGAGATGATGTCCATCGACGGCCGAGATGTCAGCCGCCTGCGGTTGGGGTACCGGGGCACTGCTTCGGCTCCAGAGTTGAACGTCATCCTCGATCTCGCGACCGAGACCGCCGGGCTGGTGGATCTTCAGCACGACGGGAACCAGCTCGTTGCGGTGATCGGCTCTGCGCCCGAGCCCACGGCGACGCCTCCGCCCGCGCCGTCGCCGACCCCGTCGCAGCGGCCCACTGAAGATTCGCCGGCGCCGACCGCCGTCCCATCCCCCACCCCTTCCCCGTTGCCACCCGAGGAACCCGCTCCGCCCGTTCTCCCCACGACCGTCGCAACACCGGCCGCGACCCCCAGTCCCACCAGCACAGGCACCCCGGCCCAACCCACCGTGGCCGCGCCGTTCCCGACTCCCGAGTCCGGGCCGGAGATCGCAGATCGGATCGTCGACGTCGTGGCGACCCTTCGGGGCGATGGCTCGACGCTGCTTCGGATCACCGGCAACGGGCGACTCCCCCAGGGCTGCGCCCGCACCCTGAAGATCGCGGGCGAACCGCCTCGGATCATCCTGAGTCTGCGGGGCCTCAGTGCACCCGATCTGCCGCGCACTCTTGAAATCGGCGATCCGAACCTCAGCCGGATCAGGTTGGTCCACGACGCGGAGACCTCCGAGGGCGAGCTCCATCTCGTTCTCCAACTGAAACGCCCGGGGGTTTCGGTGATCGAGCTCAGACAGGTCGGACCCCACCTCGCGGTGCAGCTCGCGGTCGAAGAGTCACCAGCCATCAGACCGTGATCGGACGCTCGATTGAGATTGAGGGGATTCCGACGATCTCCACCAGGCGGCCGCGTTCGCGCCCCGGAGTGCTGTGGTACAAGACCCTATGGCCGACGGCGGAGTTTCACTCGATCTCGCACATGTCTCGAAGCTTCTCTCCGACGACGGCCGGCCGGCGGTCGAACGACACCGCCTGGGCATCCTGATGGATCTGGTGGCATCGCTGCCACCGCCCCCCGACGCGGAGGAGATCTTTCCACGGTTTTCGCCCCTCAAGGATGCGTTTCTCGACGCCTCCCGCGGTAATGACGGCGAGCTGCTCGAAGAGCGATTCCTCGAACTCTACGCCCATCTCCACATGCACGAGGCGCCCTACACGATGGTGGAGCGGCAGCGGGTCAACGCCACCGGCGGCTATTGGAGCCACGCCGGAGGCTTGAGCCCCATTCTCAAGGCCGGATCGTGGATTCACCCCGACACTTCGAGCGTCGATCTCGGCGCCGGGAACGGACTCCAAGCGCTGCTCATGCAGAAGATGTATCCCCATTCCCGGTGCTGCCAGATCGAGATCTCGAGCGCCATGGTCGGCATCGGCCGCCGGCTCCGGCAGTGGCTGGAAATCCCCGCGACCCGGGTCGAATGGCGGGTCGACGACGTCCTCGAGACGAATCTCGGCGGCTGGAATTTTGTCTATCTCTACCGCCCGGTCAGACCGGTTGGTCCCGGCGGGGGTTTCTACACCCGACTCGCGAGCGCACTCGAGAAGGAACCGACCGAAGTGGTGATCTTCAGCATCGCCGACTGCCTCTCCGACTTTCTCCCCGAGAGCTTCGACCGCTTCTACACCGACGGCCACCTGACCTGCTACCGCAAACCCGCCGACGCCCACCGCTCGAGTTGAATCGCGGACGGTTATCAATGCAGAGTCGTAGAGCGGCTGTCGGTGCTCCATCGATATCGTGGCCTTCGGGTCATCGGTCGGCAGGACTCGAACATTTTTATTGAAACGCAAAGAACCCAAGAACCATCGCAAAGCGCATCGCGTTGATATTTTCGATGTTCCGGCGAGGGTGTTACTGGCCGGCTTCGATGATGGCGGCGAGATCGTCGGCGGTGATCCCGTTGGTGAGCCTGCAGTCCGGGTTGCCGGCCGCCCTCTGACCGAAGATGTGACCCACCGCCGGTTCGAGGTCGTCGGCGTCGACAACCAGGTCGCCGTTGGCGTCGCAGGGCGCGGCCGCCACCACCTGAATGGTGGCCGAGGCCTGATCGTCGGTTGGATCGGTGTCGCACTCCCACGCGCCGACCTCCCCGGTGTTGTCCACCTGCCCGATGACGATGGGCTCGACGCCGATGGCGAGATCCCAGGCGGCGGCGGGGGCGAGGCTGGCGCCCGAGCACTCGACGCTGGCGCCGATGAGCACGCACTCGGGCGACGACAGGTCCGGTCGAAAAACCAGCGCCGACGGCAGCGCACTGCTCACCGTCACGTCCGTCGCGGTCACCTGCGAGTGATTGCTCACCCGCGCCTGATAAATGAGGTCGTGATCGACCGAGACCGGATCGCGGTCGGCCGCGACCTCGATCCCGAGTTCGGTCCCTTGGCAGACCACGTCGAGGCTGACTTCGTGCTCACCGACATCGACGGTCCAGTCGAGCAGGGACATGAGCGGCGGCAGCGTCACCGTCTTGAACCAGCCGCCGAGACTGTCGAAGGTCAGGATCCGGAATCGCTCGCCGCCCAGCGGCTGATAGGGAACGATGAGCGCGACATCGAGCTCCCCGCCGGCGCCGAGCGCCCCCGTCAGATCGAGCCGGTCGTGGCTGTCCCCCGGCGTTTCGCCGCCGACCTCGATGGCGACCCGGGTGTTGGACCCGAGATCCATCGAACCGTCGACGGTGAGGATGCCGGGCGAAAATCCCGGGCTCAGGGTGCCCTCGAAGCTGAGCCCCGCCACCGCGGTCAGATCGAGCGTCCCCGAACCTCGGACCTGCCCCGATGACGGATTGTCGAAGAGCACATCTTCGAGTGAGAGGCTGCCCCCGGTCTCGAGATCGAAGAAGCCGAAATTGACCACCGACATCGCGGTGCCCTCACCGGTCGAACCGAGGACCCTGATCGACCCGCCGCCGCCGACCGTGACCGTGCCGTAGTTGGTGAAGTTCGACGGCACCTCCTGCGGACCCGTCGAACCGACGACCCTGATCGATCCGCCACCGCCGACGGTGACCGTCCCGTAATTCGTGAAGTTCGACGGAACTTCGGTGAGCCCGGCGAGATCGATCTCGAGCCCGGCGTCGGCGACCCGGATCTCGCCGTCGGCGCCGTTCTGGTGCCGCGAACCGCCGTGACCGATGCGGAGATCGGAGCCATCGACATCGATGAGCCCGCGGTTGTCGACTTCAGCAATCAGATCGGAGCGAATCCCCCGCGCCTTCGCTCCCGGGCCGCTCCTGATGACGCCACCCGCGGTGTTGACCACGGTGCCCGAGGTCACCTCCAGGGTCATCGCGACCGAGCCGATGAAGATCACCTCTCCCTGATTGTCAAACCCTGCGGTAATCACGAGATGCGCGTCGGCGCCGGTGTCCTCGTACTCGATGACGCTGCCCGGGTGCGTCGTCAGGTTCCCGGTCAGGCTCCCGGTTCCGGCGTAGCTCAGGTGACCGAACAGATCGACGTCCACCTCGACCGTCCCGCCATCGATGACGAGCTTTGACTCGACCTCGATGGTGGTGCCGGAATCGCTGCGGAGCACCGCGCCGTCGTTGACCTTGAGCTTGGTTGCTCCGGCCAGATAGCCATATCCGTTGAGGGTGAAATCGGTGCCGACGATCTTGACCTTGGGACTCCCGCCGGCCGCGTCGATCCGGAGACCGGCGACGGTGACCGGTTCGGTGACCATCACCTGGTAGAAACCGTCCTCGAGGATGCACGCCACGTCAGCCGGACCTGGAACACCGGGGGGGCTCCAGTGCGTGTCGTCGTGCCAACTGATGTCGGTGGTACTCGCCCCGTGGACAAAAACTTTGGTGCAGGGCTCACCCCCGGCCGCGGCCTGGGTGGAGACCAGCAGACACAGCGCCGCCAGTAACGGCGCCCTCCGCCGATATGTGAGCACCCAGCGATTCATTGTTGTACTCCGTCAGGAGACCGCACCGGTCGAAACCGAATCAAACCGATTATAGCACCGGAGTCGAATCGAACCCTCAGTTTCCGGCACGGGCGGTGCGATTTTCGACGACGGCGGCCTTGTCGGCCACCAGGATCCAACCGCGCGCGGTCGCGTCGTTCTTGACCTCTCCGAGGAGTCGCCTGGCCGCGTCCTCGTCGCCGGCGTCGGCCATGATCTCGGCCTTCGCCAGGCGAGCCTCGATCTCGACCCCGAAGCTCGACTGGGAACGGGCCTCCACGATGAGCGCGTCGAGGATCGCCTGCGCTTCGTCGAAACCACCACGCCGTCCGGCCAGCTTGGCCTCGTTGATCCGCAGCACCATGACCGTCACCGAGTTGGCGGATGATTCCAGGACCCGGATTCGATCGAGAGATGCGGCCGCCTCGTCTACGCTGCCGGCCCCGAGCTGGGCCTCCGCGAGATAATTGAGCGCATCGGCTTCGAGAGCCGGTCGATTCTGCTCCGCAAGATCCGCCACCGATTGCGACAGCTCGGCGACCGCGGCCTCGTAGCTCCGCCGTCCCAACGTCGCGTCGGCCAGACTCAGGCCTGCGAGGGCGAACTCGCTCTCGACCGCGCTGCCGAACTGATGGTCGCGCCGGAGGTCGAGCGCCTCTTGGTGACGCGCCCGCGCACCCTTGAGGTCCCCCTGGGTCAAGAGCACCTCCCCGAGACCGAACAGAGCTTCGGCGAGCTGCTCGGCGTTGTCCTGAACCCGATAGAGCCCGGCCGCCTCCTCGAAGAGGCTGCGAGCGCCGTTGAGGTCACCCCGGGCGCCGTTGATCCGGGCGAGGTTCATCACGACCGCGGCTTCGGACTTGGCTTTGCCGAGCTCTCGGAACTGGGCCCGAACCTGGGTGAAACTGTCCACCGAGCTGACGAAGTCACCCGACCACATCTGGACCAGGGCGACGTTGTTGAACGCATCCGCCTCGCCGCTGGTGTTGCCGATCTCGCGTTGGAGCTCGAGGGCTTGCTCGAACACCGCCAGCGCCCCGGCGAAATCACCCTGATGGAGACGGATGCTACCGAGCAGGTTGAGAGCATCGCCCTCGATGATCCTGGCCTCGACCGCTCTCGCCGTCGTCAGACAGGTCTGGACTTCGCGTAATCCGGCCTCGACATCTCCAAGGGCGAGGTGGGTGACAGCCAGCGAATAGGCGGCGGCGGCCTCGCCGGCGGCATTGCCGGCAGCCCGCTCCAGACGACGAGCGGCATCGACTTCGGCGAGCGCCGCCTCAAGCTTTCCGATCCCTCTCAAACCCTCTCCGAGGGCGAGCCGGCCCTCGGCCTCGAGCCCGCTCGACCCGATGCGTTGACTCGCCGCGACCACGCGCTCGGCGGCCGCCGCCTGCCGGTTCGAGTCACCGATTTGACCGGCGGCATCCGCCTCCGCCAGATCGATCCGCGGATCACCGCTCAGGGGCATCGGGAGCCCCCTGAGCTCGGCCACGGTGGCGAGGGCGGCGGCGGGCATGCCGGCCCGGACCTGAGCATCGGCGAGCATGAGACCGTATTCGAGGTTGTCGGGATAGACCAGCCACAGCGAGCGGAAGGTGTCCACGGCCTCGACCATGCGGCCGGCGAGAACCTGGTACTGACCTTCGATCCGGAGCCGGAGCTCGCGCCCGAGCCCTTCGCTGAGCTCCTTCGATCGCGCGGCTGCCTCCATCGCCTTGGTACCGTAGCCGAGTGTCGTCCAGGCGTTCGCCAGTTCGATCCAGATCAACGGTGAATCGGGTTGGGCAACGGCCGCCTGTTCGAGCCGGGTCCTCGCCCCTGCAGGGTCGAAGGAGCGCAACCGAACTACCCCCTCGGCGTAGAGCCGGGCAGCCTCCGGGTCCTTCGGAAAGGCTCCACCGACCACCGACGCGGCGGTCACATCGAGACCGAACCGGTTGCGGATCTCCGCCGCCGCGCCGATGGCGAGGCCGGCGAGATCGTCCCGCGTCCCGGTCACCGATTGAAGGATGGTGATCTCTCCGCCATCGACGTCCTGAACCCGCGAGTCGAGCCGGATCGTGGCTTCGGCCCCGTCTCCGAGCACGGCGTAGGAACCGAGCACGATCAAATCAGTCGCCAGCAGATCCCGCAGCCGAGCGAGGGTTTCAGGGCCGAGGGTCGTCACGTGGTCGATCCCGAGCTCCGCCCGCGCGTGGGCGACGCTCTCACTCGGAATGGTGCGAACCTCACCCCCGGCGCCGAGCTCGGTCGTCAGGAAATCGCTGAGCGCGGTCGAGATCCAGGCCGCGCCCGGATCGCCGGCGGTGTTCTCGAAGCCGAGCACCGCAAACGACTGTCGGAGCGCGACGGCCGGTTGGTCCTCCGGCCCCTGCCACGGCGGCCAACCGCGGATGAAAACCACGAGCGCGGCGCCGGCCGCCACCAGCGCGACGGCAACCGCAACCCACAGCGCGGGCCGCGCGACGAGCGCACGAATTCGCCGCCGAGGCATCCGTCGCGTGCCGGCGAGAACCGATGGGATCGTCTCGACATCGGCGAACCGATCCTCCGGTTCCTTGGCCAGGCAACGGAGAATGGTTCGATCCCAGCGCGGCGGGACCCCCGGGCTTCGCAGACTCGGGCTGGTCGGCGCGTCCCTCAGTTTGTTCAGGGCGACCTGAAATGCGCTCTCGCCCTCGAAGGCCTGGGCGCCGGTGAGCATCTCGTACATCACGAGGCCGAGGGAGTAGACGTCCGATGCGGTGGTCGCCGGTTTTCCCTCGATCTGCTCGGGCGACATGTAGGCGGGCGTTCCGAGGATCTCGCCCGTCGAGGTGACCGTGAGCTGGCCCTCGTCTTTGACCTGCAACCGGGCGAGACCGAAGTCTGCGATCACCACCCGGGTTCCGTCACCGTCCGGAACGAGGAAGATGTTCGACGGCTTGAGGTCGCGATGGACGATCCCTCTTCGATGGGCCGCCCCGAGCCCGGCGGTCAACTGTTCGACCACGCCGAAGGCCTCGGCGGGCGCCATCACCCCCTTGCCGAGCCTCGCCCTGAGCGACATGCCGCTGAGCAGCTCCATGGTGAGGAAGACGATCTCCTCCCCGGTCGGCTGCACGTGCCGGCCGAGATCGAAGATCCGGCAGACGTTCCGGTGGCTGACCTTGCGCGCGATCTGGATCTCCCTGCGGAACCGATCGAGGGTCATGGGGTCGTTCGCCGACCTCGGTAGGATGGTCTTCAGAGCGACACGCTCCCCGAGCTCCCGGTCGTGGACCTGATAGACCTCTCCCATCCCGCCGCGGGCGAGAAAGCGCTCCACCTCGTAGCGCCCGGCCAGGATCTGTCCCGCCGAGAACCCGGGCTTGAGTCTGAACCGCCCGTCAGCATCGCCGGGTCGGACCGGGTCGACGTTGGTGAGCGTCGGATCGTCCCCGGAGCCCGATGGATCTCTGGGATCGAGGTCGTCAGCCACTCATTCTCCTCATCAGTGCCCGGACCAGCATTCTCAGCCGATCGCGCCAGGGGAAGCGCCAGAAATTGGTTGCCACCACGCCGCGACTGAAATAGGTCTTCTCGCTGTAGTCGATGGCGACCTCAACCATCACCGGGACGTGAGAACGAACCAGTTCCAGGGCGGCGGGGATCACCGACTCGAGTTCGGCGTCGCGGATGATTCGGAAGTACCGGCACCCGACCGCCTCGGCCACCGACTGCACGCTGTAGTCGGGCAGAATGCTGCAGGTCTGACGGTTGAGCGGGATCTTCTGGAACTCGGCGATGAGCCCGTGCTTACCGTCCCGGAGAACGCAGATCAGCGGCGTCGCTCCGTAGGTCGCCGCAGTCAGGGCCTCGAGACCGGTCATCAGAAAGGCCCCGTCCCCGGCAAGGGTGACCACATCGCGGTCCGGGTTGGCGAAGGCGGCGCCGATGGAGGCCGGAACCGAGTAACCCATACAGGAGAAATCGATCGGTCCGATGAAACACGCCGGGTGATCGAGTCGGAGATGCTCGGCCGCGAGAAAGGTCCCGTTACCGCTGTCCGTGGCGTAGATCGCATCATCGCTGCAGTAGCGCTGGAGGGCGGAGAAGAACGCATCCGGCGTGACCCTGGTTTGCGATGCTGACGCCTTCCAGCCGCGGCAGACCATTTCGTGGCCGTCCGCGATCTCCCGCGCCAGGTTCTCGACCGGCCGCTGCCCTTGGATGAGCTCGGTCAGTGCGCCGAGAAACTCCTTGGCGTCCGCCGCCACCGCGAGGGTGGTCGGGACGTTCCTGCCCAGCACCTCGGGATCGATGTCGACGTGAATCACGGTCTCGGGCGGCGAGACCCCGTACGAACCGGTGGCGACCTCGCCGAATCGGCACCCGACCGCCAGCAGACAGTCGCAGCGATCCATGATCGCGCGCACGAAAGGCGGCGTCGTGCGGCCGATCCCGGTCCAGAGCCAGAGCGGGTGGGACTCGGGGAAGACACCTTTGCCCTGAAAGGTCGTCACCACCGGCGCGCCGAGCTGTTCGGCAAGCGAGATCAGCTCGTGTCTTCCCGTCACCGCTCCGGCGCCGACGTAGATGGCAGCTTGTTTCGCGTCACCGAGCAGACGCGCGGCGCTTTCCACGAGATCGCGGTCGAACACCCGGTCGGGCGCCGGCTCCGGTTCCCACGACGGTTCGACGACATCCTGGGTCAGCATCAAATAGTCGGCCGGGATCTCCACCGCCACCGGTCCCGCCGGCGCCGTGCGCGCGATCTGGAAAGCGCGGCGGATGGTGGAGTAGATCTCGGACGGGCTCTCGATCCGCATCGCCGCTTTGGTCACCGGTCGGAGAATCGCGATCTGATCGATATCGTGCAGCTGAAACGAGGCCCCGGTGTCGCGCCGGATCCCGCAGGCCAGGACGACCAGCGGAACCTGGTCCATGAACGCCTCGGCGATCCCCGACATGCTGTGGGTCACGCCTGCTCCCGGGACAACGTTGAGCACACCCACCTGATCCGATGACCGCGAGACCCCGTCTCCCATGAAGGCGCCGGCGACTTCGGAGGTCACCAAGATCGCCTCGACCGTGGGCTCTTCGTCGATCGCGTCGTAGAGTTCGATATTGTGGGTTCCCGGAATCCCAAAGGTGAATTTGACCCCCTCGTCGGCGAGGGCGCGGGCGACGAGCTTTGAGCCGCGAAGCTTCATGATTGCAACAACTCCCCCGCATGGTCGCGGATGTGCTCCGCGACCCGGTCCGCCAGTGCCATGACCGTGACATACGGATTGACCTCGGAGGATTGGGGAAAGAGCCCCGAATCAGCGACATAGAGAGCGCGGGCGCCGTGCACCCGCCCCCACCCGTCGGCCACCGAGTCCGACGCGTCGCGGCCCATTCGGCAACCACCCATGAGATGGGCGCTGGTCACCGAGATCTTGCCTGGAACGACGTTGGCGCGGGGGATCATCTCCTCCACGCGTCCGGCGTCCTTTCGGTCGATGAAGAACGAAACTCCGGCCGGGGCGTGAACCCGCTGCGCGCCGGCGGCGAAGAAGATCCTGGCGCTCGTCACCATGCTGCGGTGGAGCGAGTCGAGAACGGTCGGACCCATGGTGTAGTCGATCACCGCCTCGCCGTCACCGTCGAGGAGAACCCGATTCGAAGCCAGGGCCGGATCCATCGCCAGCACGAGGATCATCTGCAACCGCGGAAAGGCGCGCATGAGCTCGGAGTGCTCGGCGCCGAACCCGATGAGGTTTTTCGCCGTGGTGAACGGGAAGTACATGCAGGTTTCGAGGATGAACCGCTCCGATTCACGGAACTCGTCGCAATAGAAGCTCTTGGGGTGGCCGCGAAAGTTCGAGATCTCGTGCGGATGCTCGCCGACGAGGATGAGCGCCGGGTGGAGGGTCAGATAGCGCCCGAGCGCCGGCAGGCGATCGCCGTAACCGGATCGCAGCAACAGCGCCGATGAATTGACGGCGCCGCCGCAGACCACGATGACCCCGGCCTTGATCCGATACTCGCCCGGTTCCCAAACCGAGGGAAGACCGAAACCCGGATCGGCCACCACCGCATCGCAGCTCGCCTCCCCGACCCTGGTCACCCTGCAGTTGGTGATCACCTCGACCCCTGCCGCCTCCGCGACGGGCAGCTGAACCCGGTGGGTGCCCTGCTTGGCGCCGTTGGGGCAGCCCATGTTGCACAGGCTCGACGAGCGGCACCCCTTGACGTTGATGGGGAACTGCTCCACGTTGTAGCCGAGCTCGAGACAGCCGGCCCGAAACAGGCGGTTGTTGTCGTTGAGTTCGGATTCATCGAGCTTGTGGGCGTTGTTCTCGTCGAGGTACTTGGCTGACCGTTGCTGAAGATCGCCGTAATCGATGCCCGGAACATCCCAGCCTGCGACCACCTCCCCGGGGATGGTCAGCGAGGTCCCGGTGTACATGACCGTTGACCCGCCGTAGGCCTTGCCGTAGGCCATGGTCACGGTCCGGTCCCTGGTGAAGACGCCGCCGGAATCGAAGAAGATCTGCCGGGCCATCTCGACCTCACGGCCGGTGTAGGCGTCTTCGGCGAGCTTCGGTCCCCACTCCAAGACCGCGATCCGCTTACCGGCGGCGGCCAGCGGTGCGAGCTCCTTGGCCACCGCGCCGCCTCCGGCGCCGGAACCGACGATCACCACGTCGTAGTCGAGCTCACGCACGGCGCACCCCCTCCCGTCCGTCGAAGTCGGGGGCGTAGCCGATGGCGCTCCAGTTCTCCTCCTGGCCGTAGTAGCCCATGAAGACCAGCACCTTCAGGCCCCAGAACCCTTTCCGCAGCAGGGCCACCGGGCAGTCCTGGAAGAACCGGAGCACGGCGGTTCTCCGATCCGCGTCGAGGCGGTCGAAGCTCCGACCGAACCGAAACAGCGGCGCCATCCGAATGACCGAAAGAAAGGTCCCGAACTGCTTTCGGGTCGCGGCGTCGCGATTCTCGAGCGCTGCGTCGACGATGGCCTCCATTCTCGCGCGGCCGCCGGCGTCCAACGAGCCGACCTCCGGGGTGATGGTTTCTGCGACGACCATGAAGAACGCGGCGTGTCCGCCGGACAGGAATTTCATCACTGGCATTGTACAAGGGGCGCGGAGGCTTGAGGGCTTGGCGTGATCGCGGATGCTGCGACGGTCGCTGTCCCGGTCGAGGCCTCGGCGTCGATGCCTACCCCAGTCCGAACTTCTTACCCAAGACCCGCGCGAGCAGCTTCTTCGGCAGCATGGCCAGGGCGGGAACGAGCCGCGCGCCGCCGCCGATCTTGAGCACCGCCGGAGGGTTCGCGCTCGTCGCGGCGTCGGCAACCCGGCGGGCGAACTCCGCCGCCGGCATCGCGAGGTTCTTCGACATCGCCGCGCGCGCCTCCATGGCGGCAACCCTGTCGTGGTAGAGCGATTCCGGATTTCGGAAGCGATCGAGGCCCCTCTCCGCGGCGACAGGGAAGTTCGTCGCCACCCCACCGGCGCGGACCACCAGCACGTGGATGCCGAACGGCGCGACCTCCGGACGGAGGGCATCGGAGAGCAGGTGGAGGGCGGCCTTGCTCGCCGAGTAGGCGCCACCGAAGGGCGTGGCCAGCAGGCTCGAAACCGAGCCGATGTTGACGATGCACCCGCCGCCCGCGGCGGCCATGTGAGGAACCACCGCTTGAACGGCCGCCACCGCACCCACGACGTTGGTTTCGAGCTGCCGGCGAAGATCCGCGATCGACACCTCCGCCACCGGACCGACCAACGCGTAGCCGGCGTTGTTGACCAGGATGTCGATCCTGCCGGCCCAGCCGATGGTCTCGGCGACGGCGCGATCGATGCTTTCGGCCTCGGTGACATCGAGGGCCAGCGTCAGGCACCGATCACCGACCAGGTCGGCGAGCGAATCAGTGTTCCGGGCGGTGGCCGCCACCCGGTCACCCCGCTCGAGAAACTCCACCGCGAGGGCCCGACCGATTCCCGATGAGCAACCCGTGATGAGCACCACTCGTTGATCGTGTGGTTTCAAACCCGTTACCCCCGCATTTCCCGGCAATGAGTGAGGAACTCGCGCAGAGCTCCGAGATAGTCCGATCCCCCGACGAGCCACAGCTCGTTGTGTTTCGCACCCGCCACCTCGACCCACCGCTTGTCACCGGTCGCGGCGTCGAAAAGCTGCCGACCCTGCTCGTACGGCACGACCTCATCGTCGGGAGAGTGGATGAACAGAACCGGGCAACCCACGCCTCGGATCTTCGACCGCGAGTCCATCTTCGTCCGCACCAGCCACCGGGGAATGAAGGGATAGTGGTGGGCCGCCATCTCGGGGATCGAGGCGAAGCTCGACTCGACGATCAAACCCGCCGGATCGACCTCGGTCGCCAGGTCCACCGCCACGGCCCCCCCGAGGCTCTTCCCGAGAATCACGATCCGATGGGCGTCGACCCCCGCATCCTCCCTGAGGAATCGCCAGGCCGCGCGGGCGTCGCGGTAGAGACCCTTTTCGCTCGCCCGGCCGGTGCTTCGGCCATAGCCCCGATAGTCGACGATGAAGACCTGCGCCGGGATCCCGGCGAGCTCGACCATGAGGTCCGCCCGCTGGGAGAGGTTGCCGGCGTTGCCGTGGAACCAGAGCAGGACCATGTCGGAGGTGGTGGCGGGCGCCGCCCCCGGCGCTGCGGGTCGGCACCACCAGCCGTGCAGCCGTTCGCCGTCT
This sequence comes from Acidobacteriota bacterium, assembly GCA_024641545.1. Taxonomy (GTDB): domain Bacteria; phylum Acidobacteriota; class Thermoanaerobaculia; order Thermoanaerobaculales; family Sulfomarinibacteraceae; genus JAHECW01. The sequence continues at coordinate 27,106 of JAHECW010000022.1, forward strand.
GAGGTCGGGAAGAAACAGTCCTCAACCGAGGTGCCGGTGCCGCGGGAAACAGCACCGGCGTCCCAGAACCCAGCCGGGTACCGATCCGGGAAGAAGATCATCGCGTCTTCGAAGACCGCCATCGTGATGATCATGGTAGCCCAGAGCGCGACGGCGCTGATCGCCAACCCGACCCACCAGGGTCGTGGCGACCGTCGCCCCAGCTTCCACCCGGACCCGCTCATCCTGCCTTCCAGTGAACCACTCCACCCCGGAAATCGCCAGGACCCGGTTCGATTCAACCTCCCTACCCCCCGATTTTTGCGGGAGGCTCGGAGAGCGAGCGGCCCCCGAAAATCGGGTAGAGTGAGGTCCATGAGCAGAATCGACTCCCCTTCCGACCCCTTCGACGATCTCCTCGACTGCGAACCCGAAGCCGCCGCGCGCGAACTGACCGAGCTTCTCGCCCTCGACGCGCCCGGACGCCGCGAGGAGGCCGACGCCCGCGCGGTTCACATCCTCGAGAACCGTTCCATGGGTGACGAACTCATCGACCACGTCGACCTCGCTGTGCTGTTCGCCCTCGGCGAGCGTCTGGTCGCGCAGCAGACGCCGGGGAGCCCTCGTCCCGACGATGAGCGGCGCTGGGAAGCCTGGTCGTTTCTCGACGCCGTTCGTCGATCGAACCTGCTTGTTCGGATCGCCGAAGCCGATGCGGTCGCCCGTTGGTCCGAGCTGACTCTTCGGCTCGTCTCGGCCTCCCATTTCACCTTTGGTCCCCTCTTCGAGCAACGCGTCGCAGGCTACGGATCACGAACGCTCTTCGAGGTGCCCGGCCGCAACGGATCGACCAACGTGAGCTGGCATCAGGTGGCCGGACGGGTGGGGCTCATCGCGCGAGGGCTCCTCGCACTCACCGCCGAGGGCGGGGACAAACCCGTCGCCATCCTCTCCGAGAACCGTCTCGAGATGGCGCTGACCGACCTCGCCTGCCTGACCACCGGCATCGTCGACGTCCTGATCCCGGCAACCGCTACCGAAGCCGAGGTCGGCTACATTATCGAACATTCCGGCGCCGGCACGGTGATCGTTTCGAACTCGGTCCAGCTCAAGAAGGTCGAGGCGCACCGGGGAAAGCTGCCGGTCGTCGATCATGTCGTCGCCTTCGACGGAGCAGCCTCGTCGGCCCGCGACGTCCTCGGTTTCGAGGAGGTCCTGGGGCGCGCAACGGAGATCTCGCCCGAGACCCTCGGCGAGCGGCGGGCGACGGTCTCCATCGAGGATCCCGCCACGGTGATGTACACCTCGGGGACCACCGGTCGGCCCAAGGGAATTCTGTTTTCGCAGCGGAACATCGTCTTCAAACGATTCGCCCGCGCCCTCGCCCTGCCCAAGATCGGCGAAGATGACAGGCTCCTCTGCTATCTGCCCCTCTTCCACACCTTCGGTCGATTCCTCGAGCTCTGCGGGTCGATCTTCTGGGGAGCGACCTACCGGTTCGCCGAGAACCCGTCCATCGACGGCCTCGTTCGCGAGATGCAGACCTATCGCCCGACGGTCTTCATCAGCATCCCGATGAAGTGGATCCAACTCTACGAACGGATTCGCCAGGAGGTCAACATCGAGTCGTCGGCCGACTCCGAGATCGCCGCCACCGTCGACCGGATCACCGGCGGGAAGCTCCGCTGGGGCCTCTCGGCCGCCGGGTACCTCGATCCCGAGGTCTTCCGTTTCTTTCAGCGCTACGGGGTCGAGCTCATGAGCGGCTTCGGGATGACCGAGGCCACCGGAGGCATCACGATGACGGTGCCGGGGGTCTATGTCGAGGACTCCCTCGGCGTGCCGCTTCCGGGCATCGAGGCCGAACTTGCGGACGACGGCGAGCTCGTGATCCGGGGCCCCTACGTGATGATGGGCTATCTCAACGACCCGGAGGGCCGGCCGTCCTTCGATCCCGACGGTTGGTTTCACACCGGCGACCTCATGGAGCGCGATGCGGCGGGTCAGTTCCACATGGTCGACCGAAAGAAGGAAATCTACAAAAACGTCAAGGGTCAGACCATTGCACCGCAGAAGGTCGAGAACCTGTTTCGAGACTTCGATTCGGTCGCGAGGATCTTCCTGGTCGGCGACCACCGACCCTATAACAGCGCCCTGATCTTCCCCAATTTCGACTTCCAAGAGGTCGACCTCAGAGCCCTCGACGCCCGCGACCGCAAGGCGCACTACCGATCGCTCGTGGTGAGCGCCAACTCCTTCCTCGCACCGTTCGAGCGGATCGTCGACTTCGCCGTCATCGATCGCGACTTCGACCCGGATCGCGGCGAGCTCACCCCCAAAGGCAGTTACCGCCGAAAGATCATCGAGCGCAACTTCTCGGACACCATCAAGCTGCTCTATCGCCGGACCACCCTCTCTCTCGGCGGCGCGGCGGTCATGGTTCCGAACTGGCTCTTCCAGGCCCTCGGCATCACCGCCCAGGAGCTCGAGATCGAGGACTGCCGCCTGACCCTGGGCAGCGTCGGCTCGAAGTTGACGATTCGAGCCCTCGAGGGCACCGAGATTCAAATCGGGTCCGTCGTCTACGGTTACACGGGAGGCAGGTCCCTCGATCTCGGCCTCATCCTCTCGACCCCCCTGCTCTGGCTCGGCAACAGCGAGCTGGTCGACTTCGCACCGCTGGCGATCGAGCACCGCGACCGCCGGCGTCGCCGCGAACCCAAGATCGAATGGCTGCGGCACCTGCACACCCATGAAGTGACGCCGGCCGATCGTGACGCCATCGAGGAGATTCAAAAGCCGGGCGAGATTGATCTCATGGATCTCCACCATGTCGCGTGCGTCATGAATTCAGCCGACACCGAGGTCGCCGAACGCGCCGTCGCCCTGCTCGAAGACACCATCGAACATGGCGAAGGCGAGCTCACGGAAACCACCCTGAGCATCCTCCGCCACACCGCTTCCGGCCGGCAGCCGGAGATAGCGAGGCGCGCATTCGGGGTATTGACGCTCAGCGAAAGACCCGTTCTCTACCCCCAGACCCTGCGGAGTTTCATCGATGCCCTTCCCGACCTCTTCGACCACGAGACCGGCGCCGCTCTCAGCGAGCATGAGCTCTCACCGGAGACGATCAAGACCCTGGTCACCGAAACCGAGCATCGCTTCCGGTTGGGAATCGAATCCGAGTCCGCCATGGCCACCGCCACCTCCATGCTGCGGTTTCTCGCGAACTACGGCGCTTCCCACCCCGCCCGCTACCGACAGCTCCGGGCGTTCATCACCCGGATGAGCATCGCGGCGCCGTCGCCGCACGGGACCCTGCTCGCCCGCAACGCCGTCACGATTCTCAACGACGGATTTCGCCATTGGCTCGGCCGGCCTTCACGGATCGCAGTCGATCCCGAGACCGGGTTCGAATACCGATGGGACGACGTGGTCGCGTTCGCCGAGGATGTGGATGACGAGGCGAAGCACCGCCTCCTCGCTGCGATCAAGAGCACGACCATGTTGCAGGAGGGCATCTTTCTCTTCTCCCGCGGCAGCGCGGTTCGGCTCGACGACATCCTTCCCGGCGGGGTCTGGATCAGGCTTCTCGGAACCGAGCACGGCAAGTCGGTTTACCGGATGGCGGTGAAGACCCGCAATCTCGGTCAGTTCGACCTCGCCATCAACCTCAACCGCGAGCTCACGGAAGACCAGGTGATGGAGGAGATCGACTGGCTCGTGGTCTGCGCTGAGGAGCGGGATCTCGGCCCGTTGGTGGAGGACTTCGGCGGCTACTGGCCCGAGCACGGTCTGTGGACCGAGGAGTTCATTCCCGGTGAAACCCTCGACCGCGCCGTCATTCGTCTCTCGAGAAAAGACCTCGATTCCGAGCGTCTCGAGGCGCTCTGGCCGTTCGCGGCGTGGAGCGCCATGTCCGCCTATGTCGATTTCTGGAACCGGACGGGTCGCCGCCTCATGGTGGCCGACCCGACTCCGGGGAACGTGATCGTCCCGACCCACGACTACCACACCGGCGCGCGTCTGGTTTCGATCGCATCACGCCGCGAGTTCGACTCGTTGACCGCGATGCTCCGGCGGTTCATGGACCAACTGGTTCTTCCCATCGAGAGTCTGAACCCGTTGCTCGAAGGCGTGGTCGGTTGGGACATCGTCTTTTCCTCGGTTCTGGAGATCGTCGGCGAGGCCGAAGGCCGCAGCCTGCTCACCGAGGTCGCCGCTCAAGCCCACCGGACCGGGTGCGATTTCGCCGACCGGCTGGATCACTATCTCGAGGTCGTCGCAACCCGCGGTTTCCTGCCGCGCAGACTCTTTTTCGCCGCCAAGCGTTTTCGCAAATGGGACCGGTTGGCGCCCGACGCGACCCACACGGTGCGCGCCCGGACCATGCAGGAGCTCTATGAGACCTACCGGCTCTCCGAGCTCCGGGAGTCGTCCCCCGAGAGCCGCGCCCGTTTCTTCAGGGAAACGGTCCTGCGCAACGTATCCCAGCCCCTCGCCGAAGGCCTCGAACGCCTCATCAGCGAGCTGCGATCCGGACAGATGCAGACCGACGATCTCAGTTCGGCGGTGGCCGATCTGCGCGCCCACCTCGAACTCGACCCGGAGAACGACTACTTTCTCGCCCGTCTGTCCTACCCGTACCTGCGTCCGGAGGACGATGCCGAGTACGTGGCCTCGGTCGCCAGCGGCGTCCAGCACAGCGAGATGGTCGTCACCTTCGATGATCCGGACGGGCGGACCTACGGCATCCGCCACGCGCTCAACCCCAAGGAGATCGCCCGCCTCCATCGCCTCTTCCTCGCTGCCAAGCTGCCGGTCCACTTCCGGGCGGAACACCGATTCCTGGTCGCCGTATCCGACCGCGGGCACCTGCTCGGCGGGCTGTTCTACGAGTTGGAACCCGAGGCCCAGACCGCCCACATGGACAAGGTCGTCGTCACCGAGAGCGCCCGCGCCCACGGTGTGGCCGGTCATCTCCTGGATGAGCTCGCCAACCGCCTGAAGGCCGAGAACTACCGGTGGCTGACCACCGGGTTCTTCCGCCCTCAGTTCTTCTACCGCTACGGCTTCACCGTCGAACGCCGGTACGCCGGCCTCGTCCGGTCGCTTCAGGACGAAAACAAAGGCGAGTGAGGCACGATCGAAGCCGGTCCGGGGATCACGGCCGCCGCGTTTGCATCGCGATCGAGCACGGATTGCCCAAGTGACGCCGGATCATCGATGAAAAAACCGCCCCGTTGCCGGGGCGGTCTGGTCTCCATGTCCTGGCTTCGGTCTATCGGTAGCCGAAGATCATGGCGTAGACGATGAGGAAGATCAGGGTCAGACCGATCCCCAACGCGGTGAACCCGACAATCCTGGCCAACCGTTCGATGCGCTTCTTGGCCGGTCCCTTGATCCGGGTCTTCAACTGCTCGGGATCGGCGCCCTCGATAAACACCTCGTACTCGCCGGGCTTGTCATGTTTGAGTTCGTCGATCGGGACCCGGCCGGTGAAGATCACCGGGTCCATGGGGAACTTGTCGGGCCGGAAGTGGGTATTGAAAAAGTGGATGGTGAAGATGAACCCGACCGCCAGAAGCGCCTCATCCGAGTGGATGATGGTCGCCACGTTGACCGACCAACCGGGCAGGATGCGGGTGAAGAACTCGGGGAACCACAACACGAGACCGGTCGATCCGATGATGAAGACCCCCCAGAAGACCGCGAAGTAGTCGAACTTCTCCCAGTAGGTGAAACGACCGTAGTGGGGTCGCGGCCCGCTGCCGAGGAACCACCTGATGCTCTGAAAGACCTGTTTGATGTCGTTGAGGTTGAACATCAGCGAGTTGACCGGGTCGAAGATGAACCTGAACCAACTCTTGCCCGACGCCCCCTTCGCCTTGAAAACGTCACGGAGGTGATAGGCGAAGAGGCAGATCAGCACCACCGCCGCGGTGCGGTGCAGGTTGCCCATGCTGGCGTAGCCGCCGAAGACGCGGGTCACGACCTGAGCCCAGCCCATGAAGGAGAACTTGAGCGCCATCCCGGACAGGGCGAGGGTGAAGAAGCTCGTCAACATGATGAAGTGCATGATCCGCTGCTTCGAGGTGAAGCGGATGTAGAACCGTTCCTCCTTGTGGCCGGTTTCCTTGATCGGCAGCCAGACATCGCGAGTCCGCCACAGCCTGAAGAGCCACATCAAGGTGTGGAGCATGGCGAAGGTCAGGGTCGAGACCAGCAGCGTGGTCATGAACCAATAGGCGTAGAAGAGGAAGGGGTACTTCTCCTTGTCATGGTGGGTGGCGTGGCTGAGGTAGCCGGCGAACTGCAGGTGCGCCCTCGGGTGGCACTGGCCGCAGGTGTCGACGATGTGGCGCTGGCTGAGGGTCGACTCCGGGTTGTCGGCGGGCAGGATGCCGTGGGTGCCGTGGCAGTCGTAGCACTTGGCCGCGCCCTCCGATCCGAGCTGGGTCACCTTGCCGTGGTAGGTCTCGAAGAAGGTCTCGGCGTAGTCCTCGTGGCACCGGCCGCACTGGTTCATCATCATGAAACGGAAACCCTGGGCATCGACCCGGGTGATCTCATGCGAGCTGTGACAGCTCTCGCAGGTCGGAAGCGGCTCGTTGGTCACGACGTTGGCCGGAAAGTGAACGCTCGCCTTGAACTCCTCCTCGATGCCCTTGTGGCAGGTGCCGCAGGTGTCGAGGATCCGGGTGTGGCTGACGGTTGACCGCGGATCATCCTGCGGCAGCGCCGAATGCGCTGTGTGACAGTCGATGCAACTCGCCGAGACCACAAGACCGCTGCCGACGAGTCCTCGGCCGTGGGTGCTCTCTATGTAACTCTTCACAATATCGCGCTCGTCACCGAGCCGCACCGCGGCCGACTGGCCGGCCGCGTGGCAGGAACCGCAGAGCTCGGGGATGTTGCGCGAGTACACGGGGGACGTGGGGAGGCGATGGTCCTTGATGGCGTGCGCATCCCGGTGGCAGCTCTTGCAGGTCGGCGCATCGGGGTCGCCCTGCGCCGCCAGTTCGCCGTGCCGGCTCAGGTCGTGTTCTTCGACCCGCGCGGCGTGGCAGATCCCGCAGTCCACCGGCTCTGTGATCGTCGCGCACGCCCGCTCGGGGTGTTTCGGGTTCACCTCGGTGTGACACTGGGCGCAGGCCGTCTGTGCGTGCGATGACAGGGCGTAGGTTTCGGCGTCGATATAAAGCGGGACCACCTCGCCATCGCGCTCGACGCTCAACTGCGCATCACCGTGGCACCTGAGACAGCTCTGGGTCGAGGCCTCCTGCGCCGCCACCGCTCGTCGCCGGATCTTGTGCGGCTGGTGACACTCGACGCACGACGGAACCTTGTGCGGTTCCTCCTCCCAGAGGCGTCCTTCGATGACCTTGACGTGGACCTCCTCGATCCTGGCGTGGCACTGCATACAGGTCTTGGCGACGTTGGTCCGGTTGATGCTCGACGCCGGGTTGTTGTGATCGAGGATGTTGTGCGCCGTGTGGCACGAGGTGCACACCGCGGTCACCGTCAAACCCTTGCTGAAGAGCGCGGTCCCGTGCACCGACATGGAGAAGTTCTCGAGGATCCGGTCCTGCGGAATGTCGTGCTGCAAGGACACCTCGGTGCCCTCGCGGTGGCATCGCCCGCAGAGCAGCGGGATGTTCTGGACCGCCGTCGGTGAACTCGGGTCGATATGGCGTTTGATGGCGTGATGATCGTGACAGATGATGCAGTTCGGCGCCGCCGGATCACCCTTGACCGCTGCGCGACCGTGGAGCGAGTCCCGGTTCTCGCGGGCCTGCTGCTCGTGACAGGTTCCGCAAACCCGGACCTGGGCCAGCGGTTCGTTGGGCGCGATCACCGCGTGACCGCGATGGCAGTCGGCACAGGTGGAGGCCGGGCGGCCCTCGACCATCCCGCCGTGCGGGCTCCTGGCCACGGTCCTGAGCTGGCTGGGGTGGCATTTCGCACAGAGATCGTTGACCCGAGCCGGAGAGGTCGGCGAGCCCGGCGTCTTGCTCGAACGTACGCTGTGGACCCCGTGGCAACCGGTGCAGGCCGCGGCCGGCGAGGACGGATCCGTGGCCCACTTCCCGTGCGGGCCCGACCTGAACTGCTCGGCCATGTCGTCGTGGCACGCGGCGCAGTCGACGGCCTCGAGCTCTTCCTGGTGCGGGAGCTCGACGCCATCCAGATCGACATGGCAGTCGATGCATGCGAACTCGGCATGAACCGAAGCGGCAAACGCCGCCGGATCGACGTAGACGGAGATTTCGCTTCCAGCTCGTTCGCCGACGAGCTTGGCATCTTCGTGGCACATGAGACAGTCGGCGTTTTCCTGGGCGGCGGCGGTTGGTGCGAACAGCCAGAGCCCGGCGATGAACAGCGCCAGACCGGATTTCACAATGAACGACGACGCCTCGAGACGCGACGGGACAGAATCCTTCATTCATTCCCCTTCCGGGGAAAACTATATACCTATTTAGAGTTGTCCTCAAGATCACGCAACTCGCTGCAATTGAGACACTTGTTCAATACTCCCGAAAGCAGGAAACGCCGGAAATGACCCTCTCATATTTCACGATCCGCGCCCGATGGGATTCCGGAGCGCGCGAATTCCCACGGACCCTGGCATAATCTCCCAGTCGAGCAATAGCGCAATCTACGCCGCGGCAGCATCCGGAGGTCTCACGATGGTCGCCCTTCCCGATCCGAAAAAGAGCTTTGGTCGAGTCTTCAACTACGCGAACAACCCCATCACCATCATCGGTATCGGACTGACCACGCTGTCGGCCCTGGTGATCATCACCTTCCTGGTCGTCGAGCTCTTCGGCGAGCTCGAGAACCCCTACATCGGGCTTTTCGCCTACGTCGCCATGCCCGCGGTCTTTGTCCTCGGTCTGACCTTGATTCCCGTCGGGATGTGGAGGCGGCGCGGCGCCTTGATCGCCGAAGGCGCCACCGAGACCGAGAAATCGAGATATCCCAGACTCGATTTCAACGATCCGAAAGTCCGCCGGGGCGGGATCATCATCATCGGCCTCACCGCGGTCAACGCGGTCATCTTCGGTTCCAGCTCGTTCATCGCGGTCGAGAAGATGGAGACCGTCGCGTTCTGCGGCGAGACCTGCCACACCGTAATGCAGCCGGAGTTCACCGCCTACCAGCAGTCGCCCCACTCGCGAGTCGCCTGCGTCGAATGCCACATCGGACCCGGCGCCTCGTGGTTCGTGAAGTCCAAGCTCGACGGACTTCGCCAGGTCTGGCACACCGCTCTCGACACCTACTCGCGACCGGTCGGAACCCCGTTGAAAACCCTCCGTCCCGCCCGTGAAACCTGCGAGCAGTGCCACTGGCCCGGCAAGCACCACGGCGACAAGCTGCGGGTGCTCGTCCGCCACGCCACCGACGAAAAAAACACCCCTTCCTACACGGTCATGCTGCTCAAGACCGGTGGCGGCAACCTGGATATCGGGCGTCACGGAGGAATTCACTGGTGGCACATCGAGTCGGATAACGTCATCCGCTACGTCTCGGGCGACGATCGACGGGAATCCGTCCTTTGGGTCGAGTTGACCACCGCCGACGGAGAAGTCAGAACCTACAGCCGTCCCGGTGAGGAGCTGCCCGCCGACGTTGCAAGCCAGGCCAGAACCATGGATTGCATCGACTGCCACAACCGACCGACCCATCTCTTCAGCACACCGCCGAAGGCTCTCGATTGGGTTCTGGAAACCCACCCGGAGTTTCTCGAGCTCCCCTATTTCAAGAAACAGGCAAAGACGGCGATCGAGGCGGAGTACACGACCCACTCCGAGGGAGTGGCGGCGGTTCGCGAGTCGCTGGTCGCTTATTACCGGGACGAGTACCCGGACGTGTTCGCCGAAAACTCCAAATTGGTGGAGGACGGCGCCGATCTCGCTTCACGCGTCTTCGCCCGAATCTCGTTCCCCGAGATGAACACCAACTGGGAGACCCACCCCAACCACATCGGTCACGACGACTCCCCGGGATGTTGGAGGTGTCACGACGACGAGATGGCCACTGCCGACGGGAAGCACGTGATCCCGATGGATTGCGAAAACTGCCACGTCTTCCTCGTCGAGGACGCTCCTGATCGTCCGGATCTCGCCGCTCTCATCAACGGCGCGTGATCGCTCGACGGGTCAATTACCGAAACGGGCCCGGTGCTCGACCTTGATGCAGCGGTCGGATACGACCTCGAGCCCGGCGCTTCGCGCCCGCGCTTCGGACTCGGGGTGGGCGCAGCCGAGCTGCAGCCAGAGAGCGCCGGCGCCCCGCTCGAGCACGGCGTCCACCACTGCCGGGATGTGCTCGGGCCGGCGAAACACGTCAACGATGTCGATCTCGGTCTCCGGCGGGATCGAAGCCAGATCGGGGTAGACCGGTTCCCCGAGAATCTCGTCGGCCACCGGGTTCACCGGAATCACCCGATAACCCGCAGCCTGGAGGTACGCGGCAACGCGGTATGAGTCGCGATCGGGCTTCGGCGAGCAACCCAACACCACAATCGTCCGAGCTCGCTCGAGGAGCTTGGTGATCTCGGTTTTCCGGTCCATGACAGCCTCCTGTTTCCGGTTGATTCTATCTCTCCGCGAATCACTTTCCCTCGATCAGGTCTGATGGTACAGTACGACCTCACGGGTATAAAAGATGGATTGGATTGATCAAAACCTCGACGCTTACCGGGTCATCGCAGAGATCCTCACCGATCTCCGGCCGTTGGTTCGTGACCGAATCGAATCAAAGCACGGCAAGGAGTGGTTTCGCGACGGCATTCCGGATCACGTATTCGAACGGCTCATCCGCAACAAAGAGCAGGAAGCTTCCATCGACTGGTATGAAAACCGTTACCAGGAAGTGATCGGCTATGCGGTCTTCCCCGATCTCTTCGACATCATCATCGCCAACCCGACCCTCTTCGGCCCGATTCTCAAACTCGCGCCGAGCCAGTCCCTTCTCAACACCAGATTTCTCGAGCTCGAGGTCATGCGGTCCAAGATCGGTCGCGCCCGACCGGTGGGCGACACCGAGATCAACTTCCTGACCTCGTTCCACCTCCGCTTTCGCCGGGCGGTTGAGCAGCTCAAGGGGAACCCTCCCGAAACCTCGACTCCATACGAGGTGTCGGTGCCGACCACCGAGAGCGAGAGAAGGCCCCCCGAGAAGGCCCGGACCACCGAAAGCCGACCCGCCCCCCCCGATGCCGTTCCCGACACCCGGGTCGACGACGAGGAAACCAAGGTCGCGGACCGGCAGGCGGGAAAGGCGCGCCCACCCCAACGGCTCGCCTCCTCGGGCGCCAAGCCCGGAGCGGCACGAGAAAAGACCGAAACCGTCGACGTCGACGTCGACGAAATTGAGGAGCCGAAAAAGGAGGTCGAGAACGACCCCGTTGACGGCCCCGAAAACGGCGAGGCGGCGACCCGGGAAACCTCCTCCACCATCATCCAACGGGCGATGAAGCAGAACGACGACCAGACCGTACTACGCGAGATCTACCGCGAGGTCACCGGCATCGCTGAGGTGATCTGGACCACCGATGAGGTTCCGACCACCGCGATCTGGGATCGAGTCTCCACCAACCCGTGGTACGAAGCGTCCTTCTCCCGCCTCGAACTGCGGCCCCTCTCCGACTTCTATGACCTCATTTCCAAGGTCAGGGCCCAGCGCAAGAGCGGTCTCTCTAAGTCCGACATCCAACGGTTTCTCAACGACTCCCAGTTCGCCACGACGCTGCTCGCCCTCCGCGACATGTTCCAAAAGAACAGGATCTGAATCAGAGCGATAAACGGGCGGCCCCGTTCCCCCCCCGCGGGTATTGCATCCTCGGGGTTCGCCGCGATCGGTTTTCCCATTGATCGAAACCCCGGTCACGAAGGAGGGAACTGCTCGGTGTAGGCGACGTACCTCCTCAGAATCCGTCTCGTGTAGGCGGCGCCGCGGCGGCAACGGCAGACTCCGGCCGGAAAGTTGCGGGCGACCTCGGGGTCGTCGAGGATGATCATGGCGGTTTCGACGTTGCCCTTCCATTGATCGGGATCGAAACCCATCTCGACGGCCAACTTCCTGGCATCGAAGACGTGCCTCGGACCGACGTTGTATGAGGCGATGGCCATGGCGACCCGGTCGGGAAGATCGAGATCCGCAAATTGGCCCATCAGCGATCGCAGGTAACCGGCCGCCGCCTCGATGGCTTCACCCGGGTGGTGCGGGTCTTCGACACCGAGTTCCCGCCAGGTTGCGGGCATGAACTGGAAGAGACCGGCGGATCCTCCCGGACCCACAGCATCGGGGTCGAATCGCGACTCCTCGTACATCAGCGACGCCAGCAGGCGCCAATCGATGCCGTTTCGCCTCGCCGCCCACTTGAGGTACTCGTCATAGGGGGTGAGATGGCCTTCGGGCACCGGCGGGAGTCGCGGTGAGGCCTGGATTCGCCACAACCCAAGGGTCTTCTGCGTCAGCTGTTGCACCAGACCTGTGGCTCGGGCGCGGCGAAGAAACTCGTCGACCCTCGTTCGGAGCTCGGGCGAGCCCGGATTCATGATCCAGACCAGGGGGACGTCGGGCACCACCACCGGGCCGCGTTTCAGATCGTCGCGAGTGTCGACCTCGAGAGCGACCGCATCCTCATCCACGACTGCGCAGTAGGCCTGGCCTCGAGCCACCGCCTGAAGCGCGTCGAACGCGTCGGTCCCCGGCGCTCGCCCCGCCCGACGGATCGCCGGTTCGAGAGGCAGCATCGTCACCAACTCGGAAACCGGCCTCGATGCCGCAACCTCCACCCCGGCGAGATCATCGACGGAGATCGCCGCCTCGGTTCGTTGCGACACCACGCTGACGAGATCGACCTGCCGGTAGGATTCGCTGACCAGAAACCCTCCCTCGCGGGTCGGTTGGATGGGCTCGTGCAGGATCGCGATGTCGCCGAAACCTCGCTCGAGCCAATTCAGTGGATCCACACCCGGCGGCGGGATCGACAACTCCAACCGGAGGTGTTGTTCGCGGGCGAACGCAACAGCGAGTTCGTACTCGAACCCCTCGAGCCCGCCATCGGCGACAAAACAGGTTGTCGGAGAATTCCGGGTCACGACTCGCAGGACCCGTGCAACCCGAATCTGCGGCAGATCGCGACATGCACGCGCCGTCGACCCGCGGGTCAAGACCTTCTCGGCAAAGAGGAAGTCGTCGACGGCTCGCCGAAGCTGGAGATTCCCGGCCCGCACCGCCCACACCACGGGACGCCGACCGATGATCGGACCGAAGAGCTGCACCGCCTCGGTGTCGGGAGCGCGATCGAGAACACCGCTGTCGATCACCGTCAGGGGGATCGCACCGCGCGCGACCATCGCGAGAACCCTTTCTGCCGACAGGCTCTCGGAGATCGGCACCACCTCGAGCTCGAGGTCCTCGAGGGCGGAGCGCACAGCGGGACTCAACGCGGAGATTTGAACGTGGACCCGGCCGCCACGAAGATCCTCGATGGTCCGCTCCGGCGTCCGGCCCGCGGCGACGAGAAAATCGGCGACCCACTCAACCGGAACCGACGGCACCGATTCGGTGCCGAGCAACTGCGCCGCCGAGAAACGGGCCACGACGAGATCCGCACGCCCCGACTCGAGGACCTCGATCAGCTGGTCCTGATGTCGCGGCTCGACCCAGCGAATCTCGGCACCGATGCGTGCGGCGAGGTGCCGGAGCTGAGTCGTCTGGTCACCCTCTTCATTCGGCAGCCCGGGAGAATCGAGGAACCCGGGGCGGACGGCAACCCTGATTTCGCCGGATTCCCTGATCGCGTCGAGGTCGCCGAGACGTTCCTCACCGCACCCCGAGATCAAGCACAGGAACACGATCGCCGGCACCCCGACCCAACGCGCCGCCGACCTCCAACCCCCGGTCATCGCGAAGAACCGCAGATCGATCGAGAAATGCAGCAGAGTCGCCCCCGTTTCAACATGATGATACTGCTTCGGACCGATGCCGCCCAACCTGGTGTGCCTCTCTCATGGAAACGACCGATTCCTCCCCCGCCCGGAAGCCGCATACCGGACGGCCGCAACAGCCCGGATGGTAAGATCTTGGTCGGCTCAATCGGGAGGCCCATGACCGATCACAAGACCCCCAACGACCGCGAGGACCGGCACGATCTGCGGGCCGTGACGCCGCGTCTTGACGACCTGCGCCGGAAATGCCGTTCGGTGGGGTCAAAAAACCACGAGGCGACCGAGATCGAGGCGCGGATCGAGTCGATTCTCAATCGTCTCCAGCCCAAGACGGAACCGGATTCCCAGGTCGACGCCGAACCCGTCCCTTATGCCGCACTCGCCCGCGAGCTCTACGCTGTGGAGCGTTTCTTCGAAAGCAACGGCTTTCTTTCGATGGCCAAGGAAGTCGCCCATGTCGAGCGGATCCTCGAGTCGTTCGCGCCGCCCGATCAGCCCGAAACGGCGATCGACCGCGCCGGAGTAGTGGACATCGCGTCAGGAACCGAGCCCGAGGACCCTGGCGACGGAAACGCCGCCGATGTCGATTCCCCACCATCGAGGTGGGCGGTGCCGAAACCACTCGCGGTGATCGGGCTCTTCTTCGTCATCGCTGTCGCCGTCTGTGTTGTGATCATCGTCCGCCACGAGACCGCGCCACACGAAACTGTCGAGGCCCCCCTTCCGCAGCCCACCCCCGGGCCGAAACCGACGCCCGCGCGTCCCACTCCGGTGTCCCGATCCATCGCCGCCCCGGCGACTCCCCTTCCCGGCGCGATCCTCGCGGTGGCGGTCGGCAAGGCGCGTCTCGCGCTCGCCGATGGAGACATCGACCTCGCCATCGACCACCTCTCCCAGGCGGCGCTGATCGACGCCGATCACGCAACCGTGATCGGCACCGCGAGCAGCATCGTCGATCTTCTGGTCAACCGCGCCAACGCCGCAGTCGAACAAGGGTTGTGGGAGATCGCCGGGTTGACCCTCACCCGCGCCGAACGGATCGCGACCCGGTTCGGTCTCGACACCCACCCAATCGACGAGGCCAAGCACCGCCACGCCCAGATGATCCACTTCACCCTGATTCAACCCGGAGAGACCGACGCCATCCGGGCCTCGGTCGGCAAGCGGGTGACGATCTTCTTCAAGGACGGTGCCGAACGGGCTTCCATCATCAAGGGCGTCCAGAGCGACCAGCTCCTACTCGATCACGACACCACGGTCCGCGGCGGCGCGGTCTACTACACCGAGAAGGTGCCGCTGGGAGACATCGACTATCTCAAGGTGTGGGATGAGTAGCCGTCAGGCATGAGGCATCCGGGAGCCGGCCCTGGCGGCTGAAACTTTCGGGTTCGCTCGGCCCCGCTCCCGCTCCCGATACCCCTTCGGATCTCCTCACCGCGCCGGGGGGATCACTGTGGTATCACCGTCGGTGTGCTCCTTGACCAGGTAGAGCGGACGGCGGACAGCCTCTTCGAAGATCCTGGCGACATACTCTCCGAGGGCTCCGATGGCGAGGAGCTGGACGCCGGCGAGGAAGAAGATCGACGCCACCAGGCCCGCCGAACCGAAGACGACAGCTCCGAACAGCGCCAAGGCCGTGCGCAGCACCAGGTAGAGCAGCGCGAACGACGCGACACCCAACCCGAGCCAGGTCGCCGCTCGGAGGGGAACGAAGCTGAAGGAGGTGAAACCGCTCAGGGCCAGCTTGAGCATGGTCTTGATGGGGTACTTGGTTTCTCCCTTGGCGCGCGGTTTGCGGTGGAAACGCACGGCCGTCTGCGGGAACCCGATCCAGCTCACCATCCCGCGGACGAAGCGGTTGTGTTCGGGCATGGCGCGGAAGGCTGCCAGGGCCTTGGGCCCCATGAGACGGAAATCACCGGTGTCGAGGGGGATCTCGATGTGCGCCAGGGTTCGAAGGGTGCGGTAGAACGCCGCCGAGGTGAACCTCTTGAAGATGGTCTCGCCGTCGCGCTGGGTCCGCTGACCGAAGACGACCTCGTACCCTTCACGCCACTTCGCGACCATCTCGGGAATCACCTCGGGCGGATCCTGAAGGTCGGCGTCGATGATGACGACCGCGCGTCCGCGAGCCGCGTCGACACCCGCCGTCACCGCCGTCTGGTGGCCGAAGTTCCGGGAGAAGCTCAGACCACGGACCCGGGGATCGCCGGCCGCGAGCTCGGTGATCTTCCGCCATGTCGAGTCGCTGGAACCATCATCCACCCAGACGATCTCCAGTCCATCGACGACATCTTCGAGCGCCGCGGTCAGGCGATCGTGCATCGCCTGGACGTTGTCTTCCTCGTTCATCGCCGGGATCACGACGCTGAGTTCGGGTCCTTCGGTCATCACGCCTCCTCGGTCAGCGGCCGTCGGTTCCCCTGACGTCCTGAATCTACATCGGATCGTCGGCATTTTCGGCCCATTCAGGTCTCGGATAATCCGGTTCCACGGAATCGAACGACCTCGCCGCCGTCGCCCACAGCGACCACCTCGCCCGCGGCGCGGAGGGCATCGAGATGGGCCGCCTCGAAATCCCTCCGTTCGAGCGCACCGATGACGACAAAGTCGGCCCCGGCCTCGGCGACCGCGGCGATCACGGACTGCGGATCTTCGGATCGGTAGATCCGGTCGACCAGACCGCGGCGGGCATCGGTCAGCGCGGTCGCTTCGTGGCCGCGCCAAACCAGTTCGTGGTTGGCCCAACCGAGGAAGGCCGGTACCCCCGAGGCCGACGAGATCCTGGCGTACTCGGTGTAGGCGCCGCCCACCGCCTCGACGATGGACACGCCGCGCGGTTGGGTTCGGAGGAACCGGACGATGGCCCGATCCCCGGCATCCATCCACGCCAGCCCGTCGACCCCCACCGTCCTCCCGGTGACCGGCTGAATCGCCATCCCGAGAACGTGGGGCAGGGCCAGGACGCACATGACGCCAAGCGCGAGCGAGCGCATTCGGGGCCGGGGAAAGCCGACCCGCAGCAGCGTGGGGAGCGCGATCGCGAGAACGATCCACGCCTGGATGTAACACTTGAACACCGTGTTCATCCGATGGAGCTTCTCGCCGTAGGAATCGACCACGTAGACGACCTCGGGAACGAGCAGGAGAAAGACCCCGAGCGCAGCCAGAGCGATCCCCGGCCGCGAGAGCCAGCGATCCCCGGTCACCGCCGCGGCCACCAGCCCGACGAGGACCATCGCGAGCATCACCAGCGTCGGGCGTCCGCTCATCGCTGCCAGAACGAGGGTCGCCGCCACCACCGCGACCGCAACCGCCCGTCCCCGTCCATCGCCGCCGAGCATCCGACACGCGAGCACCCAGGCGGCGGCGGCGACCGGAATCAGGAGCGCGCCGCCCCAGAGCGCCAGCATCGCCGGTTCCGTCCACGCGGTAACGGTCCTGACGCCCTGGAAGGGCGGATGGAAGCTGAGATGGAACGGTACCGCGGCGAGCCAGCCCGCGACCGCGACGACCACGACCGCGACCCACCTCGTCCACCCCTCGCGATTCGGCCAGTGCCACACGCCGTCGCCGCAGAGAATCATCAACGCCGCGGCGACCAGCGTCGGCGGCATCGACCACGGATTCGCCGCCCAGGTGACACCGAAGAGAACCGATGTCCCGACAACCAGGCTGATCCGAGGACCCGTCCGACCGATCTGCCAGGCGAGCAGGACCGTCGCGAGGGCCAGGGGGATCGAGAGCAGGTGCGGGTGGAGATCGCCCAACCACAGGGTGAAGAGCGGCCACTCGGTGATGGTGTCCGGGACCTGGCGCGATGAATACCAGTAGTCGAAGTTGAAGATCGATCGGTTCGCCATCAGCTGACGGAACCCGTCGACGGTGCCGGCGAAGAGCCCGAACGCCACCGAGAGCCATCCCGAGGCGCCGCTCCCACCGGCGCGGCGCCCGAGCGACCAGAGCAGGCAGGCCGTGAGCCCGCCGACCCCGGCGACGACGAGGTTGTAGGCGAAATCGGGTGGGATCTTGCTCAGCACCAGGGGCACGGTCCAGATCAGCGCACCCCAGTAGTAGTACGGCAGGGTCTCACCGGCGAGCCACATATCCGGTGGAGGGAAGCTCTCGGCGCGGAGCAGGGAGGAGAGGATCCCGAGATCCATGAGCTTCTCCTGGCCGACGATCTCGGGCCGCACGAACCGCAGCCACATCACCGCGGAGGCCGCCGCGAGAAAGACAAACTCGGCCTCCGCCAGCGACCGCCAGCTCGGCCGGTGGCGCCGGAGATCGACCGCGCCGACTGCGGAACAGCCGACCAGGACGCCGGCGCCGATCCACTGCCACCCCGCAAGACCGGCGACTCCGGCCCACCAGGCAGGGAAGGCAACCAGCACCAACCCCAAGGTTCTGCCCACGGCCCAGCCCTCGCCGTCGGAAAACCCGAAGACCCGCACCGCCAGGGTGCGGCCGCCGAGGGCCGGAAGCGTCACGAGGATGTAGAGCAGAAGAAGGCTCATGCCTGTGGGCATTGTAGCGCGGAGAACCGCGCCGGAGATCAGCGGGCGGATGCCAGATCATCCACGACGGCCCGGGCGAGCTCCGCTCCGAGCCGCAGGTAGGTCTCGATGCCGTCGCGGTCGATGCCGTCCTCGTGGACCCCGGCGGTCACCACGGTGACCTTGCCGAGCCGCGAGCACACCGCTTCGGCGATTGTTCTGGCGATCGGCTCCTCCTTGTGCGGCGGGATGGTCAGCACCGAGGTCGACGGCGAAAAACCGGTCGGGCCGCGACCCGGGGTCGGCACCGCGAGCACCACACACCCGACGTGGGGTCGTTCTCCCCCACCCACCGCCACGACAACGTCGTCGCCGATCTCACAGACCCGAGCGGTCAGCACCCGTCCGCCGGCATCATCGACCACTCGAACCACACGAAGGTCCTCCGAACTCATCGCCCCATCATGATCGAACCGGGTCGATTCGAAAAGCTCTGGCTTCGGCTCCGGTTCGGATCCCGCCGATGCCTCGGGTCGGCGGTCTGGCTACGAATCCCTCTCCCGCGCTCCCGATTGATAAGATCG
>JAHECW010000291.1 GCA_024641545.1 Acidobacteriota bacterium
CCGTCGTAAGCGCCTGGAAGTGAGACACGTCGCCGGGTTCGTTGGGATCGTCATACATCCCCGACGTGACCGCGAAGCCGTGCCCGAGCTTGCGGAGCTGGATGAAACCCAGCCGCAGCGTCAGAAAGATCCCGGTGCCGATCAGGGCGATGATGACCCACGGCACCTCCTGACCTTGAACCGGAATCCCTTTGTCCCAGATGTAATTCGAGAGTGTTCCGACAACCGTTTCAAGTGTTTCCATGAATAGTTTCAACTCCGGAGATCGAATTCGGCGATCGATCCACCCTAGAGACGACACCCGAAGGTGTCAAGGAAACCGACGGGTCATGGTTGTGGCTCGTGCGCGCCCGGGTCTTATCGCTGGCAATGGGGACACCACACGGTAATGCGGCCGGCGATGCGGGTGTCCTTGAGCACTCGGCCGCAGCGCGGGCAGGGCTGACCCTCTTTGCCGTAAACCTGGAGCCTGACGGCGAAATACCCGAAGTCACCCGCCGGCGTGGCGTAGTCTCGGATGGTCGTGCCGCCCTGAGCCACCGCCTCCTCGATGACCTCGCGGGTTGTGACGGCGAGCCGGCGTAGCCGGGTCAGCGAGGTTCGGCAACCCGGACGAGTGGGGCGGATACCGGCCCGCCACAGCGCCTCGGCGGCGTAGATGTTGCCGACGCCGGCAATCAGATGTTGGTCGAGGATGAGCGATTTGACCGGTGAGCGGCGCGCGTGGAGCAGGGGCGGGAGGAGAACCTCCATGTCCGGATCCAGCGGTTCCACCCCAAGGCCGGCGAGCGACGGGTCGAGGTCTTCCTCGCCGGGTTCGAGCCAGTGGGCGAAACCGAATCGCCGGGGATCGACGAAGCGAAGCTCGCGGCCGTCCGAGAGCGACAGCGTCAGGTGGGTGTGGTGGAGGATCGGTTCCGTGGTTTCGCACAGCATCAATCGACCCGACATCCCGAGGTGGATCATCAGCGTACCCGCGCCGTCGAAATCGACGAGCAGGTATTTGCCCCTGCGCCGGGCCGCGGTGAATCTCCTGCCATCGATCCTGGATGCGATGAGCCCGACGTCGAGCGGCCGCCGCATCATCACCGGATGGCCGTCGACTCCGGCGACGCTCAGACCATCGAGACCGATCTCGAGCGCTCGGCGAACCGTTTCGACTTCAGGGAGTTCAGGCATGGGTGGACATCACAGTCTGGGGCGGAGAATTCTCAGTTCTCAATTCTTAATTTTGAATGCCATCGCACCCGGCCTGCGTTGCGAAGACAGAACTCTGCGATGGAATTGAGAATTAAGAATTCAAAATTCATAATTAGCGTTCGAGCGTTAGCGAGATCGGACAGTGATCCGATCCCAGGACATCGGCGTGGATCCTGGCGTCGACGACCCGGTCGAGGAGATCCTCGGAGATGAAGAAGTAGTCGATGCGCCAGCCGACGTTCTTCTCGCGGACGCCCTTGCGGTTGGACCACCACGAGTAGGCGCCGGTGGTTTCCGGGTTGCGGTGACGGAAGATATCCACATAACCGTGATCGATGAAACGGCTGACCCACTCGCGCTCCTCGGGGAGGAAGCCGGTATTTTTCTTGTTCGACTTGGGATTGGCGAGGTCGATTTCCTGGTGGGCGGTGTTGACATCGCCGCAGATGACGATGGACTTACCGGCCTCTCGCTGGACCTCGGCGTGCTGAAGGACCGCTTCGGAGAAGTCGAGCTTGTAGGGAACCCGGCTGAGATCGTTGCCGCCGTTGGGGAAGTAGCCGGTGTAGAACAGGAAGGAGCCGTAGTCGGCGATGATGAGCCGGCCCTCGGAGTCAAACCGTTCTTCGTCGAGTCCTCCCAGGGTCACGGATTCGGGGGTGATCTTCGAGAAGAGCCCGACCCCGGAGTAGCCCTTCTTCTCGGCGGGATGGATCCAGGTCCGGTAGCCGTCGGGCTCGCGGATCTCGGTGTCGAGCTGTTCGGGGAGCGCTCGGGTCTCCTGGAGCCCGAGGACATCGGGCTGTTCGGCGGCAAGCCATTCGGGAAAGCCCTTGCTGCCGCAGGAACGCAGGCCGTTGACATTCCAGCTGAAGAGGCGAATCGTCTTACTCTCTGACATCGGTTCCTCCGCCGTAGAGAACCCGTTCGACATCGTCGAAATTCGCCACCGCGATGCCTTTCTCTTCGGCGAGCGCGTGTTCCCTCGGGGTGTTGAAGCCCCAACCCGCGAGCACCGGCCGGACGCCGAGCGCCGCCACCGCCTCGAGGTGGTTGAGCTTGTCGTCGACAAAGGTGATTTCGGTGAACGGCACATCGAGGCGTTTGTGGAGGGCCGTCAGGTGGGCGGTTTTCGAAACCCCGGTCTCCTTGTCGAGGATGAGCTCGGCGGGGATCAGATCGCCGACCCCGAGATGGGCGAGCAGAAGCTCGGCCGAACGACGGTCCTTGGCGGTGGCCAGTGCGATCCGGGCCTCGGCGGCGCGCCGGCGGAGGATTTCGAGGAATCGGGGGTAGGACGCGTGGAGTTCGAGCCAACCGTGGGTGTCGAATGCCCGGGCGAGATCGCGTTGGACGTAGAAATCGCGGTGGAAGCTCTTCAGCCACTCGGGATCGATGGTGTTGTAGAAGGTGTCGTAGGCCCCCTGGTCGGTAAGCTCGAGGAAGTTCTCCAGGGCTCTGAGGGAGACCCCGAAATCCTCCGCTCGGTTGCCCAGCGGCATCATCGACTCGAAGGACCGCATGACCGGGTCACTCTCGAACTGGAGTCCGTGCCAGCGACCCGCGCCGCGGCGCGCGCGCAGGCGGGCGATGAGCGGGGATTCGGGCGTCATCGATTCGTAGGTCGCAAGCGCCGTTGCGAAGACCTCACGCAGGCTGTCGCAGACCACACCGTCGAAATCGAGGGCAAGCACTTTCATGGTCGCGAAGTGTAACGCAGCGACCGTGCAGGCCGACCACGGAGTTCCCGGGGGGACAGAGGGCAGATGAGCCTCGCGACAGCCCCGGCGTCGGTCTCGCGAGCTCTTTCTCTACGGTCTTGGATCCTATCTACGGGGTGGTCCACTTGCCGTTGGTGACTTTGGCAAGTTCGAGCTGGGGCTCGGGGCCGCCCTCGTAGATGGTGGGAACCGGGATTCCGGTGGCTTCGAAGGTTTCGACGATCCTCTCCTGGACCTCGATCGCCGATGGGCCGGTCATCCCGATGCAGACCGTCCGTGCGCTGTCGTCGGGCGCCGC
>JAHECW010000162.1 GCA_024641545.1 Acidobacteriota bacterium
ACCGTGGCCGATGGCGTCGGGCAGGATGAGGTAATACTGCTCGCCGTCGAGCAGTTGGCCGGGGCCGAAGAGCTCACCGGCGAATCGATCCGAGAGAAAGCCGCCGCCGGATCCCGTGGTGCCGTGCATGATCAGGACGGCATTGCGAACCGTGCCCGAGGCGTCGCGCTTCGGCTCGCCGACGGTGGTGTAGTGGAGGTTGAGCTCGGGGAGTACCTCTCCGCTTGCGAACTCGAAGTTCTCGATCTGGTAATCGCCTTCCCGCGGTGTCGGATAATCGGCGCCGATCAGAGGCCGGGCGACGGCGGTCAGGGCCAGCAGAGCAATCAATCCACGGATGCGGAAGCCGAGCTTCGGAACGCGCATGCTTGTTTCTCCCCTATTCGATCGTGGCTCGGATGAGTCTCGACAGCAACGGGAACGCCTGATCCAGGTGGGTATTGCCGTTGGTGAAGATCGCCCCCTGCTTGCCGCCCCGCATCCCGCCGCCCGCGGATTCATCGTAGCCGGCGTAGAGCCGGTCGACGACCGCCATACCCTCGACCACCCGCCCGAGCGGCGCAAAACCCTGGGCATCGAGATGGAGGTTGTCGACGAGGTTGATATAGAGCTGGGTCGTGCGGGTGTCGGGCCCGGTCATCGCGTAGGCGATGCTGCCTCGGGTGTTGGACTCCCGAACCGGATCATCCGCGATCGAGGATTCCCGCCAGACCGCGCCGACCGTCGGGTCGCCGGGGATGCCGAACTGGGCAATGTAGCCCTTTCGAACGCGAAAGAACCGGCTGTCGTCGAAAAACCCGGCGCGCACCAGGTTGTGGAAACGATCGACGCCGAGTGGCGCCGAGCTCCGGCTGATCTCCACCACGAAGTCTCCCTCGCTGGTGGTGAAGCGAACACGAAAGCGTTCGGGGGCTTTGTGCTTCCAGAACTCGGCACTCGGTTGCAGGAGAACGTTCGAAGCCGCGGCCGTGGGCTCGGCCGCGCTGATGCAGCGAGGCGCCGCGAGGACCGCAACACACATCAGCACGGCGGGCATGTACCATCGATGGTTCATTCGTTCGATTTCAGGCTACCACGAGGGCCGGTATGAATCCGTTACTGCGAGCGCGCCGGCGCCGAGGCCGGGTACGGCGGACTACGGCGTGGTCGATGACCAGGCCCCGGTGCCTCCCGACTCGAAGCCTTCGACAAAGAGGCTGCCGCAGTCCTGTCCGGCAAACACGCAGCGAGCCCATTCGGGGTGGTCGATGAAGGGGTTGCGGTTGCCCTGGTGTCGCCACACGACATCGACCCGGTGGCGTTCGAGATCATCGACCGGGTCCTCGGCGTGCCAGGCCAGGAGGGTCGACAGCAGACCCATGTAGGCGGGGCTCGAGCTCGTGGTCTGGATGAGGCCCGCGTCGTCGGTCAGGACCAGATCGGGTTCCGGGAAACCGGTGACGCCGTTGCTGCCGCCCTCGTATCGAACCGCCATGTACATCACCGCGCGGGCGACATCGCCCCTTCTCCCGACCCAGGTTTCCCAGCGCAGGGCATCGGTCCAGTTGGAGTTGCCCGGGTAGACCCCCGAGCCGCCGCCCGCGTTGTTGTTGACATCGGTCGTCCACTCCTCGCAGGCGCCGTCGCAGGTGTCGAACGGTTTGTTGGATCGACTCCCGTTGTAGGCGCCGGCGGCCGGGAAGAGGTGGTGGCAATCGGTGTAGGGCGAGTTGGTGGGGCTGTCGGTCGAGAAGCCGTACGACTTGGGCCAGGTGTGCTCCCGGTCGTAGTTGGAGTTGCCGGCGCCGGCCTTGGGATAGCTCGCGTTCTTGTAGACATCGAGGATGTTGAGCGGTTCGTTCGGGTCCTCGCTGGCGGGATCGAGGATGTCCCAGGTGTCGGTCACATCGGCGGTGTAGGCGTGGCGGACGTGGTCGTCGATGATCTCGTGCAGTGTCGCCCTGAGGGACACCGGGTCGCTCGTGTCCGCCGTCGAGTAATAGTCCACGAGGCGCCGACGGTTGGCGAGGCCCGGTGTGTTGTAGGCCTCCATCGGTTCGAGGTCGCCGGCGAACCCCGGCAGACCCTCGCCGTCGAAATCGTTGCGCACCCAGTCGTCGACGGTGTCGGTGTCGAAGCCGCTGGTGGCGCGGGAGGCGCCTCCCGGGGTGCCGGGCAGACCGTCAAAACCCGCGCCGAGGACCGGCGTCGCATAGCTGCGATCTCCGGGGCCGCCCGAGTCGAAGGCGACGCCGTCGTCGACGGCGGTCCACGGCGTCGAGTCGAGCACGCCGTCGTCGTCGGTGTCGAGATCGTCGCCTTCGCTGCCGGTGAACCCGGTGACCAGGAGGATGGTCTGCGACCGGTTCGCGAGCGAATCCGGCGCCAGAAAACCGGTCGTCCAGCTCGACCCGCCGTTGACGATGCCCGGCTGGGCGACGAAATCGACGGCCCCCGGGTTGCCGGCCGCGCCGCCGTCGAGCACGACGATGCGGTGACTCGAGTAGTCGGCCGAAGCCTCGCCGAAGATCTCGATGAACTCGTGGTCGTCCGCGCCGATGTGGTCGACGACGACCTCGTTGATGACCGGCGCTCGGGGAACGTAGGCCTGGTTCTCGGCTCCCGGGGTGTTGACCGCCTCGAGCGGGCCGAGGGTGCCGCTGAAACCCGGCAGACCTTCGCCGTCGAAGTCGTTGCGCACCCAGTCGTCGGCAGTGTCGCTGTCGGCGCCGTTGGGGATGCGCGACCCTCCGCCCCAGGTGAACCAGACCCCGTCGGTGCCGGGGTAGAGATCGAATGACGTGTAGACGAAACCGGCCACGACCGAGTCCTGCGCCTTGATCCCGACCTCGTCGACGAGCTGGGTCCAGGGGGTAAGGTCGAGGACGCCGTCGTCGTCGCTGTCGAGATCCTCGCCGACTGTTCCGGTGAAGCCGTCGACCAGCAGCAGCGACATGTTGTCGTTGTGGAGCTGGTTGTTGAGAAAGCCGGTCTGCCAGAAACCGCCGGGGTCGGTGGTCCCGACCGGGATTGCCGAGTCGAGAATGCCGGGCCCATCGGCGATGTCGCCCTCGATCTGGAGAATCGTGAGGTTCGCATACGAGGTGTCCGGTTGGCCGAAGATCTCGATGTACTCGTGGTCGTCGATGCCGGTGTGGTTGGCGAGGTATTCGTTGATGACCTGGGCCGAGCCGGTGGGGCAGACGAGGAGCGCCAGACAGGCGACGAGAGCGGTGGCGGGCGAGGAGTGAAGGATCGAACGGTGCATCGGGCAGCCTCCGGCGCTGAGGATAGCGCAGCATCGCCCGTGGATGGCTCGAAGAATCGGGTTTCAAGGAGGTTTGTCGAAGGTCTGGATGATTCGCTGTGATCTTGCGTTGACTTGAGTTGACCAGGTGGTAGGATTTTTTGTCATGATGAGAAACACTTCGTTGCTGCTCTCTCTTCTCTTCTGTCTTGTCGCCGGCCCATGGGTCGCTGCGCAAGACCTGACATACGTCTTCACCGATCTCGGCGAGGCCGGTGACCTGGGCAGCGAAGCCCGAGCGATCAACGATGACGGGGTGGTCGTGGGTTCCATCAGTTTCAACTCCGGAGGTACCCCGCGAGAGCGTGCCTTCTGGTATTCCGAGGGGGTGCGGCATTTCGACTTCGACGGTGGGAGCGCCCCGAACATGAGGAGCTCGGCCCTCGCGGTCAACGCCGCCGGCTGCGCGGTCGGGTGGACCCAGGCGACCGATGGCGCTCCGATCTATCTCGCGACGTGGAAAGCCGCCGACTCGTGCCCGTTCAACGACAGCATCAGCTACGAGGGTCTGGGTGGGTCGTCCACCGCCGGCCGGGGGATCAACGCCGCCCACCAGGTGGTTGGGACTTCGGAGACCGGCGGGGGTGAATACCACGCATTCTCCAAGACCCTCGGCGTGACAAATATGGCCGACCTCGGCGTCCTTGGCGGTGGGTGGGGAAGCGCTGCGTTGGCCATCAACAACGAAGGTGTCTCGGTCGGCTACTCGTCCTCATCCACCGTCGTGCAGACCGCCGTTATCTGGGACGGCGGAGGCCCGGTCGAGCTCGGCGCCTTCCCCGGCGCGCCGGCCGCCACCGAGAGCTACGCCCATGCGATCAATGACCTCCCGACTCCGCAGATCGTCGGATGGAGCGACGGTTCGCCGACCGGAGGTCAGCAGCACGCCTGCATCTGGCATGGCGGGACGATGGTGGATCTGCCCACGTTGGACGGCGGCAACATGAGTGAAGCCAACGATGTCAATGACCACGGCGATGTGGTCGGGTGGGCCCGGGCCGCCGATTTCTACGTCTACGCCGTGATGTGGGTCGATGGGCAGATCACCGATCTCAACACCGTTGCCGGCATTCCCGCGGGGTGGGTGCTCGCCGACGGACGCGGCATCAACAATTCCGGGCAGATCGTCGGCCGCGGTGTATTCGGCGGTTCAGACCGGGCCTTTTTGCTGACCCCGGTTCTCTTTGGTGATGACTTCGAGGACGGCACCCTTGGCGGTTGGGACAGCGTCTTCCCCTGATCCCCAGCCCTGACTGAACGAACCTCAGGGCGACGAGTCGGACCACGCCGATGTGTCGCTGGTTTCAAAACCGTCCAGAAACACGAGATCGGCCGGGTCGAGAAGAACGGTGGAGCTTTCTTCGCACGAGCCGGGGAAGGTCACGGTCACCCAGTACCACCGCGGCGATGTAGGCACGGGAACGTCGACGGTCGGGGTCGTCTGGCCCGTACTCCACTGGTAGGTGTCGAAGCTCCCGCTGACGGACAGAGTCACGTCGTCCCCCCAAATGCTCTGGATGACAGGCTGGGCGCATCCGCCGTTCGAGGTCGTCGCCATCACCGGAGCGCCGGCGTCGCTGACGACGAGGTTGAGGTTGTTGGCGTGCGGTTCGGTGAAAGACCCGACGGCGAAGTCGTAGGGTGTGTCCGGATCCAATCCGGTCACCGGGAATTGGGTCGTGCCTTTTTCAGCGGTCCAGTCGAAAAGGGTCCACGACCCTGCGCCTGCGGGTGAAACATAGAGATTGAATCCACCCGGATCGCCATAGCTCACGGGATCCCAGCTCAACCACACCGAGTGATCGGAAACATCCGTGACGACTACGTTCTCCGGCGCCACGGTCTGAGAGACGGCCCAGGTCGTTCCGAACTTCTGGTTGAGAAACGCAATCAGGGACGGGTCGCTGGCGTAGAGGCCGTTGAAGTCGATATGGCCGGACTGGTTGTAGATGGTGAGGTTCATCAGATTCATGGGGATCTCGCCTACGAATCGGTTCGAGATCATCCAGAGATACTGGAGGCTCGAAAGGTCGCCGAGTTCGGCCGGAATCGGGCCGGTCAGTTGGTTTCGGTTGAGGAAGAGTGACTCAAGGCCGGTCAGGCTGCCGATTTCCGCCGGAATCGAGCCCGTCAACTCGTTGTCGCTGAGACTGAGCCATACGAGGCTTGAAAGATCGCCCAACTCCGGCGGGATTGATCCCGTCAGCTGATTCCAACCGAGCTGGAGCCTCGTGAGGCTCGAAAGACCGCCGAGTGACGCCGGGATCGATCCGCTCAGCTGATTCGATTCAAGGGTGAGCTGAGCAAGATTCGAGAGACCCCCGAGGGATGCCGGGATGGACCCGGTCAATTGGTTGCCGGAGAGATCAAGGTCCAGGAGGAACATGAGGTTCCCCAGTTCCGGCGGGATCGACCCGGTCAACTGGTTGCTGTAGAGCAAAAGATTCTCGAGATCGGTGAGGTTGCCGAGCTCCACGGGGATCGAACCGGTGAGATCATTGTTTTGGAGCCAGAGGTTCTCGAGGTTCGAGAGGTTGCCGAGGGCCGCCGGGATCGAACCCGACACATCGTTTCCGCTGAGGTCGATGAACCGCAGGAACGTTGGATTCCCCAATGACGCGGGGATCGACCCCGTCAGGGTGTTGCCGTTGAGATCGAGCCACTGCAGGGTCGAGATGTTGCCGAGCTCCGGCGGGATCGATCCGCTCAACTCGCTGTTGTCGAGGATGAGGTGGGTCAGACTCGAGAAACCGCCCCAGGATGCCGGAATCGAACCCGAGAAGTAGTTGTCGGAGAGATCGAGGTAGACCAACCCGGTGAGATCGGCGAGAGAATCGGGTAGGGGACCGACGAGATAGCCGCTGTATTGCTGGATCCGCGTGACCGTGGTCCCTTCGCTGTTACAGGTCACTCTTTCCCAACTGCACTCGGTGCCGGGGGCGCCGAGCCAGCCGGCGTTGTGGGTCCAGTTGACGCCGCCGGTGCTGGTGTAGAGATCGATGAGTGCGTTTCGCTCTGCGGTCGGGATTGCCGCCGAGACCGGGAGTGCACCCGCGAACACCACCGCCGCCAACGTCAACAATGCCCAATAGGACGCCTGATTCGGTTTCATGATTCTCTCCCTGTTTGATTGCGGGGTGAACACCCTCGAAGTGCCTCGTGTCTTCGAGGTGTCCAGACCGGCCGATTCTGCGTTTCCGCCGAGTGGCCGGCTGCCGCCTTTTCATTGTACACCGCGGGAATCGTTCGTAATAGTTTTACGTATGAGTGTTTTCGCAATATCTTATGTCTATAAGATACGAGTGTGATGTGGCGGAATCAGGAGGAGATCAACCGTCAGGAAGCTCGCTGTTCGGTTGGGACCCCTGTGTGTCGAGGCGGCTCTGATAGCCGCGCCGCTCGACGCCGCTGGACTCCTTCGCGACGGTTCCACCAGCGTCGATCCCGGGATGGACCAACCGAACCCAACGAGAACTTCTCGCGAACCGAATCAGTCCATGGCTTTGAGGCGGATCATGTTTCATGGCGTTCGGAGACTCAAGATCGAAGATCCGGCACGACGACCGGTGAGAGGATCCCGAGACCCATCACTACCAGCAGTGGTGCACCGATGGCCGGATGAGCCGGTCATAGATCGATCTCACCGCGGCCATGGTTTCTTCCGACAGAGCCGGCAGATCGGCGGCGCTGAAATTCTCCTCGGCCTGTTCCGGTCGTTTGGCGCCGGGAATCGCGCAGGTGATGGCGTCGAACATGAGAATCCAGCGCAGGGCGAACTGGACCGGAGTCATTCCGGGCGGGCAGCACTGCCGAAGTTCCTCGACGGCGTGGAGACCGAGTTCGAAATCGACCCCGAGAAGGTCTCGCCCCGGTCAAACGAGGCGCCTTCGCGGTTGTAGGCGCGATGGTCGTCGGCGGAGAAGGCGCTGTCTTCGGTCAGTTTTCCGGTAAGCAGACCCGATGCCAGGGGCACTCGGGCGAGAACACCGACCTTCTTGCGGCGCGCCTTGTCGAAGAAGGCCTCAGCCGGCCGCTGCCGGAACATGTTGAAGATGATCTGAACACTCTGGACGTTGGGGTACTCGATGGCCTTGAGGGCCTCTTCGATCTTCTCGACGCTGACGCCGTAGTGACGAATCTTGCCGGTGCTCACCAGTTCATCGAGCGCGCCGAAGGTCTCCGGCATGGAGTAGACCGCGGTGGGCGGACAGTGGAGCTGGACGAGATCGAGGGCGTCGGATTCCAGATTGACCAGGCAGCGATCGACGAATGCCGTGAGGTTTTCCAGGGTGTAGCCCTCGGCGACATGAGGGTGACGGTGTCGAAATATCCGATGGTTCCGAGGAAGCGGTAGTCGCGCGTACGAAAGCCGTTGTTGCCGCTGTAGAGCAGGCGGTCGTCGATCAGGGCGCGGCCGCCGCGGAGCGCGAGGCTGGATTTCCCCTGGGTGTTCTCGATCCGGCTCTCCGTACGACCGGACCCCGTCGAGAGGGGGTGCGTGCCGCCGGTTTCTCCCATCACGTCGTCACCTACGGTGCCCCTCACCGAGGAGCCCCAGCTGCCGGAGCCGGCTCGTGAGCTCGGCGAGGCCGTCCGCGGCGTAGGCCCTGATCCCCGTACTGCGCGCCGCATCGACGTTGACCGGGGTGTCGTCGAAGAACGCGATCCGGTTCGGAGAGACATCGAGATCGCGGATCACGTGTTTGAAGATCGCCCGATCCGGTTTGACGGCGCCGATCTCGTCGGAAAAATAGAAGCTGTCGATGACCGCTTCGAAACGCCGGCGGTGGAGCGGCGTGTGGAGCTCGTTGGCGTTGCTCAGGGCGGCAATCCGAAAATCCTCCCGCAGCCTCATGAGCAGCGAGATCGCCTCCGGAGAGGGCTCCTTGGCCCATTCGACGAAGTTCTCGAGGAAGTTCGGCGGCGAAAGATCGATTTTCAGTTCCTCGATCACCCCGGTGGCGAAATCATCGCAGGTGGTCTCGCCTCGTTCGAAGCGCTGGACAGCCTCAGATCGGATCCAACGGTCTCGGACCTGTGACCGATCTTCAGCCCAATGCACCAACGGGACCAGTTCATCGAAACCGGCAAACTCCATCAGCACCCCGCCGAGATCGAAGAGAAGCACGTCGAGGAGTTTCCGGTTCGGCAAGATCAGGGGGTCGGGAGGGACCCGTTCGGTGCCTTCTTCAAGTCGTCTCCCGCGATGTCGTCCCACGAGTAATAGTGGAAGGTCTGGTTGTCGGACATGGCGACAAAGAGGCCCGATGGGAAGCGGGGATCGACGACCGTGCTGGTGATCTCGGAGCCGTCACTCTCGTTGGTGGACACCGCGACCGTCTTGAGGAAGCGGTGGCTGTGCGGGTCGCCCGGCTCGCCCTCCCTGGTGAAGATCCGGAACGCGTTGCCCTGCTGGTCGGAAACCAGAATGTAGCCGGTCCCGTCGTTGATCGCGTAGATCGAGATCCCCTCGCGCTGGTCGGCGAACCCATCGGTGGCGAAGATCGCGAGCTCGACGTTCGCGTCAGGGGCGTCTGGATCCGCGTGGTACTTCCTGACCCCTGCCAGTTCGTCGGAGTAGTAGATGTAGCCGAGCGCGTCGTCGACCGCCACCGACTCGATTTCACCGAGCTCGGCGACGCCTTCATCCATGCTCGTGGCGTCGCTGAAGGTCCCGAACGCGCGGACCTTGGTGGCTTTGACCTGTCCGCTGCCGTCGTCCTCGATCAGGTACTGCCAGAGGTACGCGCCGCTCGGTCCCGTCTTGCGGCTGACGACGGCGAAGACGGCGCCGTCGGAAGGCCGTTTGTACAGGGCGATGCCCATCGGCCGCTGGAGTTCGGGCGGTTCGTCTGCGAACGCGGGGATACCGCCGTTGTCGATGGGCGTCATCTCGGGCAGGCGAAGGACCCGGAGCAGGTTGGAGTTTCGATCGGTGGCGACGGCGATGTCGATCGGCTCGCCGGCGAGCATGAAGCCGTACTCGACATCGATGTTGTTAGCCCGCCCCATTCCGGTGAAGGTCTTTTCGGGGATGATCTTGCCGTCGAGATCGAAGACATAGATCGAGCCGCCCTTGTCGGTGCCGAGGATCAGGCTCTCGGCGGGGTTGTCCGGATTGATCCAGATCGCCGGGTCATCGGTGTCCACGGCGGTGGCTTCGGTGATGAGGACGGGGGTGAGCGCGTCGGCGGCGATCGCGACCGCTGCGGCCTCGGGCGAGTCCGCCGCCGGTGCGGGAGGGCCGTCCGATCCCGAGCAGGAAGCGAGGAACGCGATCGAGAGGATCGCGAGGCAGATGCGGCGGGTTGCGGACCGGGGTCGTGCTTTCGGTGTCGACGCGGCGTTCGTAGTCATTTTGTCTCCTTTTCGCGCTCACTGAACCATGAGATGCTCATAACTGCCAATCGGTTTAAATCAGTTTTTCATGCTTTAGCTTCAAAACGTGGTGGTCCTGTCGTAGATCGCACGACCAGGCTGGGCGAGACGACATCGTGGCTCGGCTCGGTCCGGTCCCCGTCGATCCGCTCCAGAAGACGCTCGACCGCCGAGCGACCCATGTCGCCTCCGGGCTGGTCGATGGTGGTCAGGGAGATGTGGCGCAGGGCCGCCATTCGGTTGTTGTCGTAGCCGACCAGCGAGAGATCGTCGGGGATGCTCAGGCCGGCCTCTTCGAAGGCGGTCATGGCGCCGATGGCGCAGAGGTCGTTCGAGGCGAAGACCGCGGTCGGAAGAACCCGCATCTTGAGGAGCTCCATGGCGCCCTGGTGGCCGCCCTCCTCGGTGTGCCGGCCCTCGACGGTCACGATCTCCTCCTCGAGGCCGAAGTCACGCATGGCGCGCAGGTAGCCCTCACGGCGGATCCGGGCGCCGGCGCCGACGCCGCCTTCGATAAAGGCGATTCGGCGGTGGCCGAAGCTGACCAGGTGCTCGACGGCGAGCCGGGCGCCGGCGATATTGTCGTTGGTGACGCTGTCGCTGCTGTCAT
Organism: Acidobacteriota bacterium; assembly: GCA_024641545.1. Classification (GTDB taxonomy): domain Bacteria; phylum Acidobacteriota; class Thermoanaerobaculia; order Thermoanaerobaculales; family Sulfomarinibacteraceae; genus JAHECW01. The sequence goes on from JAHECW010000162.1 coordinate 10,275, forward strand.
CGTTGGTGTCGCGGTTGAGAACGACCACCGGAACCGATCGGCCCGCGTGGGCGATGGCTTCGTCGCCGACCCGCGGCGAGGCGAGGATCAGACCGTCGACCCTGAGCTCGAGCAGATTCTCCATGGCGCTCTCCTCGACGCTCGGTGTGCGGTCTCCGGTGGTGATGAGGACCCGGAATCCGCGTTCCTCGGCGCGCTCCTGGATACCCGAGATCACCGCGCCGAAAAACGGGTTCTGGAGATCGGAAATCATGACCCCGAGGATCCGGGTCTGGCGCTGGACCAGACCTCGCGCCATGGCGTTGGGCCGGTAGTCGAGCTCGTCGATGGCCTCGAGGATCGCGCGACGCTTTTCCTCGCTCACTCCGCCCTCGCCGCGGGTCACCATCGAGACCAGTGATTTTGAGACACCGGCTCTTCGGGCGACATCGAGGATTGTCGGCATTGCCTGCGATCCCTGGTTGCCCGCGTCTCCTCGTGGTGCCACTTGACTTCCGCCGATCCGAGTTATATGTTCCTTTTGGAACGTTCCAAAATATAGCGCCTGGAACGCGAGATTGCAACCTGGAACGTTCCAAAAAGGACGCCGATGCAGCCGCAAAGAGAAAATTTTGCAGCTTTGACCCCCGGTTCTCACACGGGTTTCGACGGCCCTGATGAGAAGCGCGGGGTGGTTCCGGTCTTTGAACGTGATTCCGAGTTCGCCGCACCCGGGGGGGAGGCCCGTTGGCGGGGGCTATCGATTCAATCATCGTCGACCGACTGTGAGGAGGAAGCAATGGTGTCCTTGAAGAAGTTCAGGTATTTGGCTCTCTTGGCTCTTTCTATTTCACTGGCGGTGACTCCCTGCATTGTCCTGGCACAGGATGGCACCGGCGTCATCTATGGAACGGTGGTCGGCCCTGCGGGGAATGTCGTTTCTGAGGTCAATGTCAGCGTCGGGGGCACCAACCTCGTCGCCGTGACCGGGATGGACGGCAGCTACCGGCTCGCGCCGGTTCCAGTGGGAGATCACACTCTGACCTTCAGCTACCTCGGACTGCAGAGCGCCTCCGCCGATGTGACCGTTGTCGCCGGCGAGGCGGTGAACCTGGACATGAGTCTGGCCTATGGCGGCGAGATCGAGGTTCGGGGTTCGCCACTGCTCGAGGGCCAGGCCAAGGCACTCAACACGCAGATGAACACGGTCAATATCACCAACATCGTGGCCGCCGATCAGATCGGCCGCTTTCCGGACAAGAACGCGGCCGAGGCAACCCAACGGGTGCCCGGCGTCAGCCTGAATCGCGACATGGGTGAGGGCCGCTACATCATCATCCGCGGCACCGAGGCGAGGCTCAACTCGACAACGGTCAACGGCGAACGCATCCCGTCACCGGAGGCCGGTGTCAGAAACGTCGCCCTCGACACCATCCCGGCCGACCTGCTCGGCTCGATCGAAGTCTCGAAGGCCCTGCGGCCCGACATGGACGGCGACTCCATCGGCGGCACCGTCGATCTGGTGACGCAACGGGCGCCCGAGAAGCTCCGGCTCTCGGCCGCGTTGGGGATGGGCTACAGCGCGCTCATGGAAGAGGCCGCTCCGAACGGGAGCGTGACCTTCGGCACCAGATTCGGCGAAACAAAGGATTGGGGCCTTCTGGTCTCGGCGAGCGGCAGCGACACCAAGCGCGGGGCCGACAACATCGAGCCGTCCTACGACGACGGCGATCTCGACGAGCTCGAGATGCGCGATTACAGCACCCAACGGG
>JAHECW010000163.1 GCA_024641545.1 Acidobacteriota bacterium
CCTCGGTGGACAGCCGGTTGGTGTCGCAGTAGCGGTGGATGGGCTCGCCCTGTATGTACTCCATCACCAGGTACGGGCGCCCGTCGGCGGTCTCGCCGGCGTCGAAGACCTTGGCGATGGTGGGGTGGTCCATCATCGCCAGCGCCTGGCGCTCGGCCTCGAAACGGGCGATGAAGCTTCTGGTGTCCATCCCCGGCCGGATGACCTTGAGCGCCACCTTCCGCCAGACGCCTTCGGTCTGCTCGGCGAGCCAGACCTCGCCCATCCCGCCCTCGCCGATCTGTTCGATGAGCCGGTAGGGGCCGATCTGCCGCGCCGCCCGGATCGCTTCGTACCCCGACATCAACTCCGTCGGCGCCGCATCGGTCAAACCGTCCGCCAGCGAGCCGGTCAGCTCGTCGTCCAGATCGGGTTTCTTGGGTTCATCGACCATCGCTCACGCCCCTCCGGTTCCCCGTCGTTCACTCAGTGCGCACTGTGTGAGAATCGCTCTCACCGGGGAAACTGACCGGAGGAGTGGGGCATTCCGCTCGAGCGTCCGAGTGCGCGCCCCATAAAAAAGAGAGGGTGTCGTACATCCGAAGCATATCGACAGCGAATCAGATACCACCGGAGTAGACATGACGTTGTTCGGCGACGAGAATCAGATAATGCCGAGAACGCTCAGAGTGGCACCTGTCCGAACCCGTCGTGATGCTTTTCCCGGCCGTTCTACGTATCTCTGAGTGAAGGGGATGACCTTTCAATATCTGGCCGCGGAGGAAGCTGTGCGAAATTGGATGCTCATTCGGATCGCCGTCGGAACCATGCTGTTGACCGTGAGTCTCGCCCAATCGGCGCCGGCCTCGGAGATTGGAACCCGCGATCCCGGTTTGGCGAAGTCGATCGAAGCCCAACTGCCCGGGTTTCCCATCGAGTTTCCATTCGACAACCTGTTCAACGCGCCGTGGAACATGCGCGGCGTGGTTCTGGCGGATCTCGGCGGCACGCCGGGCCTCGAAGTCATCTACTCCTACCAGAATCGTTTTCCACCCCGCGCGTCCGAGGGATTCGTGGCGGCGTGGGATCAGAGCGGACAGGAGATCGACGGGTTCCCGGTGACCACGATCGGCGGCGCGTTCTTCGCGCCGAGCGTCGGCGATCTCGACAACGACGGAACCCAGGAGATCGTCCAGGTCACCGTCGACGACGCGTACCAGGCCCGGATCTACGTCATCGAACATGACGGCACGGTGAGGCCCGGGTTCCCGGTGACCGCGGGGATCGCGAGCATCGCGGATGGTGCGACCCTCTACGATCTCGATGGCGACTCCATGCTCGAGGTGGTCTACATCTCCGACCAGAGTGCCCACGTCTTCGAGGCGGATGGTTCCGAGTGGACCACCGGGTGGCCGGTGTCGCTGACCGAGTCGGCGCACGGGACTCCGGCGGTGGGCGATGTCGATCGCGACGGCAGGCCGGAGATCTTCCTCACCGAGCGGAACCTCATGCACCTGCTCGACGTCGACGGCAACGAGCTTCCGGGTTGGCCCCTCGGAATCGACGGGGCCCGGTTCGCGGTGCTGTCGTCGGCCGCGTTGGCCGATCTGGACAACGACCGCGATCTGGAGATCGTCGTGCCGGCGCTGAGAGACGAGTCGCTGACCGTCGCCAGGACCGAGGTCTACGTCTTCCAACACGACGGCACGATCGTTCCCGGTTGGCCCCAGCAGGAACGGATCGCGAACACCGAGTGCCCGCCCATCGTGACGGATCTCGAAGGAGACGGAACGCCCGAGATCCTGATCGGATCGGAGTTGATCACCGTTGAAGTCAACCCGCCCGTCACCGTGCACAACGCCCGGGTTTATGCGTGGGATGCCGCCGGCAACACCAAGTCGGGATTTCCGTGGACCACCGATCGCTACACCTCGGCCGTCACCATGCTGACCGCCGCCGACATGGATGGAGACGGCGCGATCGAGATCTTCGCCGACGCCGGTTTGGACGAGGACGGACGGGGTTTTATCTTCGGGTTGGACGCTGAAGGTCAGGAGCTGACCGGCTTCCCACTGCGCCCTTCCGGCGAGACGACGTTGAACGGCGCCGTGCTCGGCGATGTCGACCGCGACGGCGACCTCGAGCTCGGAGCGGTGTCGGTCACCGCCTCCGGGGCGAACCTGAGCGTCTACGTCAACGTCTACGATCTTCCCGGGACCTACCGCCGGTGGCTGCGCGAGTGGCCGACCTACCACGCCCGCAATCAGCGCGGGGGCATGGTCAAGCGGAGCTACCGGGGATGGAGGGTGGTCTACGCAGACGGCCCCCCGGCCGTTTCTCACAGCGAGTGATCCAGCCCGACCTTCTCACCAGGTTTCGTCACGAGGACGCCGAGGCGCTGAGGTCGCGAATCACCGAGCCTCGGCCTGGCGCCTTCGAGCCACGGCGGTCGCAACAGTGGGGTGGTCGGGGCCGAAGGTCGCCTCGAGGACCGGGATCGCCTGATCGAGCAGCGATGCCGCCTGCTCATACCGACCGCAGTCGAGGTAGAGGGCGGCGAGCATGCTCCGCGACCTGGCCACATCCACGTGGTCCTCGCCGAGGGCTCGTCGGTTGATCGCGACCGCCTCCTCGCACAACGGAACGGCTTCGTCCTGCCGGCCGAGCTCGCGAAGCACCCCGGCGAGGTTGACGCGAACCGCCGCCACGTAGGGGTGGTCGCTGCCCAGGCTCGTGTTCATGATCATCAGCGCCTGTCGGTAGGAACGCTCCGCCTCTTCCGGTTTTCCCTGGCGGGCGTAGAGCGCGCCGAGGCTGTTGTTGGCGGCCCCCACATCGGGATGATCGGCGCCGAGGGTTTGGATGCCGATGGCCAACGCTCGCTCCAGAAGTGGTTCGGCCCGGTCGAGATCGCCCCGGTCCCAGTACATGAGCGCGAGATCGTTGAGGCACTCGCCAACATCCGGATGGTCCTCCGGGAACGCCTCCTCGAGGGTCTGAAGTGCGTTCAGGTACAGCGGCTCGGCCTCGTCGAACCGCCCCTGCTCCGAGTACAGTCGCGCGATCGAGGCGAGCGCCAGCGCCACGTCGGGGTGGTCCGGACCGAGTTGATCCTCGAGGATCTCGTGGCTGCGTCCGAGCAGCGGTTCCGCGGTCTCGAAATCTCCCCGGCGCTGCGCGATCTGCCCGAGACTGCCGAGGACCCCGGCGAGCTCGCGTGTGCTGTGGCGGGGCAGGGCCTCGTAGATCGCGCGAGCCCGGATCAACAGGGGCTCCGCCTCTTCGTACCGGCCCTGTGACCAGTACAGGGAAGAAAGACCGGTGATCGAGGCGGCGAGCTCCGCATCGCGGGCGTCCGGTGCGTTGGAGAGCCCGTCGAGGGCGCTGGCGAACAACGGCTCCGCCTCCTCGTAGCGACCCATGAGGACGTAGAGCTCGGCCAGGTGGAATCGGCACAGGGCCGCTTCACGACCCACCTCTCCCGATGACCCACCGTAGCTCTCGAGCGCGCTGAGGTAAGAGGCCTCCGCCTCGTCGAAGCGTCCCAGATCGGCGAGCAGACGGGCGCGTCCCACCAGGCTCGCCAGCACCGCCGGGTGCTCGGGGCCGTGAATCGCCCGGTTTGTCTGCAACGACTCATCGAGCAATCGCTGCGCCTGATCGAACTGGCCGAGCTTCCGGTACATCTCTCCCAGCAGCCCCTGAAGGGTGGCCTGGAGCTGCGGTTGGTTGTCGAGATCCTCGTCGAGCGTGCCGGCGCCCCGGTCGAGGAGCTCCCGCGCGGTGACGGCCTCACCCGCGGCGGGTGTGGTCTGGTCGATGTCGAAGAGGCCCTGGAGAAAGCCGGCGACCTGCTCGGAACGCTCGGCCTCGAGTCGAATTCTCTCATTCTCGGATGATTGACGTTCGAGCGTCATCCCCGCGAGGGCGACGACCAGAGCCAGGATGGAGGCGCCGGTCGCCAGCCGCCAGGGATGACGGCGAACGAGTTTCCCCATGCGATACCCCACCGTGTCCTTGCGGGCGGAGATCGGCCTGCCCTCGAGGTGGTGCTCGATGTCCCTGGTGAGTTGCTCCACCGACAGGTAGCGACGCTCGGGCTCCTTGCGGAGCGCCATTCTCACGATCGTGTCGAGATCGCCGGTGAGACGCCGGCGGAGCCGATCCGGCCGGCTCCCCCGGACCTGCGCCGCCGACTCCACGGCCGCCCGGCGGTCGTCCGAGGTCTCTGAAGACCCCGCCGCGTGGACCACGGCGGCGCTCGGCGTCATGATCGGCTGCTCGCAGATGACCCGTTCCAGCTCGGTGGCCGTGCGGCCCTCGAGGCGGTACGGGTGGCGGCCGGTCAAGAGTTCATAGAGCACGAGACCCAGTTGGTAGACGTCGGACGACGTGGTGACGAGCTCGCCGCGCATCTGCTCGGGGCTCGCGTACTCGGGGGTCAGGACACGCATCCCGGCGCGGGTCAACCCGCCGGGGGTCACGGCCGGCGACTCGTCCAGAATTCTCGCGATCCCGAAATCGAGCAGTTTCACCTGGTTCTCTGCGGTCACCAGGATGTTCGACGGCTTGATGTCGCGGTGCACGATCATGGCCCGGTGGGCATGGGTCACCGCCCTCGCGGTGTCGATGAACAGCCGCAGCCGCTGCTCCACCCGCAGCCGGTTCTCGTCGCAGAATCGATCGATGGGGAGGCCCTCGACGTACTCCATCGCGAGAAAGGGCCGGCCGTCTTCGGTGACTCCACTGTCGAGGTATCGTGCGATACCGGGGTGGTTGAGAGAAGCGAGGATCGATCGCTCCTGATCGAACCGGAGCATCGTGTCCTTTGACCAGCCGGCATCGTGCAGGAGCTTGAGGGCGACCCGATCCTCACCCCCGTCCGCGTCACGCCCGGCGAGATAGACCGCCCCCATCCCGCCCCGGCCGATCTGCTCGATGATGCGGTAGGGACCGATCTTTTCGGGGTGCGGACGGGCCTCGCGGCTTGCCGTCATCTCCTCCCAGACCGCGCCCGACAGCGCGCCGCCCGGACGGAGAAAGCCGTCGTCCTCGAGCCCGGCGCCGAGGAGGTTCCGCACCTCCCCGGCGAGCGCCTCGTCGTCGCCGCAGGCCGAATCGATGAAGGCCTCGCGCTCGTCCGGAGGGCACTCCAGCGCCTCACCGAGCACGCGGTCCACCCGACGGAAGAACCGGTCATCCATCGTCGCCGCCAACCTCGCCCTCGCCGAGAGCGCGGCGCAACCAGGCCCGCGCCCGGATCCAATCGCGTTGAACCGTGCTCTTCGAAACCTCCAGGGCGTCGGCGGTCTCCCGTTCGGTCATCCCGGCGTAGAAACGACACTCCACGATCCTGACCAATCTCTCGTCCAGTTCACCGAGGCGCGCCAGTGCATCATCGAGGGCGATCAGTTGATCGACGTCCTGGTTGACTGCGATCTCCGACTCGTCGAACGTGACCCGCGCCAGATCGCCGCCTCGCTTCAGGGCGGACCGCTGGCGCGCGTAATCGACGATGATCTGGCGCATCGCGCATCCGAGGATCGCCAGGAAGTGGGCCCGGTCCGTGCTTTCGACCCGGTGAGTGTCGTTGAGCTTGAGGTATGCCTCGTGGACCAGGACCGTGGTGTCGAGGGTGTGGCCGAACCGCAACCTGCCGAGTTGGCGGTGGGCGACCTGGCGCAGATCGTCGTACAACAGCGAGACCACCCGTTCGAATGCCTCGTGGTCTCCCTCTCGGCATTCGAGCAACGCTTGTGTGAGTTGGTTTTGTGCCGACGTCGTGCCCACTGATCCCAGCCTCTTCGTCTCGATTTCTCGCGTGTGTCCACTTCATTGTACGACCAGCCGGCCGGCAGGGTTGGATGGGCGTGACCGCGGTCACGGTCGGGTCGGTCCGCTCGTCGTCGCCGCGGCCGGAATCCACCACCCCCGAAAGCACTCCACCCTTTGTGGGGCCGGCGCCTCGTCGGCAAAAAGTAAGAGGGCGCGCGACCGAAAGTCGCGCGCCCTCTCGGGTATCAGGTCTTTCTAGAACGCGAGCTTCAGCTTGATCTGCAACCTTCGCGGGCTGACCCAGCTCGAAGGCTCGAAGTTCTGGCCCTGGAACAGGGTCCAGGTCGAGTAGTACTCCACGGCGTCCTCGTTGAGGGCGTTGAGCAACTGCAGGCCGATGTCGAGGTCGACATTTCTGCCGAGGCTGAAGGTCTTCTGCACGCCCAGGTCGAGAATCGCCTGGCTGGGAAGCCTGAGATCCTCGCTGGCGTCCGCCGTGATCGTCAACGCCTGGCCGGTCGTCGGCCCGACGACCTGGGCGAGGCGCAGGTAGGGCCGACCACTCTGCAGGTTGAGCACCCCGCTCAAGCGGACGCCCCACCCGACGTCGACGTTGGACTGCACCCGGAACATGTGGGTGCGGTCTCCCTGCAGCAGGTGGTTGGAGTTGTACCAGTCGTTGGGGTCCGACCCCGAGTCGGTCGTGAACGGCATCAGGCCCTGGCCCAGAGCGCCGTTGTCGTGGGGCCTGGCGTTGATGCCCTCCGTCCTGGAGTAGGTGTACGAGGCCATCAGATCCCAACCGTCGGAGTAGCGCCTCCTGAAGGTCACCACGGCGCCCTTGTAGTCGATGTGGTACTTCGCGTCGGGCGCCAACGACCCCGGCCCCGGCCCGTTGCCCTTGTGCCGCGTCGGCTCGACCGTGGTCTCACAGAGCTGGATCTGCTCGACGACACCCTCGGTCCAGGGGTCGTCCCACAGGAACGGCTGGCACTCGCCGTCGTCCTCGATCTGCCAGCCGATGATGTCGTTGGTGTCCTTGACCACGAACTGGACGCCGATGGCGTAGTTGTTGCCGATCTGCTGGTCGAAGGACAGCCCGTACTGCCAGGTGTTCGGGTTCTTGACGTTGGGGTCGAGCAGCTCGTCGGCAGGCGCGGCGGGTTGGGACGAGACGACGAACTGCCACGGGTACACGAAGAGCACCTCCGCGTTCCCCCGGCCCGGCGGCGGGTAGTACCAAGCGGCCGAGCCCGGTCCGTCGAAGAATTGGCCGGCGAATCCTCGAAGCACGCTTTTCCCGTTGTCCGTCGGCTGCCAGGCGAAACCGACGCGTGGCGCCCAGTTCTGCCAGTGGATCATGTCCGCACCCGGGATCATCTCGCCGGTGGGGTCACCGTTCTCGTCGAGCAGCGGAAAGTCCGGGATCCAGCCTTTCTGGTCGTCGAAGCGGACGCCGAAATCGAGCGTCAGCCGGTCGGTCACTTTCCACGAGTCGGAAACAAACACCGACTTCGTCTCGGTCTCCGCGCCGTACACGATGGGCGGCTCGATCTGGAAACGGAATGCCCAGTAGTCGTACCACCAGAAGTCCGGACTCGGCGGCTGCTTCCACCAGAAGCTGGAATACTTCGCCCCCCTCTCGCCGAGCCCCTTGTTGTACTGGACGCCGAACTTGAACTCGTGGCTGCCGGCGATGAACTCGTCGGTGAAGTGCGACAGCGAGACGTCGGCCTGGGTGTACTCCTCCTTGCGACTGCTGAACCAGAAGATCCCGCCGAAGTTGAGGGCGGGGCCTTCGTAGGTGTCGTCCATCAGCCACTCCTCGTCACTGCCGGTGCGCGAGTCCATCGCCTGGTTTCTGGTCCAGGTCCCGGCCCGGACGTCGAGGAAGGTACTGTCCGACATGACCCAGGCCCAGTCCGCGGTGAGCATGTCGATGTCGACGTCGTACACGATCACGTTCGACAACTCCTGATACATGGTCGGTGCGGGCACGATGTCTTCGTTCGCCGTGTGCCCCCTGAAGTCGAGGCGGTGGTTGTCGGAGAGCTGCGCCGTCAGCTTGACGTCGTAACGTTGGGTGGTCGTGCCGGTACCGGAGAGCCCGTCGACGTTGGTGGGGCCCACGATGTTGTTTTCCTGGAACTGCGCGCCGGCGAAGAACCACAGGCGGTCGCGGATGATCGGCCCGCCCAGGGTGGCACGGAGGTCGTAGTAGGAGTCGACGGTGTACTCGCCGGCAGGATCCCAAAGGCGGTAGTCATAGAGCTCATCGGGATCGAGCTTGATGTTCGGGTCGACCAGGCTGTTGTCGAGCAGGTAAGCCGCGATCGATCCGTGGAAGCCGTTGGTCCCCGACTTGGTGACCAGGTTGTAGACGTTGCCCAGCGTGCTGCCGTACTCCGCCCCGGCCCCGAAGCCCTTGATCGAGGTCTCAGCCACGAGGTCGGGGTTGATGCTCCAGCCCAGCCAGCCTCCCTCGGGAGAGGCCAGGTTGAGACCGTCGATGTTCCACTGCTCGGACGTCGCGTTGCCGCCGTAGCCCGAGAAGTAACCGGCCCCCTCGTTGGGCTGGCTCATGGCGGGCGCCACCGACAAGATGTCGTAGAAGTTGTTGCGCGTCGGCAGGGCCTCGACGAACTGGGCGTCGTAGTTGGTGGTGACGCTGGTGCTCACGAGGTCCACCAGAGGGGCCTCGCCGGTCACCGCGATCTCGCCGGCAAAGGCCTCCGGCTGCAACCGAAACGTCACCGACGCCACGCCGTCGATGGTCACCCTGACGTCGCCGACCTCCTGAGTGATGAACCCCTCGAGGGAGGCCGACAGCACATAGCGGCCGACCGGCATCGAGTTGTACTTGAACTCGCCGCGGGCGCCGGTCACCGTGACGCGCTCCGCTCCCGGGATCGGGTCGCCGGTGAGCTTCATCGTCACGCCGGGCAGAACCTGACCTTCGAAATCGGTGACCTCACCCTGGATCGACCCGGTGGTCTGGGCGAACCCGTTGACGCATGCCAGAACGAGCATGCCGACCAAGATCCAAAGACCTCTCATTCTCATCTCGATCCTCCTCCTTCCCCTCCCCTGGGTGTGCGGTTTCCGCCAACCGTCGATCGCAAAACCTCACGTCCTGATTCCCGTTCGGGTTGACCGACATGCAGCGGCGGCCCACAAGGCGCCACACCCGAACTCGGCCTCCTTCCAGTTTCGTGACTCGAATAACTTGACCGGCCGCCCGGTACACTTATATAGTTAATTACATCGAAAGGCGCGATTAGTCAAGGGTCGCCGGACGAGGTAGGATGGCAACGAAAGATGGGAACTCAAGTGGAGCAGCGATCCGGAAGAGAATCTGCCTCAAAGCGACGTCGTCGCCGACCGAGCCGGCGCGACGACATCATGCGCCGCTCGGCGCATCTCTTCCTGGAGCGCGGCTTCGAAACCACCTCGCTGATGGATATCGCGCGCGCCACCGGGATCAGCAAGGCCGGTCTGTACTACCACTTCAGCAGCAAGCAGGAGATGCTGGCCGCCATCGTCAACTACGGGCACGAAATTCTCGAGGAAGAGCTCCGCAAGGAGCTGGTGGACTGCCGCAACGACGAGGAGGCTCTGCGGCGTCTCGTCCGCACCTACGCCCTGAGCATCACCCGGGAGGACGACGCGGCCTTCGCCATCCTCGCCGTCGAGGAGATGCGGTCGCTGCTGCCGGCCGACCGGGAGCAGATCGCGAGCCGCAAGCGCGCCTTCCTCGAGCTCTTTCGCGAACGCCTGGGTCGTCTGGCCGCGGCCGGCAGGCTGCGCGACGTCGACATCACCACTGCCACCCACACGCTCGTCGGAATGGTGCTGTGGCTTACCAGGTGGTACCGTCAGCCGGGCCGGCTGACGGCCCGGCAGATGGCGGACGAGATCACCGAGCTCGCCATTCACGCGGTGTTGCCGGACGGCGGCTAGAAATTCCGCCGCCGCGCCCGCCGATCCCTGCCGAAGTTGCCGCGACGCGAACCGTGGTCGGCGAGCGGCGAGCCTCGAATGCTAGACTCTCGCGCCGGTGCGGACGATGATCGGACACCACTCGAACGCCACGACCTCTCGATTTCGCGGGCGCCGCCGGGCGGTGGTCGCCGTCGCCGTCGCCGTGGCGATCGCGAGTGCCTACCTCGCCCTCCGCCTCCTTCCCGGCGGCAGATCGCCGGCCCCGACTGCGGAAGAGGCCGGGGAGACAAACGTCGCCTCGACTCGCTCCCCCACTTCGGCGCGTACACCGGTGGTTGACAACGTCATCCTGATCACCCTCGACACCCTCCGTATCGACCGCCTCTCGTGCTACGGCCCGAGCGCGGTCGACACCCCCAACATCGACGCTCTCGCGACCGACGGAGTTCGCTTCACGAACGCCGCGAGCACCGTGCCCTTCACCCTCCCGGCGCACTCTTCGATCATGACCGGCCTCTACCCGCCGGGCCACGGCATCCGCGAAAACGTCGGCTACGTTCTCGACGAGAACATCCCCACCCTCGCCGAGTTGCTGGCGGCAGACGGCTGGTCCACCGCCGGGTTCGTGAGCGCCTTCGTGCTCGACAAGATCTGGGGCATCGGCCGTGGCTTCGAGCGCTACTTCGACGACTTCGACGTCTCGGAGATGGAGACCACGAGCATGAGCTCGGCCCAGCGGACGGGCGACGTGACCGTGGCCGAGGCCGTCCGATGGCTCGACCGGAGGCCCGTCGACCGCCCCTTCTACCTGTGGCTGCACCTCTATGACCCCCACGAGCCGTACGCGCCGCCCGAGCCGTTCGCCTCGCGCTACCCGGGGCGGCCCTACGACGGCGAGGTCGCCTTCACCGACTCGCTCGTCGGGGATTTCCTGGCGGCGGTCTCGGAGAGGGGTCTGCTTGACCGTTCGCTGGTGATCCTGACCGCCGATCACGGTGAAGGGCTCGGCGACCACGGCGAGATATTCCACGGCTACTTCGTCTATGAGTCGACGATTCACGCCCCCCTGATCGTGCGCCTGCCCAAGGGGAGCGGTGCGGGCCGGGTCGTGGATCTCCCGGTCAGCCACGTCGATCTCCTGCCGACCGTGCTCGATCTGTTGAATCTGCCCGCTCCCGAGCGGATCGACGGGCGCAGCCTCGCCCCGCTGCTGCGCGGCGAGAGCGTTGCCTGGGACCGGCCGGTCTACAGCGAGTCGCTCTACCCCCTGCTGCACTACAGCTGGGCGCCGTTGCGGGCCGTTCGCGACCGAAGCCACAAGTTCATCGAAGCCCCCCGTCCCGAGCTCTTCGACCTCACGGCCGATCCCGGGGAGGAGAACAACCTGGTCGAGGAGCGGCCGGATCTGGCCGCCGAGCTGACCCGCCGGCTCGCCGAGCTCGAGGCAAGCATGGAAGCCGCGCAGCCCTCTCCCGGCCGCGCGGCCGATCTCGATCATGAGGCCCTGGCGCGGCTGCAGGCCCTCGGCTACGTCGCCGGCCAGGGCGGCGTCGACATGGACCGGGAGCCGGACGCGCCGCGTGCCGATCCCAAGGACAAGCTGGTGCTCCACCAGAAGATGATGAGCGCCCAGCACCGGATGGCCATCGGCGACATCGAGGGCGCCCTGGACCAGCTGCACGCGGTGCTCGCCTTGGACGAAGCCATCGTCGACGCCCACCAGATGCTGGGGCGGATCGCAGGCCAGGAGGAACGCTTCGACGAGGCGGCGGCGCACTACCGCCGCGCCCTCCGGCTGGATCCGAACCACCGGCAGTCGCTGGCCGGCCTGGCGGCGACGTGTGAGGCCACGGGACGGCTCGAGGACGCTCTCGAGGCGTACCGGAAACTGCTCGCCGTCACCGGCGCCAACACTGCGGTGTCGCTGGCGATGGCGGACCTCTACTTCTCCCTTGGCGAGCTCGACCGCGCAGCCGAAACCCTGGAGGCGGCCACCGCCTCGGGGAAGCAGGCTGCCGCGGTCTCCAACCGCTTGGGAGAGGTCCGCGTCGAACAGGGCCGGGAGGCCGAGGCGATCCGTCTCTTCGAAAGCGCCATCCGGGAGGCCGACGACTTTCCGCTGCCTCATTTCAACCTCGCGGCGCTGCTCGAGCAGCGCGGCGAGGTGGCGCGGGCGATCGAGCTCTACGAACGGGCGATCGAGCTCGCTCCCGACTTCTACAAAGCCCAGTTCAACCTCGGCCGGATCGTCGGAAGTCTGGGAGACGTCGACCGCCAGGTCGAGCTCTGGGAGGCCTCGAT
>JAHECW010000164.1 GCA_024641545.1 Acidobacteriota bacterium
GACAGTCTACCGGGTTCGTTGACTCAGTCCAAGCCCGCCGGCGCATCGGGTGTCGCCGAGAGGAAGAAAAAGACCCGCCGGTTGTCCGGCGGGTCCAGGGAAGACTTCGTCGAGCGGTTTCGGCAGCCACAGCTCGCCGGTGAACTTGAAGGTTTTCATGCGTCTGCACCGCGCTCGGCGAGCTTCGCCACCCGGGAGACCATGCCCGAGAACATGATTCGGTGGATGGGGTAGAGCGCGTTCCAGTAGAGCTGGCCGCCGAGCCCGATGGGCTCGAAGAGCGCAGTCTGGACCAGCCGTGTGCCGCTGCCCTCCGGGATCGCCTCGAACTGGAGCCACGCGCGTCCGGGCACCTTCATCTCCGCACGGAGCCGCAGGAGCTTCGGCGGGTCGACCTGCTCGACCCGCCAAAAGTCGAGGGCGTCGCCGGGCTCGAGACGGCTGGGGTGGCGGCGCCCGCGTCTCAGACCGGGGCCACCGACCAACTGGTCGAGAAGACCGCGAAAGGCCCACGCCCAGTTCCAGAACAGCCACCCGCGATCGCCCCCGAGCGATGAGAACGCCCGGTAGGTCGCCTCGGGGCCGGCTGCCGTGACTCGACTTCGGGTTTCGCGAATCAAGCCCTGGCTCTGGCTGAGCTCGAAGGCCGGCGCGTTGCCGAGAGCGCTGCTCCAGCGGGTCGAGACGGCATTGGCCTCGGTGCTCCGCAGCGCGAGTGCCACGGCCTCACGGTAGGGGATGGGTTCGACCTCGGGAAAGTCGGCCCGCGCGCGCGAGCTGTCGGCGACGACCGGGTGAACCACCCCTTCGATGAGCGGCACCGCCAGCCGGTTGGAGATCGGCGTCACCAGGCCGACCCAGAGGGCGGCCAGCTTCGGCGCCAGAACCGGCACCGGAACGATGAGGCGTTTGAGGCCGCGGACCTCGGCGAAGACCTGCATCATGGCCTTGAAGCTCATCGGTTCGGTGCCGACGTTGTAAATCCCCGCCGATCCCCGCTCGAGCCCAAGCAGCAGGTACCGGAGGATGTCGCGGACGGCGATGGGCTGGACATCGTTGAGAATCCACTTGGGCGCCACCATGGCCGGAAGCCGCTCGGTGAGATAGCGGACCATCTCGAATGACGCCGATCCCGAGCCGATCACCGGCCCGGCGCGGAACTCGACGGTGGGAAGCCCGTCGCGCAGGATCTTCCCGACCTCGGCCCGGCTCGCGAGGTGGTTCGAGACCCCTTTGCCTTCGGGCAGCAAGCCGCCGAGATAGATCACCTGCCGAAGGTGACCGGCCGCCGCGACGAAGTTCTGCGCGGCTGCACGGTCGCGCTGGACAAAGCCGTGGCCGCTGTCCATCAGGTGGATGAGGTAGTACGCGGCCTCGACCCCCTCGAGCACGGGGCCAAGGGTGGAGGCATCCTCGATGTCGCCTCTGACGATCTCGACCTGGCCCGCCCACGATCGCCCGGCGACGCGGGCCGGGTCGCGCACCATGACCCGTACGTCGTGGCCGTGTTCGAGCAAACGCGGAACCAATCGCCCGCCGACATAACCGGTGGCGCCGGTCACCAGCACCTTCATCATCCGCCTCCTTCGGGTTCGTACCGAGCAAGGTACTCCTTCACAGGAACCTTGCGGGCGGTGTTGGCGCTGGTCATGTACCGGACCTTGCCGAAGATCTGGCGTTCGGGGCCCCACGGGCGGTCATGCCGCCCGAGAACCCAGAAGATCCCGCTGACCGAGTTGGGGTCGCGGCCGTCGAGGGCATAGCGGTTGTTGAGCTCGATCATGAACTCGAGCGCCTGGCGGGGGTGCCGGGTCCACTCGAGGATCTTCTTGCCCCAGAGCATGCGCAGATAGTTGTGAATGGTTCCCTCGCGGACGAGCTGGGTCTGGGCCGCGTTCCACAGCGGGTCGTGCGTCGCCGCCGCGGCGAACTCGTCGAGCCCATAGGTGTGCTCTCGGGCGTCTGCCGAGTGGACGGCAAGGGTCGTCTGCGCCCATGCGGGAAGCGAGCTCCACTGTTCGTGATCCGGCCGGTGGTGGCAGAACTGGTAGCCGAGCTCGCGCCAGGTGACGAGTTGATCGAGGAAGGCTTCGGCCGTCGGGGTGACGCCCCACCAACCGGCGCGGCGGCCGTCGGCCGGCGGGACGACATCCTCGGGCGACCAACGTTCGCGCCGCATGACCTCGAGAAAGACCTCGTGCGCCGAGATGTGACCGAAGTGGAGGTAGGGAGAAAGCCCGCTGCTGCGGCCGTCGTCGGGCCGGTTTCTCTTCTCGCCATAGTCGGCCAGAGCTTCGTCGAGGAAGCGGGTGAGGACCCGCCGGGCCTCGACCTCGCCCCCGTGCGTTGCCGTGATTTCGACCTGGTGATCGATCGGGAGCCGGGCAAGAATGGTCGGATCGCCCGCCAGCAGCGCCGGCGCCGCCGCCGGCCACCGGTCGAGGATCGATCCCGGGATGGCGGTCGCCGGCGGGAGATCTTCGGCGAGCGGATCCTCGAGCGGGAACTCGCCGAGGTGATCGGCGAGGTTGCGGTGGATCCACCGTCGAAACGCATGGGCGGTGGCAAATGCCTGGTCGGTCGCCGCGAGCGGGATCAGACCGTTGGAGTCGACCGACTCCATGAGTATCGGTACTCGCCGGGCCGCGGATGCAACCATCCGCGGGAGAAAGAAGGTCGGGAAGGTGTCGGTGACGACCACCGCCGCGTCGGCCGAAAGCGCTTCGAGCAGCCCGCTGCCGGCGCCGAGCTCGGGCTCGACATAAGGCAGGTAGGTGACGCCCCGGCCCGGGAAGCCGGCCGCGTTGTCCGCCATCCCGTCGAGGATGAATCGGTGGAGACGATCGCTCGCCCAGGGATACCCGATCCGAACCGCCTCCAGGACCACGAGCGGAAGCCCGAGCTCCCGCGCCCAGTCGGCCGCCCGTTGGAGACCGAAGTTGAAATGGCCCCGGCGTGCGGCAACCATCCAATAGACGACGCGGGCGGCCGACGGCCGAACCGGGCGTCGATTGGCTTTTTGAATGCGGAGGGAGGGAACGGAGGTGTTCACGAGCCGGTCAACCAGTTTTTCTCAAGGAATATTTCTAATTTTTCTAGACGTTGAGCGGGTGCGGAGGTAGCCTCGAGTCGGAATGGCCGCATCCGCGGGGCCGCGCGCGGGTGGAGGTAAATGGGGAGGAGCCGGGTGAGCAAATCGACCAGCGCGGATTCGAAAACGGCGGCGGATGAGAATCTCCAGCTGTGGCCCATGGGCGCGGTGACCCGCCGGACCGGGATCGGAGAGCACACCCTGCGCGCGTGGGAGCGGAGGTTCGGGTTTCCCTCCCCTCATCGTCTTGAATCCGGTCATCGCCGGTACCCGGTCGAACAGGTGCAGCGGTTGTTGTTGGTCAACACGGCTCTCAACTGTGGTTATCGTGCTGGAGATGTGGTTCCCCTCGCGAAGGCCGATCTCGAAGACCTCCTCCGCGCCTGCGGCGCCCTCGATACCGGTGTTCCCGCGGGCATCACCCACGGAATCGTCGAAACCACACTCGACGCCTGCCGGCGGTTCGATCGGGACGCGCTCGCCGCCGGCCTGTCCCGCGACGCCTCTCTGCTCGGCATCGGACCGTTCCTCCGCGAGAGGGTCGAGCCGCTGCTCCGGGAGGTCGGAGAGTCCTGGGCCCGGGGCGAGCTCGAAATTCGCCATGAACATTTCTTCTCCGAGGTTCTCGAAGACCATCTCCGCGCGCTGCGCGCGCCCCTCGAGGCGTCGGGTTCGGGTCGCCCGGTGGTGCTCGCCACCCTGCCCGACGAGCTCCACGGTCTCGGCCTGCACATCGCGGGATTGGCGGTGGCCGCGGCGGGCCGGCGAGTGCGGCTGCTCGGACCCCACCTGCCCGTCGACGAGATCGCCGAGGCTGCGAACGTCCTCGATGCGGCGGCCGTCGGGATCTCGGTCAGCGTCTTCGGCGCCGGTTCTCAGACTGCCGCCGCCATCGTGACGCTGCGCGAGAACCTCCGCCCCGAGACCCGAATCTGGATCGGCGGCGCCGGCGCCGGGTCCGTCAAGGGCCTCCCCGAGGGCGCCGAGGTGATCGCCTCGTTGGACGATCTCGACAACGCCCTCCTCCAGATCTGACCGCGGCCGCTCTGTCAAGAACACGTCAGAACTGTCCCCGCCCGGTTGACGATTGAAGAGGTTGCGGACATAGTGTGGCCACCCGATCGCGCCGATGAAGTTGACCTGGCGCGGACGATCAAAGGAGAAAACAGTGCACAGCATCATTCGAGGAGCGCTCGTCGGAGTCGTGATGATGGTTGCTCTGGTGGCCTGCGCGCAGCCATCTGAAGAGCCGACTTCATCCGCAAGCGAAGTAGCGGCCCGTTTCGGTGACACCGTGATCACCGTGGCCGAGGTTGAGGAAGCGGCAGGTGGCCAGTTGATCGGTCTGTATCAGCAGGTCTTCCAGGCCAAGGACCAGCAGCTCCGCCTGATGATTTTCAATCGGCTGGTGGATGACGCGGCCGCGGCCGAAGGGATCAGCCGTCAGGCCTACCTCGAGCGGGAAGTGGCCGGCAAGATTCCCGAACCGTCCGAGGCGCAGATCCAGCAGGTGATGAACCAGTACCGCTCCCAGCTCCCGCCCGATGAAGCCCAGGCCCGGCAGCAGATCGTGGCCTATCTCAAACAGCAGATCGGACAGCAGCAGGAGATCGACCTCAGGACCAGGCTCTTCGCAGCGGCCGGGGTAGAGATTATGCTCGATCCGCCGCGGGTCAAGCCCGTCATCGCAGCGCACAACCCGATGCGGGGCCCGGCGGATGCGCCGGTGGTGTTCATCGAGTACACCGATTTCCAGTGCCCCTACTGCGAACGCGTCCAGCCGACCATCGTCGCGGTGCGCGAGCGCTACGGCGACTCGGTTGTGCACGTGTTCAAGAACCTCCCCTTGCCCATGCACCAGCAGGCGGGGCTCGCCGCCGAAGCCGCGTTGTGCGCGGCTGATCAGGGCAAGTTCTGGGAGCTCCATGACTGGCTCTTCGCGAACAAGAACAACATCAGCCATGACACCCTGGTGGCGCAGGCCGAAGGGCTCTCACTGGATGTTCCGGTCTTCACCGAGTGCATCGACTCACGGGTCCACAAGAGCCAGGTGGAATCGGACGCCAACGAGGCCGGAACCTTCGGCATCCGCGGAACTCCGGGGTTTGTGATCAACGGTCGAATCCTCACCGGGGCGCAGCCTCTCGACGCGTTTATCGCCGTCATCGACGACGAGCTCAAGAGGGCGGGCAAACCGATCCCGGGGGCCGAGCCCGCAAAGGCTGCCGAAGAAGCAGGGTCCTGAACCGAGCGTCGACAGTCAGAATGAACAACGCCCCCGGGAAACCGGGGGCGTTTTTTCATATTATGAATTATGAATTGCACCGCACAGCCCGTAGTAACGGTGCGATGTAATCAAAAAATTCAATATCGAGAATTGAGAATTTTGGATTGAGCACCGGCTCAATCCAAATCGATGTCCCGCAGCGGCCGGCTTCCGTCATCCTCGTCCCGGGCCTTCTCCATCAGCGAACGGAACCGGTCTTCCATCAACCGGTCCTTTGACTTTTCCTGACGCATGGCTTCGGCGAGGCGGTCGGCCGATCTCGCCTTCTCTGCCTCCATCTGTTTGAGCCGGGTGTCGAAATCGATCTTGTCGCGTCTTTGCACCGGGGGAGCGTGCTCGACGACGACGCCCGCTTCGACATCGACGGCCAGTGAAGAACCACAGTGCGGACAGGTGACGGTGACGTTCTTCTCCATTGGGTCCTCCCCGTCCCGGGCGACCTCGGCCGTCGGGATCTGTTGATTCTAGCCCGGATGATTCATGAGCCGTCCGCTGCGGCCGGCGATGCGCGCGCCCGAGGCGTGGTTTCTCACCTCAGGGTGCTCAGCTCGGAGCGAGAGCGGAGCGACGCAAGCCGTGTTGCGGTGCCGGCATCCATCTTGGGATCAACCGGGTGCAGACCGACTCCGGGAACACCCCTCTCTGCCCCGCCGGCGAGGACTTCGTCCGCCGGCGGGTACCGAACTGATATGCTCGGGCCGGATCTTCGCGTCGGAACTCATCCCTCGCGCGACGTCTCACTGAGTGGAGGTTCCAATGAAACACGTTCACGATCGGAGGTTGGCCGCCATCGCGGCCGCCGTCCTTGTCGTCGCCGGAGCGGGCTGCGGCGCGGCCGAGCCCACCCAGGAGGAACGGGCCGTCGTCGAAGAGGCGGTCCGCGGCTATCTCGGCGCTTTGGCCCAGTCGTATTCCACGCTCGATCTGAGTCACCTTGAAGGCCACGCCAGCCCCGTCGAGGTGAGAAACGTCCGCAACCTGCTGCAACAGCTCGCCAACAGCGGTGATCGAATCGAGGCGACCCTGGTCGGTTTCGAGGTCACGGGTCTCGACATCTTCCGCGAAGTGAACGCGTCGGTCGGGCTCGTCGAAGTCTGGGACCTCGTCCGGTTCGATGCGCTGACCGGGCGGGAAAAGGGCCGCACGAACGGGTCGGTTCAAACCACCCTGATCCAGCTGCGTCGCATCGACGGCGTCTGGCAGGTCATCGGCCGCCACGTTCTCGATCGCGAGACCGGGTCGAACCTCGACCAAGGGGGAGACGAAGGGTGAACCCGCAACCGGTAGTGGTGATTGTAGGCCGACCCAACGTCGGCAAGTCGACGCTCTTCAACCGGCTGACGCGGAGCCGGCGGGCGCTCGTCCACGATCTGCCAGGGGTGACCCGTGACCGGATCGTCGGCGAGGCGGAGAGACCCGGCGGCGGCCATGTGACCGTGGTCGACACCGGTGGTCTGCTGCTCAAAGACGAAGACCGTTTTGTCCCCATGATCCGAAGCCAGGCCGAGGTCGCCATTTCCAGCGGCGACGTGGTGCTGCTGCTTCTCGACGGCGATTCCGGTCTGATCCCGGAGGATCGCGAGATTGCCGTGTACCTCCGGTCCCTCGGGGTGCCGGTGATCCCGGTGGTCAACAAGGCGGATCGCAAGGGCGTCGATCTCCAGGCTCAGGAGTTCTATCGTCTCGGGCTCGGTGAGCCGATCGCGGTGTCGGCCGAACACGGAACCGGGCTGGTGGAGCTCTGGGACGCTCTCGACGGGCACCTTCCGGCCGCCGAAATCGATGACGATGGCGAGCCGGATTTCGAAGGCGACGAGATCCACGTTGCGGTGATCGGCCGGCCGAATGTCGGCAAGTCCTCGCTCGTCAATCGACTGGTCGGGGACGCGCGGGTCCTGGTCAGCGAGGTTCCCGGCACCACGCGCGACGCGGTGGATGTGATCTGCGAGGTCGAGGGCGTGCGTTACCGGTTTGTCGACACCGCTGGAATCCGGCGCAAGGGACGCACCGACAAGGGGCCCGAGGTGCTCTCGGTGGTGGTGGCGCGCCGCCACCTCGAGCGTGCACAGATCTGTCTCCTTCTGGTCGACCCCATCGAGGGCATCACCCGGCAGGACGGTCACGTTGCCGGATACGCATGGGAGGCCGGCCGAGGGGTGGTGCTCGTCATCAACAAGTGGGATCTGGTAACCGACCATGAAAAGGCCCGCGAGGATCTGACAGATCAGATCGATCAGCAGCTCAAGTTCCTGCGCCAGACTCCGCAGGTCTTTCTCTCGGCGCTCAACGGCAAGGGCGTGCACCGTTTGTTCCCGGTCATGAAGCAGGTTCATCGGGCGCACGGAGTCAAGGTCTCGACGTCGGATCTCAACCGGGTCGTCAAGGACGCCTTCAACCGCAACCCGCCCTCGTCGATGGGGAAGAGACCCCCCAAGATCTACTACTGCACCCAGGTGCATACCCGGCCGCCGCACTTCGTGCTGTTCACGAATCTCGACAAGACCCCTCACTTTTCGTGGACCCGTTACATGGAGAACGTCCTCCGCGAAGCCTTCTCCTTGGAGGGTGTGCCGTTTCGGGTTATGATTAGAGGACGAAAGAGTTAGCCCGGTTTTCTCGACGGGTTTCGTGATCGGAGGGCGGAGGACAGTGAGATGTCGGGTTTTTCGCGGATCGGGCGGACCCTGGCGCAGCGGCGCTGCGTTGAGGCGCACGATGTGCAGAAAACGCGACCGCTCGCCGTCACGCGCCGCCCGCAGTAGACACCCGGTGAGAAATTCGGGCCGGTAGGGGCGCCAATGGTCTTCTTCAACTACGCGCTGCGCAAGCTCAACGCCAAGATCGTGTATTACGGCCCGGGCCTGTGCGGAAAGACGACAAACCTGCAGTGGATCCACGACCACTTCGAGGGCGGTCAGCGCGGCAAGATGATCTCGCTCGCCACCGAAGGCGACAGGACCATCTTCTTCGATCTGCTCCCCATCGACATCGGGTCCATCCGAGGGATGGATGTCACCCTCCAGCTCTATACCGTTCCGGGTCAGGTTCACTACAACTCGACCCGCCAGTTGGTGCTCCGCGGTGCCGATGGAGTCGTCTTCGTCGCCGACTCGCAGCGGACCATGAAGGCATCGAACGCCGAGTCGTTCCAGAACCTTCAGGAGAACCTGATGCTGCAGGGCATCGATCTCAAGCAGTTCCCCCACATCCTGCAGTTCAACAAGCGCGACCTTCGGGATTTGTTGAGCACGGAGGATCTCAACGAGAGCCTCAACGTGTTTTCGACTCCGATCTTCGAGGCCATCGCCACCGAGGGAATCGGTGTTCAGGAGAGCCTCGAAGGCATCGTCAAGCTGGTGATGCGCAACCTGCGCGAGAAATATGAACCGGTTGCGAATGCGTCGAGCCCGCGTGGGCTCAAACCCATGCAGGCGAGCACCCGCGGGGCGTTCCAGACTCCGGCCTCCAAGCCCAAGCCGAGGCCTCGAGATCCGCTGGCTTCGGACTTCGTTGCCCAGGCGGAGGGCCCGCCGAAGGTCGATTTCGGGGGAATCAGCACCCCGGCCTTCGCGACCGCGCCGGCCGGAAAATCCCCGAAGGCCAAGCCGGCACCCGCCGAAACCCAGAATATCGCGTCGGCCGCGGGGTTCGAACCGTTTGACAACGAGGATGGGATCGCCACCGCGGTATATGAGCCCGACGACGAGCAGATCGCCGCCGCGGAGGCGGAGCTTGACGGTCCGGATTTCGGCGCCGACGCTGACGAGTTCGCACCCGCCGAGGACGGCGCGGCGAGCGAGCTGAAGGTCGGGCGTTCCGACGATTTCGACGGGTTCTTCACGGATCCCCGAGACGAGGACGGCACCGGCGGTGACGTGATGCCGCTGGCCGCGGCGGCGGACGAGTCCGAGCCCGACGGCAGGGACGATCTGGCGACGGATCCGGAGATGATCGCGGACCGTCCGGAACCGGTGCCCTCCGAGGAAAGTCTCGACGATCTCTTCGAGACCGAGGTTCCGACCGTCAAGGCCTTTGTCGATGATGTGATGGAGGTCGTCGAGACCAGAGGCGCGAGGGCCGGCGACCGCGAGCCCGCGCCCTCATTCATCGATCCATCGGAAATGATGGTGGCCCCGCCGGCCGACGATCGGTTCGAGGATCGCATCGAGGCTCCCGGACCTTTCGCCCCGGCGTCGACCCGAGAAGAAACCGTCGAGGATTCCGAAGAGCTGAGTGCCGAGGAGGAGGCGGTCCAAGCCGAAGTCCGGCAGGCTCTGGGCGCCTCCGAAGATCGTGAGGCCCTGGCGTCGCTCTCGGCAGCCGACATCGAAGCGCCTGAAGAGACCCCGGCGGAGGTCGTCGCGGACGAGCCTGAGACCACCGCCGATGAAATCGGCGAGTGGGAGGACCAGGACAACAAGACGACCATGGTCTCGGAGCTTGTCGAGCCGCCGGCCGTTGAACCGACCTTCGAGGAGCCGGTTTTCGAAGAGATCATCGTCGAGTATTCACCGGTTGAAGAACCGGTTGCCGTCGAATCGGCCGCACCAGTCCGCGCTGCCGAAAAGCCGGTCGTTCCTCGGTCGGTGGTCCCGCCGCCCGTCGCTGATGACTCCCTGACAAAGAGCCGGGCTTTCATGCTCGGTTCCGGCGATCCTTTCTCCGACGAAGATGCGGTCACAATGGTGCCGGAGGTGCTTCCCCGGAAGGCTCCGATCGTGCCGTCGGGGAACGCCATCAGCGTCACCGCGCAGGACAATCAACTCCACCTCCAGCTCAAGGGTTCGGGAGCCATCGCCGAGATCGGCGAGGTCCGGGCGCTCGATATCGAGGTGCCGGTGCCGGGACAGTGGGTCGGCAACCGAAAGGTGACCCTCCAGCTCCGGCTGACGCTGACCCCGGCGGAGGACGAAGATGGCTGAGGCCAGGAAGATTGAACTTCCCGACGACCAGGAGTTCTTCAAGCTCAACGAGGTCTGCAAACTGGCCAACGTCCAGCCCTACATGCTTCGTTTTTGGGGAACCGAGTTCGAACAGCTCGAGACGACAACGACGGAGACCGGTCAACGGCTCTACTCGCGGCCGCAGATGATGCTCATCCTCGAGATTCGCCGTCTGCTCTTCGATGAGGGTCTGACCATCGCCGGGGCGCGCAGGGAGGTCGAGAACCTCGTCGACTCGGGCAAGTTCGACCTCGCCGAGGAGGCGGCCGAGAAGCCGCCGATTCCCGGGAAACCGGTCGCCAGGACACCCAGAGCCGGGGCGGCCCGGCCGAAACCGAAGGCCCGGCCGAAACCGGCCCCCGAAAAAGACACGGCGCCCGAGGTTGACAAAGCCCCCCACGCCGACGTACAACCTCTCCTTGCGACGCTTCGGGGGGTCCGCAAGGAACTCGCCGAAATCGTTGCGGAACTGAAAGCTCAAAGCTGAGTTCAGCCCACAATTCAAGATTCGAGTCGGGACGTAGCGCAGCCTGGTAGCGCACCTGAATGGGGTTCAGGGGGTCCGGAGTTCAAATCTCCGCGTCCCGACCATTAAACACCGCCAATGGGCGGTGTTTCCCGTTTCCGCGTCCGCGTCCGTGAACGATGTGCCCGGTGTGGTTTTCCGGTGCTCCCGCCACCCCCCGCCCTCGCTTCGCTCGGGCTCCCGGCCGTCCGCCGATGCCGCCGTGAACGCCAGCGTTCCCGCCGGCATCCCCGGACGACCGCGCCGGTTTCACCGGCGGCGGTGGCTGCGTCTTCGTTTCGGATCCCCTTCTCTTGGGGAGGGGTGGGCGTCATCACTCCGTGGACTTCGTCCCCTCCGCGATAACGCCCCTCGACGGAACCAGCGAGTGGCTGTTGACTGCCCGCTTTGCGGCCAGGCAACAGCCACGGATCGCTGCTTCCCGCCGAGGCCAAGGGGTCCTTCTACCGTGCTCAACCGCCCCGTTCTCACTGTGGTGTCGGCGTCCCGCCCGCATCGGGGCGCAGCAAGCACCGTCACGGCGCACGCCAACGTCCTGGCGGCCAGACTGTGGTGATTGGAGTGCCGGGCACCATTTTCGATTCCGGTCTGGGGCTAGGGTTTGACCCTCCAGGCTGCGTCCCAACCAAGTGTCTCGATGGCTCGGCCGCTTGATACCGATCCGTCGGTTTCAGTGACGTTGAAGATGCCGCGGTGTCCCTGGGTGACGGCGAGTTCAGCGGCTTTAGCGGCCGCATCAACGTGGACTGATCCCGGGGCGATGGGGGCATCGAACCCCGTGCCGGGGCCATAGAACAGACCGTAGCGCAGGACGATTCCGTCAAGGGGGGCGTCCAGCACCTGGCGCTCCAGGCTCATGACGGCTTGTGTTGTTTGGCCATAGACGGGGTGCGTCACGGGCAGGAGTGGATCGGATTCCTGGTGCGGTGTTTTCCCTTCGGCATAGATGAAGGAGATGCTCTGGGCGATCAGGCGCTTGGCGCCGGCAGCGACGGCGGCGGCAACCAGATTTCTGGTTCCTTCGTCGCGGAGGCGCGCGTTGCGCACCAGGGCCGCAGTCATCTGGTCTGCTTCCAGCGCGAAGGGGAGGTC
>JAHECW010000165.1 GCA_024641545.1 Acidobacteriota bacterium
CGGTGCCCGCCGGGATGAGCCGGCCGACGATCACGTTCTCCTTGAGCCCGTGGAGGTTGTCGACCTTGCCCGAGACCGCGGCCTCGGTGAGCACCCGGGTGGTCTCCTGGAACGAGGCCGCAGAGATGAAGCTCTCGGTGGCCAACGAGGCCTTGGTGATGCCGAGCAGCAGCGATTTCGCAGTCGCCGGTTCACCGCCGGCAGCGATGACCCGCTCGTTCTCGCGCTGGAACAGATACCGCGGAACCTGCTGATCGAGCAGGAAGTCGGTGTCGCCCGGGTCCACCACTTTCACGAAACGCATCATCTGGCGGACCATGACCTCGATGTGTTTGTCGTTGATGGCCACACCCTGGGAGCGGTAGACCTCCTGGATCTTGTCGACCAGGTGGCGCTGCATCTCCTTTTCACCGAGAATCGACAGGATGTCGTGCGGGTTGACCGCACCCTCGGTGAGGGGGTCGCCGGCCTGGATGAACTCGCCCTCCTGGACCGACACGTGGGCGTAGCGCGGGATCGAATACTCGCGCTGCTCATCCCCCTCGCCCTCGACCATGATTCGGCGCTGCCCACGCACGGGTTCGGTGATGACGATGGTGCCGTCGATCTCCGAGACCACCGCGGGATCTTTGGGTTTGCGCGCTTCGAAGAGCTCGACGACGCGCGGCAGACCGCCGGTGATGTCCTTGGTTTTCGACATCTCCCGCGGAATCTTGGCGAGCACGTCGCCCGGGGCAAGCGCATCACCCTCGTTGACCGACAGGTGCGAACCGATGGGCAGCTGATAGCGCCGGGTCCCGTCCTTCTTGCTGCCGACGATCTCCAGCGTCGGGATCCGCTTTCCGGATCCCAGCGGCTCGATGACGATCTTGTGGGCGTGACCGGTGAGCTTGTCG
The DNA here is from genome assembly GCA_024641545.1 of Acidobacteriota bacterium. Classification (GTDB taxonomy): domain Bacteria; phylum Acidobacteriota; class Thermoanaerobaculia; order Thermoanaerobaculales; family Sulfomarinibacteraceae; genus JAHECW01. Next base: position 897 of record JAHECW010000165.1, read on the forward strand.
ATCTCCTCGCGGACGTTCTCGCCCTCGATGAGGTCGTGGAAGACGACCTTCCCCTTGATGGCCGTCAGAATCGACGAGGTGAAGGGATCCCAGTCGACCAGGGGGGTTCCCGGCTCGACGTCGGTTCCATCGGTGACCAGCAGGTGCGACCCATAGGCAACCGAGTAGCGCTCTTTCTCGCGCTGCCGCTCGTCGAGGATGACCAGCTTCCCGGTCCGTGAAATGGCGACGGTCTCACCGTCCTTGTTGATCACCGCAGCGACGTTGAGGAACTTGACCTTGCCGAGATGGTTGGCGACGTGGCGAGAGGTGTCGCCGCCACGGGTCGCGGTTCCGCCGTAGTGGAAGGTCCGCATGGTGAGCTGGGTGCCGGGCTCGCCGATGGACTGGGCGGCGATGATACCCACCGCCTCGCCGATCTCCACCGAGCGACCGGTCGCCAACATCCGGCCGTAGCAGAGCTGGCAGACGCCGCGATCGGTCTCACACGTGAGCACCGAACGGATCTTGACCCGCTCGATCCCGGCTTCCTGGATCTGGCTCGCCAGGGTCTCGGTGACCTCGGTGTTCATGGAGCAGATCAAGGTCCCCTCGAGGGGGTCGTAGATGTCCTCCGCAACGACACGGCCGACCACGCGGTCGCGCAGCTGCTCGAGGATTTCGCCGCCCTCGGTGATCGCCGTGACCTCGATCCCGTTATCGGTGCCGCAGTCGTGCTCGACGACGATGACGTCCTGGGCGACATCGACCAGCCGACGGGTGAGATAACCCGAGTCGGCGGTCTTGAGCGCGGTGTCGGCGAGACCCTTGCGCGCGCCGTGGGTCGAGATGAAGTACTGGAGCACGCTCAGGCCTTCGCGGAAGTTCGCGGTGATGGGCGTTTCCATGATCTCACCCGAGGGTTTGGCCATGAGGCCGCGCATCCCGGCGAGCTGGCGGACCTGTTCTTTCGACCCGCGAGCGCCCGAATCCGCCATCATGAAGATGGGGTTGTACTCGCCCGAGTCCATGTCGATCTCCGACATCTGTTTGAACATTTCCTTGGCCACGTCCTCGGTGACCTGGTGCCAGATGTCGATGATCTTGTTGTGCCGCTCGCCGGCGGTGATGAGACCGGACGCGCGCTGCGTCTCGACCTTGTCGACGTCCTTGTAGGCCTGGACGAGATGCTTCTCCTTGGCCTCGGGAATCACCATGTCGCTGCTCGACAACGACAGCCCCGACTTGGTGGCGAACTCGAAGCCGGTCTCCTTGAGATTGTCGAGGAGCCCGACGGTGGCCTCGTGCCCGAGCCGCATCGACGAGAAGGCGACGAGGTTCTGCAGCCCCTTCTTCTTGAGCTGACCGTTGATGAAGGGCATGGTGTCGGGCAGGTGCGTGTTGAAGAGCACCCGCCCCACGGTGGTCTCCAGCAGCATGTTCTCGACCTCGATCTGATCGGCGTGCATGAGATCCTGCGATCCGCCCTGGGCGACGAGGTCGATGAGCTGGCCGGTGTAGCGGAACTGGATCGGCGCCTGGGTCGCGATCACCCCCGCCTGGTGGGCGAGAAAGACCTCTTCGGGCGAGGCAAAGGTCTTGCCCGCGCCCTTGGCCATGTAGTTCTCGGTCGTCAGGTAGTAGATCCCGATCACCATGTCCTGGGACGGCACCGCCAACGGCCGGCCGGAAGCCGGCGAGAGAATGTTGCGCGAGGACATCATGAGCACGTGGGCTTCGAGCTGCGCCTTCTGCGACAGCGGCACATGAACGGCCATCTGATCGCCGTCGAAGTCGGCGTTGTAGGCGGCGCAGACCAGCGGGTGGATCTTGATCGCCTTGCCCTCGACGAGCACCGGCTCGAAAGCCTGGATTCCGAGACGGTGGAGCGTCGGTGCGCGGTTGAGCAGGACCGGGTGCTCGCGGATCACTTTTTCGAGCGCGTCCCAGACCTCGGGGGTCTGAAGCTCGACGAGCTCCTTGGCCATCTTGATGGTGGTGGCAAGCTCCCGCCGTTCGAGCTCCTGATAGACAAAGGGTTTGAAGAGCTCGAGCGCCATTTTCTTGGGCAGCCCGCACTGGTTGAGCTTGAGATCGGGGCCGACCACGATGACTGAACGGCCCGAGTAATCGACCCGCTTGCCGAGCAGGTTCTGGCGGAAACGCCCCTGCTTGCCCTTGAGATTGTCGGACAGCGACTTGAGCGGCCGGTTGTTGGAGCCCTTGATGACCCGGCCCCGGCGGCCGTTGTCGAAGAGCGCATCGACGGCTTCCTGGAGCATTCGCTTTTCGTTCCGGACGATGACCTCGGGCGCGCGGAGATCGAGGAGCTTCTTGAGTCGATTGTTGCGGTTGATCACCCGCCGGTAGAGATCATTGAGATCGGATGTCGCGAAGCGTCCGCCATCGAGCGGCACGAGGGGCCGAAGCTCGGGCGGCAGCACCGGGATGACCTCGAGGATCATCCACTCGGGCCGGTTCCCGGAGCGGCGCAGGGCCTCGATCAGCTTGAGTCGTTTGGCCGCCTTCTGACGCCGCATGATGGCGGTCTCGGTGCGCATGATCATCCGGAGCTCGGCAGCCATGTCGTCGAGATCGAGAACCTCGAGAAGGGAACGAATCGATTCGGCGCCCATCCTGGCGACAAACGCCTCGCCGAACTCCTCCTTGGCCTGACGATAATCTTCCTCGCTGAGGATCTGCTTTTCCTCGAGGGTCGTGTCACCCGGATCGATGACCACATATGCCTCGAAGTAGAGGACCCGCTCGAGCTCGCGCATGGTGAGGTCGAGGAGCAGACCGATGCGCGACGGCAGGCCCTTGAAGAACCAGACGTGCGACACCGGCGCCGCAAGCTCGATATGTCCCATCCGCTCGCGCCGGACCTTGGACTTGGTGACCTCGACGCCGCACTTGTCGCAGACCACACCGCGGTACTTCATGCGCTTGTACTTACCGCAAAGGCACTCCCAGTCCGTCACCGGACCGAAGATCTTGGCGCAGAAGAGACCGTCACGTTCGGGCTTGAAGGTGCGGTAGTTGATGGTTTCCGGTTTGATGACTTCGCCGTGCGACCACGAGCGGATCTTCTCGGGGCTCGCAAGACCCAAGCGAATCGCGTTGAAGTCATTGAGGGGTTTCGGCTTTTCAAAGAAGCCGCGGACCTCGGACAGGTTCGAACGATCCATCTGCACCCCCCTTTACTCGTCGTCCTGCTGCAGCAGCTCGACATCGAGCGCGAGCGCCTGCAGCTCTCGGACCAGGACGTTGAATGACTCGGGCAGACCCGGTTCCTCGGGAACCTGGCCCTTGACAATGGCCTCATAGACCTTGGCCCTACCCTCGACATCGTCGGACTTGACTGTCAGGAGCTCCTGCAGGGTGTGGGCGGCGCCAAAGGCCTCGAGCGCCCACACCTCCATCTCTCCGAGTCGCTGACCACCGAACTGGGCCTTACCACCCAACGGCTGCTGCGTGATCAACGAGTACGGACCGATCGATCGGGCGTGGATCTTGTCGTCCACCAGGTGGCTCAACTTGAGCATGTAGATATAGCCGACGGTCACACGCTGCTCGAATTCCTGTCCCGTCCGGCCGTCGTAGAGAAGGCTCTTGCCGTCTTCGGGAAGACCGCTCTTCTCGAGCATCTCTCTGATCTCGTCCTCGGTCGCTCCCTCGAAGACCGGCGTGGCGAACTTCATGTCGAGCTCGAAGCCCGCCCAGCCGAGGTGGGTTTCGAGGATCTGACCGACGTTCATTCGGGACGGCACACCGAGCGGGTTGAGGATGATCTCGACCGGAGTCCCGTCGGGCAGGAAGGGCAGGTCCTCCTCGGGGAGCACCTGTGAGATCACACCCTTGTTGCCGTGGCGGCCGGCCATCTTGTCGCCGACCTGAAGCTTGCGCTTCATGGCGATGAAGACCTTGACCTGTTTGATGACGCCGGGCTGGAGATCGTGACCCTCGCGCAGCCGCTCGATCCGCTGCTGGTTGATCTTGTCGAGGACTTCAATCTGCGACTCAGCCTGGCGGACGATGAGTCGCACCTTGTCCATCAACGCCGGGGTCTTGAGCGGAAGACCGAGCAGGTCCTTTCGGTTCAGGCGACGCAGGGCCTCGGCATCGATCTTGCCGCCCTTCTTGACCAGAACGTCGCCGCCCTTGGCCTTGACGTCGTCCTTGACGATCTCGCCCAGGAGGAGTTTCTGGATTTTGGAATCCCGCACCTCGAGGATGATGCGTTTTTCGTCCTCGGAGTTGGTGCGGATGCGGTCGATCTCCTCGTTCTCGATGGTGAGCTGACGTGAGTCTTTCTCGACGCCTTTGCGGGCGAAGATCTGGACTCCGACAACCACCCCCTCGATACCCGGCGGGCAGCGCAGCGAGGCGTCGCGAACATCGCCGGCCTTCTCGCCGAAGATGGCGCGCAGGAGTTTTTCCTCCGGGGTCAGCTGGGTCTCACCCTTGGGTGTGACTTTGCCGACCAGGATGGAACCCTGCCGCACCTGAGCTCCGATGTGGATGATCCCGGCCTCATCGAGCTGCGAGAGCGCCGACTCGGAGACATTGGGAATGTCGCGGGTGATCTCCTCGGGGCCGAGCTTGGTGTCACGGGCCGAGGTCTCGAACTCTTCGATGTGGATCGATGTGTACTTGTCTTCCTTGACCAGCTTCTGGGACACGACGATCGCGTCCTCGAAGTTGTAACCGCGCCAGGGCATGAAGGCGACGAGCACGTTGTGGCCGAGGGCGAGCTCTCCGGTCTGGGTGTTGGGCCCGTCGGCGAGAACCTGACCCTTGACGACGGTCTGGCCTTCCGCCACCAGAGGCTTCTGGTTGATGGAGGTGTTCTGGTTGGAGCGGCGGAACTTGGTCAGCTGGTAGATGTCGGCGCCGAACTCTCCCTCGCCCTCGTTGCCGCCTTCGACCCGGACGATGATGCGTTGAGCATCGACCTTGTCGACCACGCCGTCGCGGTGGCAGACAACCACCGCGCCGGAGTCCTGGGCGACGACCGCTTCCATCCCGGTCCCGACGATGGGCGCCTCGGGCCGAACCAGCGGAACCGCCTGGCGCTGCATGTTCGAACCCATGAGCGCACGGTTGGCGTCGTCGTGCTCGAGGAAGGGGATCAGCGACGCCGCCACCGACACGACCTGGCGCGGCGAGACATCGATGAAGTCCACCTGTTCGCGGTCGATGACCAGGAACTCGCCGCCGGAACGGGCGATCACCTTGTCGTCGACGAGGTAACCCTTGTCGTCGACCTTGGCGTTGGCCTGGGCGATGTTGAGGTTCTCCTCCTCCCAGGCCGGGAGATAGAACGCGTGCGGCTGGGACCAGGCCTCGACCTTGCCGGCTTTCTTGAGCTTGGCGTTGGTCTTGAGGAAGTCCTCCTTGACCACCACTTCACCGAGCGTGTAGCCCGCATCGCCGACCTGGGTGATCTGAACGTGTTCCTGCACGCGACCCTTCTCGACTCCCTTGTAGGGCGACTCGATGTAGCCCATGGAGTTGAGCCGCGCATAGCACGAAAGCGAGGAAATCAGACCGATGTTCGGACCTTCGGGGGTCTCGATGGGACAGATCCGCCCATAGTGCGTGGAGTGGACATCGCGGACTTCGAAGCCCGCGCGCTCGCGCGACAGACCGCCCGGCCCGAGGGCGGACAGACGCCGCTTGTGGGTGACCTCGGACAGAGGGTTGGTCTGATCCATGAACTGGCTGAGCTGGGACGAGCCGAAGAACTCGTCCACCGCAGCCATGACCGGCTTCGAGTTGACCAGATCGCGCGGCATGGCCGAATCGATGTCCGGGTGGATCGACATCTTCTCCTTGATCGCCCGCTCCATGCGGACCAGACCGATGCGGAACTGGTTCTCCATGAGCTCGCCGACGGTGCGAACCCGCCGATTGGCCAACGAATCGATATCGTCGACTCGACCGAGATCGCGGTGCAGGCGGAGCAGGTATCGGACCAGGTGCAGGAAGTCCTCGACATCGAGGATGCGTCGATCGAGCTCCTTGTCGAGACCGAGCTTGGCGTTGAACTTGAATCGTCCGACCTGGGAGAGGTCGTACTTGCGCTCGTCGAAGAAGAGCCCGTTGAAGAGGGTCGTTGCCGATTCTTCGGTCGGGGGATCGCCGGGACGCTGACGGCGGTAGATCTCCATCCGCGCGTCCATCTGGGTCGTGCTGGTGTCCTTCTCGAGGGTCTGATGGAGAATTTCACCGGTGGGATCCCAATCGGGGAACGCCAGCGCGAGCTTGTCCAGACCGGCTTCGTCGGCCTGGGCCAGGAGCTCTTCGGTGACCCGAGAATTCGCGGCCGCAATGACCTCGCCGGTTTCGGGATCGACGAGATCGTCGACCACGATGGCGCCGATCAGATCATCCCGATCGACCTTGATCTTGGCCGGCTTATCGACCGTCGCCTTCTCGAGCTTGGCGCGCATGTCATCGTTGAGCTTGAGGCCGGCGAACAGCGACGGCTCCGCCACGCGGCGGAAGCGCAGCGCCTTCTGGCGATCGTTCTCGACGTCAACCAGCCGCCGATCGAGGTTGAGGGTCGCCTTCTTGGGGCCGAGCTTGGTATCGATGACCGTGAAGAACGCCCTGAGAATCTGGGCGTTGGTCTCGAGCTCGGGGCTCAGCGCGCGCAGGAAGACCGACCCGGGCAATCGCCGCTTGCGGTCGATGCGAACCCAGAGAATCTGCTTCGAGTCGTACTCGAATTCGATCCACGAGCCGCGATAGGGAACCACTTTGGCGAGATAGTGGTTGGGCCCCTCGAGGGTGAAAAAGACGCCGGGCGATCGGTGGAGCTGGGAGACGATGACCCTCTCGGTCCCGTTGATGATGAAGGTCCCGGTGTCGGTCATCAGGGGCAGCTCACCGAAGTAGAGCTCCTCTTCCTTGACGTCCCGAACCTGGCGGGTTCCATCTTCCTCGGTGTCGAAGGTGACAAGGCGGAAGGTCTGGCGCAGCGGCACCTGGTAGGTCATGCCCCGTTCCCGGCACTCTTCGGCCGTGAACGGCTGACGGAGACTCACCGACGTGCCGCAGACATCGCAGACCTCGATCTTGTTGGCATTGGCCTTCCCGCAGGAGGGGCAAACCACCTCGCTCTCGTGGGGATCGCCCGCCTTGAACCGCGCACCACAGTGCTCGCAGACCAGTCGCAGATGCTCGAGACCCGCGAGGATCCCGCACCGGCAAGACCAGTTCCCGATCTCATAGCGAACGAACTGGAGCTCGCAGGTCTCACGGAAATCGGTGAACGGAAAAATCGTACTCAACACCGATTGCAGACCGGCGGCATCGCGTTCGTCCGGCAACAGATCCATCTGCAGGAAATCGACGTACGAAGTACGCTGCACCTGGATCATGTTCGGCAATGGGATGGTGGACGGATTCTTCGAGAAGTTCAGCCGCCCGATTGGGTTCGTGGTCATGGGCGCTCCCTCCCGACCAATAGAGACACGGGGAGACACACGCTCCCCATGTCGTCAGTTATTTACCAAGAACGGGCCACTCTCACCGGCGATCTCGGCCAACCCTTGTTTCCCCCGGCGCCCGCGCGAGAACTCAACGTGCCAGGGGGCACGGTTGCATTCTTCGCACGCACCGGGGTATCACGGGTTTGACGGATTTCATCCGGCAGAATCACACATCCTTGGTAAAGGCTCTCTACAGCCAAGGGCCGATCAAGAACTCGCGTTACTTGATCTCGACCTGGGCGCCGGCGGCTTCGAACTTCTTCTTGATCTCTTCGGCCTCTTCCTTGTTGACGCTCTCTTTGATCGCGCACGGAGCACTCTCGACGAGCTCCTTGGCTTCTTTGAGACCGAGCGAAGTCACTTCGCGAACAGCCTTGATGACATTGATTTTCTTGTCACCGATGGAGTTCAGCATAACATTGAACTCGGTCTGTTCCTCGGCGGCTTCTTCACCGGCGCCGGCGCCGGCGCCGCCGGCCATCATCATCGGCATCGCTGCGGCTGCCGACACACCGAACTCTTCTTCAAGGGCCTTTACGAGCTCGTTGAGCTCCAAGACGGTCATGCCCTTGATCTCTTCCATCATTGTTTCGATCTGCGCCATTTTTCAGATCCTCCTTAGGGATAACTCAATTCTCACGAATCTTTGGATGCGGCGATCTGGTCCACGACCGTGGCCAGCTGCTGAATGGGACTATTGAGCGCCACGGCCAACCGACGAATCGGCGACTGCAACACGTAGAGAAGTTTGGAAATGAGCTCGTCCCTCGAGGGAAGGTCGGCGATCTTCGCCGCGTCCTTCGCGTCAAGCAACTGGCCGTCCAGGTAGGCCTGCTGGATCGACAGCTCTGGGTGATGTTTGATAAAGGCCTTGAGCACCTTTGCCAGGGAGACCGCGTCGCCGGTGGTGAACGCAAGGGTCTTGGGACCCGTCATGTGCGGGGTGATGACCTCGAGGTCGGTTCCCTCCACCGCGAGCCTCACGACCGAGTTCTTGACCACCTTGTAGGTGCCCTCGGTCTTGCGGATCTCGGATCGAAGCACATTGACGTCATTGACGTTGAGACCGGTGTTTTCGAGGAGGAACAGCGTCGAGATCTCACTCAGAGCACCTCGAAGCTGGTCGGACTGTTCGCGTTTCTGCTCTCTTGTGAGCATATCGACCCCCTACTTCACGTCTACGCTGACGGGATCAACCTGCACACCGGGGCCCATGGTGGAGCACAGGAAGATCGTGTGAACGTACTTACCTTTTGCCGTCGCCGGTTTGGCTTTCTGAATTGCGTCGACGAGGCTTCGGGTGTTTTCAGCGAGCTTGTCGAGCGAGAAGGAGATCTTGCCCACCGGAGCGTGGATGATGGCCGTCTTGTCGACCCTGAACTCCACCCGGCCGGACTTGATGTCCCCCACCGCTGTTCCGACATCCTGGGTCACCGTGCCCGATTTCGGGTTCGGCATCAGGCCGCGCGGCCCGAGGACCCGACCCACCTTGGAAAGGTGCCTCATCATGTCCGGTGTTGCCACGACGGCGTCAAACTCGAGCCAGCCGCCCTGGATCTTGGCCACCGCGTCCTCGGCGGTGAGGACGAAATCGGACCCGGCCTCCTCCGCCTGCTTCTGTGCTTCACCTTCACAGACCGTGAGCACTTTGACGCTCTTGCCCGTGCCATGAGGAAGCACCACCGTCCCGCGCACCATCTGGTCGGCGTGGCGGGGATTGACCCCCAACCGCATCGACACCTCGACGGTTTCGTCGAACTTGGCGAAGGCCCCGCCCTTTACCAGGCCGAGCGCCTCCTCGAGTGCGTACGGACGGCGCTCCACCTTGGCAGCCGCGTCGCGATACTTCTTGCCTCTGCGAGCCATCGGCCACCCCCCTTCAGTCCGCGACTTCAATTCCCATCGAACGCGCGGTGCCGAGAATGATCTGCACCGCTCCTTCGAGGGAAGCCGCATTGAGGTCTTCGAGTTTGGTCTTCGCGATTTCTTCCACTTGAACCATGGAAACCTTGCCGATCTTGTCCCGATTCGGCACGCTCGAACCCTTTTGCACGCCGGCCGCCTGCTTGAGCAGGAACGATGCGGGCGGCGTCTTCGTGATAAACGAATAGGTTCGGTCCGCGTAGACCGTGATGACGGTGGGAATGATGATTCCCGCCTGTTTCTGCGTTCTGGCGTTGAAGGCCTTGCAGAAGTCCATGATATTGAGTCCATGCTGACCGAGGGCCGGTCCCACCGGGGGCGCCGGTGTGGCCTGGCCGCCTGGCAGCTGGAGCTTGATTGAGCCTATTTCTTTCTTGGCCATCGAATTCCTCTCACGAGAGCTTCTGGACCTGGCGGAACTCTATCTCGACGGGAGTCTCGCGCCCGAAAATGGTGACCATGACCTTGACAGTGGACCGGTCGAAGTTGACCTCCTCGACGACCCCGTTGAAGGAGGCGAACGGACCATCGGCTATCCGAATCCGCTCGCCCTTCTCAAAGACCTCGGTCGGGCGCGGCTTCTCCTGCGTCGCCACCGACTGGTGGAGGATCTGGTTGACCTCCTCCTCGGTGAGCGGCGTCGGTTTCTTGCCCGCGCCGACGAAACCGGTCACCTTGGGCGTGTTGCGCACCAGGTGCCAGGCGTCGTCGGTCATTTCCATCTCCACCAACACGTAGCCGGGGAAGAACTTTCGGCGCACCTCGCGCTTCTTGCCGTTCTTCACCTCAACCACGGTCTCGGTCGGGACCTGGACTTCACCAAAGAACTCCTGCATGCCGAGCGCTTCGACGCGCTGCTGCAGGGTCTTCTGGACCCGATCCTCAAACCCCGAGTAGGTGTGGATGATGTACCACTGTTTGACCATGTCGTTCCTCTCGGTCAGGAGAACACACCAAAAACGTCGAACAACTTCTGTGTCAGGAAGAGAAACACGAGATCACAGAAGTACAGATAGATTCCAAAGATGAACGACGCAGCCACCACGACCGTCGTGGTGTTGATGACTTCCTGCTTCGAGGGCCACGTGACCTTCTTGGTCTCCGCAACAACCTCGGACAGAAATGTTTTCAGGCGCTTCCACCATTGCATACCGCCGACTCCAGTCCAGCGAAGATGGCAGGCCAGGAGGGACTCGAACCCCCAACCACCGGTTTTGGAGACCGGGACTCTACCAATTGAGCTACTGGCCTACACGAATATCCGAAGGGAACCCCTCCCGAACGTGGAACCGATTCAACGGAGTGACCGTATTCGTCGGCGCCGGGTTGAGGAGGCGAACCCCAACACGAGACACTCTCGTGCTATTCCAAAATTTCGGTGATGGACCCAGCGCCCACAGTCCGGCCGCCTTCACGAATCGCGAACCGCAGCCCGCGCTCCATCGCGATGGGCGTCAGAAGCTCCACCTCGATATTCGTGTTGTCGCCCGGAATCACCATCTCCACACCCTCGTCCAGAT
>JAHECW010000166.1 GCA_024641545.1 Acidobacteriota bacterium
GGCCCGATGGGGTCACGTATGGGGTGCGAGCGACTTTGGCCGCGTAACGTAAAGCCTTGAGATTATCGGGCAGGATTCGGGTTTCGAACTGATTGCAGTCCTGAAAGAAGGCCGTGCCGAGCTCGAAGAGGTAGCTCGCGACGCCGAGGTCGCCATAGGCGAAATCGATGGCGCCGCCATCGACCGAGGCGACCGCCGAAACGGGTAAATAGCTGTTGAAGAAGGCGAGTTTTCTTCCGAGGGTCACCAGCGCCGATCGGTTTGGAGGTGCCGCAATGGTGTGCAACCACGGCCAGTAGATCTCCCGCCCGTAGCTGTGGATGTCAATGTAGACGCCGGTGCTGTCGGGTCGGGGTTCGGGTGTCCATTGGTCCGGAAAGATCGATCTCAGGTAGTTCTGGACCGCCCGGGTCTCGGGCTCCGATGCGCCACCGGTCCCGTGGTAGGTTTGATCGCAGTCCTGGTTGCTCGACTGGCCGCAGCAGTTCCACTGGAACTCGAAGTTGCGGTTGAGATCGACGCCGCGGTCGTCGGTTCCGGTGCAGTGGTTGTTGTTGGCGTTCTTGCGCCAGTATGCGCCGAGCTCGGCGCGACGGCGTCCGTCGGGGTTGAGAAAGAGCAGCAGGTGGATCTCGTGTTCATCGAGAAGCCAGGTCGCATCGGCGTCGGTGTCATAGCCGGCGAGGAGTTCTTCGGCGAATCGTGTGAGGAGTTCCGGCCCGGGGCATTCCCGGGCGTGGATGCTCCCCTGAACAAAGAGGATCGGCTTGGTGTCGGGATCGGCCGGTGTGCCGACGCCAGGCGTCTGCCGGTTGCCGAGCTTGAGGACCATGAGATCGTCGCCGCCGAAGGCGGGTTCCCAGCCCGAGTGCATCTCCCAGGAGTCGCCGATATCGATCCATTCGGCGAGATCCGGATATTGCGAAACAAGGCTCTCGACATCGGCGAAGGTCTCATCGACGGTTCGGTAGCACGGCAGGCCGACGATGCCCGCCTTCTGACCGAGAAGCGGGCGGCGCGGTGCGCACATGGTCTCGGTGAGCTCGTGGTCGACCACCACACCGAATCCGGCGGACTCGAGGCGCGCGAGTTCCTCTTCGTCGACATCAACCACGAGATAGCCCTCGGTCCGGTTGACCTCCCAGGGATCGGCCCACCGCATGAGATCCGAGACCATGGCCGGGTCGGTATATGATGCGCGAACCACCACTCTCGAGCAGTTTTGGTTCATTTCGCCGGGATCTGCGAACACCGTGCCGACCAGGACGACTCCGACAAGGAGAATGACAACACGTGATCTCGAAGGTCGAATCATCATGCCTTCAAGATACGTGCATCGCGCTCAAGAGTTGACGTCAGCTCTGTTGGTATGCCGCTCGCAACAGGTTCTGAAAATGCCAGACCCCGGACTCTCGTTTCGGTGACAGCCGGCCGGGCGAGTAGGCGCCCGATGCGAGACCCTTCTGGACCGCCTCGCAGATGGCGATGTCCTCCTGTTGGATCTCGTCGCTGAACTCGAGGTCACGCTCGCTGCGCGCCGCGCCGTCGGCGCCGTAGTAGTAGTCGAAATCGACCCTGCACCGATCGATGCCGAGGGGAATGATCCGGTTGGTCTGCATCCGCCCGGGCATGATGTTGAGCATGGTGTTCGGGTAGACGAAGAAGTACCACGCATCACCGTCACCGTAGACATCTCCGGCATCGCGCAGCGGCGAGTGCTGGAGCGAGTACCAGTCGAAGAGCTCGGTGGAGTAGATGCGGTAGTCGAGAATCCTGGAAAGGCCGGGGTGGACGTGGGGCAGGTGGTAACCCTCGAGGAAGTTGTCGACATAGATCTTCCAGTTGCACGCGACCTCGTAGGAGATGCGGTCGTGGAAGTTCATCGACCCGAGCTCGACGGGGCGGACCCTCTCGGCGATGCCGCCGTAGACCGCGTCGAAATCCGGGGTGCGGTCGGACAGGGAGACGAAGACGAGGCCCTGCCACTCGTGGACTCGAACCTGCTTGAGGTTGATTTCCGTCGGGTCGAAGTGGTCGGCTTCCGCCATTTCAGGTGCGGCGCGCAGACTCCCGCGGAGCGTGTAGGTCCAGCCGTGGTACCTGCAGCGCAGGTTTTTCGCTCCGCGGCCGTCGCAGGTCGCCAGCGGCCCGGCCCGGTGGCGGCAGACGTTGTGGAATGCTCGAAGGTCGTTGTCCTCGTCTCTGACGATGATGAGGGGCACGCCCGCGATTTCGCCGACGACGTGATCACCGGGCGAGGCCAGGTCGCCGGTGCGGGTGACGAGCTGCCAGCTGCGCGCAAAGACCGATCGCGCCTCCATCTCGAGAGAGGAGGGATCGGTGTATGGCGCGACCGAGAGGGCGGTGGCCCGTTCGAGCGGCCGTGATGGGTCGTTGAAACGCTCTGTCATCGGTCCAGGATACACCGCGTGAGCCGTTCGATCGGTCGCATGGAATCGGCGCCGCGAAAACCCCCGGTCGATTGCGACCGGGGCCTGTCGTGAAAAGGATCAGCCGACCAGGACCTCGATTGACTGGTAGCCCGCATTCTGCATGGCGTCCATGACATCGCCGGCTCTGTCCGGGCACAGCGCGATCATCGAACCGCCGCCGCCGCCGCCGGTGAGCTTGGCCCCCAGGGCGCCGTTCTCGCGGGCGATCTGGATCAGTTCCTCGAGCTCCCAGCTCGAAACCTGGAGGCCGTTGAGGAGACCCTGGCAGACGTTCATGAGTTCACCGAGGCGCTCGAGATCGAAACGCTTGATCGCCTCGAGCGCCTGGCCGGTGACGGCGTCGATGCCCTTGAACATGGTGTCGTAGACATCGCGGTTGCGCCGCCGGCCGTCGCGGACCCGCGCCACCATCTTGGCGGTCAAGCTCTCGACACCGGTCAGACCGATGACGAAGGTGAGGGGCTGCGGAAATCGAAGCGAGTGGATCTCCGGCGGATCGCCCTTTCGGTAGACCAGGGGTTGGCCGAACGTGGCCACGGTGTTGTCGATGCCCGAAGGCGTTCCGTGCGCCACGCACTCGCACTGGTAGGCGAGCTTGTTGATCTCGTCGTCGGAGAGCCCCAACTCGAAGTGCCGGTCGATGGCGCGGATGATGGCAACCGCCACTGCAGCCGATCCGCCGAGGCCCATGGCGCGGGGCATCTCGGAGAATACCTCGATCCGCATGGAGCGGTCGGTCAGGCCGAGCTCGCGCAGCACCAACGCCGCCGGGACTTCGAAGGACCGCTGTTTGGCCGGATCCATCCGCAGCCGCTGTTCGACGCCCCACCGCGGGACCACGAGCCAGACCCCTTCGTCCTCGTCCACCACCCGTGCCCGTACCGCCAACGGAACCGGCGCGGCGATGGCGCGGCTGCCGTAGACGACGGCATGTTCGCCGAAGAGGATGATCTTGCCGTGGCCGGCGGAGAGCTGCTCGCGCTCGTCATGGTTCAGGGTCTCGCCGGTGGTGAGCCTGACCTGGTTGATGATCTCCTCGGCCTTCCAGATCTTGATCTCACCCGATTCGACCAGGCGCTCGACCACCGCGTCGAAGATCTCGGGCGAGGCTCCGGCCGCGGTCGCCACACTGCGCGCGTGGAGCGTCATGTGTCCCCGTTGGATGCCCTCGGTGACGAGGGCGCGCAGGGCGGAGAGGTTCTGAGCGAGGCCGACCGCCGCCATGACTTCGGCGAGTTCCCGGGAGGATCCGACCTGCGCGAGGCGCAGGTTCATGGCCACCGACGGGTTCGACTGGAGCGGTCCGCCGACGATGCCGACTCTCAGCGGCAGCTCGATCTCGCCGGCCAGGGCGCCCGTGTCGGTCTTGGTCCAGCGCGAGAGCGAGGTGTAGTGGGTGCCCCGCGCGGCGAAGGCGTGGGCGCCGGCCTCGACGGCCCGCCAGTCGTTGCCGGTGGCCAGCGCCACCGCATCGATGCCGTTCATGATGCCCTTGTTGTGGGTGGCGGCGCGGTAGGCGTCGACGGCGGCGAACTGGCTCGCGATGATGATCCCGTCGCGGACCTGCTCGCCGTCGAAGCCGTTGCCGGCGAGGTCCTCGACCGGGATTTCGACGGTTGCCCGGACCAGCGACCGGTCGGCGAGGTTCGACAGAATCCGGAGAAAGACCCTGCCCCCGGTGAGACTCTCGAGGAAGGACGCGACTCCTTCGCACATGGTGTTGACCAGGTTGGCGCCCATGGCGTCGCGGGTGTCGACCAGGAGATGAACGATGAGCATCTCCACGGTGTCGCTGGTCGCCGGGTGAAGAATGACCTCGAGATCGACGGCGCCGCCGCCCCGCGCCACCATCCGTGGATGCAGGCTGTTGGCGAGGTTGAGAACATCTTCCTTGCGTCGCTCGAGGACCTGCCTTGCCTTGCTGGTGTTCGGCACGTCGACGAGCTGGATCTGGCCGATGAGGATGGGGCTGTCGCTCGAGGTTGAAAAGCCTCCGGCGGCCCGGGCCGTCTTCGCCGCAAAACTGAGGGCGGCGACGATGGAAGGTTCTTCGACGGCCAGCGGCACCACATAGTCCTTGTTGTTGATGAGAAAGTTGACGCCGAGACCGACCGGCAGACCCATGACCCCAATGACGTTCTCGATCATGGTGTCGGCGTCGTTGACGTCGAGCACCGTATCGCCGTTGAGCAGGGCCTTGTAGTCCTGCGACGAGAGCAGACCCTGGTCGCGGACGCTGCGCACCCGCTCGCGCACCGAGAGCTTGTGGAACGATGGGAAGAGCGACTTTCTCAAGGTTCGACGGGTTCCTTTCCGGCGGCCGGATCGCACTCGATCGTGAATCTCAGCGGGCACCTCTGCGTCATGAGTCGATTTCTTCGGGTTTCGCGCGCGGCCCCGACCCGGGAGGCTCGCCGAATCTCCTTCAGGGCGTCACCTTATCCTCAATCATCGTGGCGGACAAGACCGGCGGCGGTCAATTCCCCGGTCGGTCTCCCGCTCTCAGCGAGGCAGGCTGCGCAGCGCATCGATCGGGCGCCGGTCGGGCGCCATGGGTTTGATGGCTCGGCGATAGGCGTCTTTGGCCTCGTCGATGAGTCCCATCGTGCGCAGGATCTCGCCCTGGTAGAAGTGGGCGAGCCCGCTACCCGGGTCGATCCTCAGCGCTCTTGCGAGCTCGGACATGGCGATGGGACCGGCCGCCTGGGGATTGAAGAGAAAGCGGCAGTGGGCAAGCTCGGCGCGGTAGTTTCCGTTCTGCGGGTCGAGATCCGATGCATAGGCGAGTTGTTCGAGTGCCTCGCGGAAGTTGCCCTCGGCGATCAGGGCCCGCCCCTTACGGAACTGGACCTCGGGGTCGAGAAGATCGGTTTCGATGCGGAAGGTGTCGGCCGAGGCCCCGGGGCGTTTCTGGTCGGGGCGGTGCCGCTTCTCGACCAGGGCCTGCCGCCGGTCGGGGTTGATGAGGTCGCCGTAGGCGCGGGCGCCGGCGAGAAAGACCCGGCGGGCGTCCTCGGCGAGGTCGTCGGGATAGGTCCAGGGCGCGAACCTCTCCGCGAAGTCGAGAAAACGCTGGTGGGCCTCGCGGCCGAAACCGTCGGGGTCGATCCCCAACAGGTCGAAGGGGTCCTTGCGACGGTAGTTGAGCACCATCTCCATGAGTGCATCCCGGCGCTCGTCGGGCGGTCGGGCGGCGGGCCTCGGCGAGGACGAAGCGGGTGGTGCGGTGGGCAGCGAAAATTCCCGCGCCGGAATGGTGGCGGGTCGGGCCGGCGGTGTCGTGCGGACGCGCGGTTGCTTCGACGGGAGCCGGTCGGCGGCCGCAACCGCTCCGATCAGGCTGAAGGCATAGAGGATCCTCGCGAGTTCTTCGTAGGGGGCACCCGTCTTCGTGGCGAGTTCGTCGATCCGGGCGGGGTGGTCGCCGAGGATTTCTGAAACCGATTGTTGCCACTGGTTCATCCTGATCGCATCGAGGGCGAAGAACGGCTTAGGGTGGAGTGCAAGGGGTTTCCCGATCAGGTCTCCGATGGACGAATCCACCTGCTCCTGGGTGGCGAATCGGGTGACCCCGAAAATGATGAGCTGCGGGACGTTGACCCTGAGCGTGGAATCGACCCGGGCCGGCGGGTCGGACAAGCGGTACGTGCCCTGGAGCCACGAGAATCCGTCGAGGAGCTTTTTGGCGAGGTTTTTCTGCAGCACCTTGCGCAGCTCTTCGGCGGTGATGAGACCCTTCTCGATGAGGACGTCCCCGAAGAGCACTCCACGCGAGCAGGATTCGGCAAAGCACTCGTTCGCCGTCGTTTCGTCGAGAAGCCCGCCGCTCTGCATGAAACGGCTGAGGGTTTCGTGGGCGAGGTTCGATCTGCACTGAACGGGCACCCCGCTTTCGATGACGATCTCCTTGACCAGGGGTGGGCGGGAGATCGCCAGGGTGACGCTGCGTTCGGCCCGGGCCAACGCGTAGAGCAGGACGGCAAACGGCACCTCTTCGAGGCTGCCCTCGCTCTGGGTGGCGATTCGCTCGACGGCGTCGTCGGACAAGATCACCCTCAGATGGTATCAGTTGGACGACTTCTTCTGTCCGCCCTGCTCCTTGATGCGAGCCGTCAACTCCAGGGCGAGGTCGTTGGGAATCGGAAACGTCAAGTGGTACTGGGCGATCCGCCAGACGCCGTCCTCGACGACCAGCACGCCGGTGCCGCGGCAGACGCCGTAGGTGTCGTTGATCAGCATCTCGTCAAACCACGCCACCGATCCGTCGGGGGCGACGGCGATGTGGCGTTCGGTCGCGGTGTAGGTCCACCCGCGGCCGTCGGAGAAGTACGGCTCGGCAAAGGCCTTGAACTCGTCTGCCGTCCAGCGTTCCGATGCGTCGGTGCCGATGTAGATGGCGTCGCCGGCGAGGAGGCTGAAGTAGAGCCCGCCGTCGGCAACGGCCGCGGCGGCGTGGAAGGAGGAAAGGACCAGGTCGACCGCCTCCTGCTCGGCAGACAACCCGGCACCCGAACCTGGAGCTGCGGTGAAGATCGCGAGCATCAACAACCATGGCATCACCTTCGGCATCAGTTTCTCCCTGGGATCGATCGTCCCTGATCCGGTCTCACTGCACGGCATCCGGATCCGCAGTCCGCGAAAAAAGAGTGAAAAACCCGCCCGCCTTCGAGGTCGGTCTCTCGAGAGTAGCACCCGACGACCCGACACCGGGTGGTGCTCGGCGGCGGGTCTTCCGGGTGCTTTCCCGATGGAATCGGGGAAAATTGTCATGGCAGCGTAAAACTCCACGAAAAATGAATTTGTCGGATGTAGGATACCGACTTGAGGAAAGCTGCGATTCAATCGCAGCATTTTTTTGAGGAGGATTGAACCGTGAATCGGGCACTTTACCTGGTGTTGATCTTCGGCTTGGTTTTTTTGAATGTGGTTTCGGCGGGCGCTCAGGAAGCCGACCCCGCCGCAGGAGTAGAAGAGACGACGGTTTCAGAGAAGGACGGTCGGGTCTTCACCGACCAGATCGTGGTCACCGCCGGTCGCCAGGAGTTGGCCTCGGGTGACGTCCCGGCGCCGGTCACGGTGATCACCAGCGAAGACATCGAAATGCTCCAGCCCGAGAAGATGGCCGATCTCTTCAAGATGATCCCGGGCGTCGAGGTCCAGGGCGAGGGGCCGTTCCGCGGCATTCCCGTCATCCGTGGCATGACCTCGAACCGGGTGCTCATCCTGGTTGACGGCCAGCGGCTCAACAACGCTCGCGAGTCGACCACCTTCGCCGGCATCCAGCCGGCGCTGGTCAACCTCGGCGAGGTCGAGCGGATCGAGGTGCTGCGCGGCCCCGCCTCGGTTCAGTACGGCTCCGACGCCATCGGCGGCGTGGTCAACATCATCACCCGCAGGCCGAACCTCGCCGAGCACGAGTTCAAGGTCCACGGCAACGTGGCGTACGAGTACGGCACCGCGTCGGACTCCCAGAACGGCGAGGTCCGCGTCAACGGCGCCGGCAGGGGGGTGGGTTTCCAGATCGGCGCCTCGATCCAGGACGTGGGCAACTACACCGCTGCGAGCGGAGCGCACGAGGACGACCGGTACGCCGGCTACACCCTTTCCGACGACACCGTTCCCAACAGCGGGATGAAGCAGAAGGCCTTCGACGGCAGCTTCAGCGTCGTCACCGGCGACCGCGGAGTGCTCAAGGTCAACACCGAGGTGGTGCGCACCGAGGACGTCGGCTTCCCCGGTTTCGACCCGGCGACATCCGGCATCGACATCTCGTTTCCCAAATTCGACCGCGACAAGCTCGCGGTGGCGTGGGAGTCCGGCCCGATGGCGTTCTTCGATGACCTGACCTTGAGCGCGTGGTACCAGGGCGTCGACAAGGAGAGCATCCGCAATTTCGATTTCGGGTTCTTCGTTTCGAACTCCTACACCCGGTCGCAGATCGACAGCCTCGGCTTCAACGCCCAGGGCATCTCGATCATCGGCGACAACAACCTGACCTACGGACTCGACCTCTATCAGGACGACCTGCATGACACCGCGCTGTCCGAAGGGACGTTCTCGCCGCCGAGCGATGCCGTATCGGTACCCGACAGCACCCAACGCGGCCTCGGTCTCTACATCGCCGATCGGCTCGACCTCACATCCAGGCTGACCGTCAACATCGGCCTCCGCGGCGACACCTTCAAGTTCAACAGCGACGAGAGCGACACCCGATACAGCGGAGTACCCCTCGACAGCACCGACTCTGCGCTCTCGGGCAACATCGGGGTGGTTTACGGCCTCACCGATCACGTCAACCTCACCGGTCTGATCGCCCGCGGCTTCCGGTCGCCGAACGTTCAGGAGCGGTCCTTCACCGGCCTCGCCAGCACCGGTGACACCTGGATCCTCCAGAACCCGGACCTCAGCCCGGAGACGTCGTGGAACTACGAGGCCGGCTTCAAGGTCCGCTACGACCGCGCCTCGGGCGGGCTCAACTTCTTCTACAACGATCTGACCGACTTCATCGGTTTCGTGTTCCTCGATCCCGACGATCCCCGGCTCACCGACCCCACGGTCTGTCCGCCCGGGCTCGAGTGCTCCGAGTTCCGCAACACCGAACGAGCCAATATCTGGGGTGTCGAACTCGACCTGGAGTGGATCTTCGCCCGCTGGTGGTCGGCCTACGGCTCATTCGCCTATCTCGAGGGCGACAACAAGACCACGGGCGAGCCGCTATCGTCGATCGCCCCCTGGAAGGCCACCGCCGGGATCCGCTACCAGCGCTCGAGTTGGTGGGCCGAAGCCGACCTCCGCTATCTCGGCAAGCAGGACCGGCTGCCCACCGACGACCCGCGCTACGAGACCGGCACCGAGCCGTTCAACGTCTTCAACCTGCGCGGCGGATACGACTTCCGCTTCGGTCTCGGCGTCCTCGTCTCGGTCGAGAACATCTTCGACGAGCTCTACAACGAGCCGTTCAACAACCGGCCGGAGCCCGGTCGGAACGTCCGCGCGACGTTGCGGTACCGGTTCTAGTTCGCATTTTCATTTGCCATACCGCCGCCGGCCCTCGGGCCGGCGGTTTTGCTGGCGATGACCGCCCCGGCGTTCTTTGCGGTGCAGCCCTGTGATGGTGTGCTGCTCTCTGCGTCCATCCGGGATCGGGTCTCAGGTTTCGAGCATCGCCTCGACCACCGCACACCAGGCCTCAGCGATGCCCTGCGGGCAGTAGCCGCCGCCGCCGAGGGCCAGGATTCTGCCGTCGCAGTGGCGGTCGGCGAGGCGGCAGAGTCGTGAGGTCGCGCGCCGGTGGGCTGCCGAGGTGTAACCGAGGTGGGTGAGGGGATCGCAGGCGAGGCCGTCGGCGCCGCACTGGAGGATCACGAACTCGGGTTCGGCTTTGTCGATGTGGGTCTCGATCCGTTGCCACGCTTCGAAGAAAGCCTCGTCGCCGGCGTCCGGGAGGAGCGGGACATTGAGCTTGGTTCCCTGGGCCGCGCGGGTGCCGGTCTCGTGCGCCGCGCCGGTGCCCGGGTAGAGGAAGCGGCCGTCCTCGTGGATGTCGCCGATGATGACGCCGGGATTTTCCTCGAATGCGAAGTAGACGCCGTCGCCGTGATGGGCGTCGATGTCGACGTAGGCGATCCGTTTGACGCCGAACCTGGAGATCAGCATCTCGATGACGACCCCGCAGTCATTGAAGACGCAGAATCCGCCGGCGGCGTTGCGGCGGGCGTGGTGAAGCCCGGCGATAGGGACGAATGCCCGGCGGCCTCGGCCGTCCATCAGCCGGTGGGCCGCGTCCAACGTGCTTCCGACGACCCATGCGGCGGCTTCGTAAACACCTGGAAACGCGGGGGTGTCGCCGTAGTCGAGGAACCCCACGCCTTCGGCGGATTGTCTGACGACCTGGTCGACGTACGCCGTCGAGTGAAATGCCTCGATCTCCTCGCGGGTCGCGGCCACCGGGGCCGCCACCTCGATTCGCTCGACGAGCTCGAGACTGACCATCCCGGACCAGAAGCTCCCCAGACGGTCGAGCCCGAACGGGTGGCCGCGGCCGAAGCCGTAGAGAGCCAGCTCATCGCCGTGGTACACGATGACCGGTGATGATCCGGCCACGGGGTCTGCTGGGATCATCTGTCGATTGTAGCCGTGCTCAGGGCGATGAGCCCGACCAGTTCGAGTATCCGCCCGATTCGAAGCCGTCGGCGAAGATCGCGTCTTCCCGATAGGTGAAGAGGGTGATCGTCGATGAACTCGCGTTCCCGTGGACCCAGCTCACCGAACCATCGGGACGGCTCTGAAAGGAATCGTCGCGGTTGCCCCAGGCGATGCCCTGACCGCCGACGGCGTCGGGACCTTCGATGAACGATCCGTCGCCCGAGACCACCGCCAGGAAGAACTCTCCGGTGTTGGACAGCCGCCAGCCCACGAGGTAGCGGTCGGCGCCCGCCGGTGCGTCGGGAAGCCGCGCCATGACCGGGTCGCGTTCATAGGTTCCGTTGCTGTTGGTCAGCCAGGTCAGGTCGGTCCCGGCCGCGCCTCCGAAGCGGACGAACCCGATCCCGAAACCGTCGCAGCAGGTCATGTCCATGGCGTTGAAGACAGCCTTCCACTCGCCTTCGCCGGCCGCCATCTGGCCGAGCTGGAGCGACACCAACCCGCCGCAGTTGCCGTCGGATGGCACCAGGTTCTGCGAGTTGTTCTTCACCAGGCCCTTGGACGGGTAACAGTCCGAGGAACAGAGCGCGACGAATCCGAGATCGTCATCCCAGGAGATGAGTTCGGCCATGGAATGGGAGCAGCCCCACTCCCAGCCGCCGACGATGGAGCCGGATCCGTTGACGTAGCGCAACTGATCACCGTGGTGGCCTGCCATCCAGGATCCCGTCCCGTACACCGTGTAGTAGGCGGCGTAGGTTCCATTGCCGTAGGTCAGCCGGGAGTCCCCCAGCCAGTCGTCGAACTCGGTGTTGGGCGTATCGACGATGGTTGCCCATTGCTGGTTCCCGGCAGGATCGTATTCCGCGAGCCGCATGGTTTCGGTGGGGGAGGTCCAGCGCAGGACCGCGTAGCTGCCGTCATCGTGGGCCACCAGACCCTTGAGCCTGTCACCCGGGAAACTGTCGATGGTGGTGGCGGAAGAGCCTGCCACGAGGCTGATTCTGCCCGTGCCTGCCGAATCGGTCCATCCGAGGAACAGGGTCCCGTCGTTCTTGGGGACGAGGTAGAGCCGAGGGCCGATGGGACCGCTTCCCCATGTCAGCCAGCTCGAGATGTTTCCCTCGAGGTTCTGCGGTAGGGTCAGCTGCGAAGCAACGATGCGATCTCCGAGACCGTCGGCGCCGGCGCAGGTCGCCGCCAGCAT
>JAHECW010000167.1 GCA_024641545.1 Acidobacteriota bacterium
CGAAAATACCTCCTTGAACGACTCGAAGACCTTGATGCGGATATCCTGCTCGTTGCCGTCTCCGTAGTCCTTCATGATCGGCCTCCTTGGATTCAGCATGGTAGTACAACTCGGCGCCACGGATCGTCAACCCTTGACAGGTCGGCGGCCTCGGTGGAACTATGAATGAAGGCTCATTCAGCATGCCCGGGGCGATCTCGGGCGTAGGAGGCTTCATGCCGGACAGTCGGTCGTCGCGCCGTCTCACTTCACGCGAGATCAAACACGAGAGGATTCTCCGCGCAGCCACCGAGGTCTTTGCCAACAAGGGCTACTTCGCGGCGCGGATGACCGATGTCGCCAAGCGGGCCGAGGTCGCCGACGGCACCCTGTATCTCTATTTCGAGGGCAAAGAGCACCTGCTCCTGAGCATCTTCGACGATGTCCTCGACCGGTTCATCGGTCGGCTCCGGGAAGAGATGGCCCAGCTCGAAGATCCGGTCGCCAAGCTGAAGGTCATGGTCCGCCTCCATCTCGAGACGCTCGGTCGCGACCCGGCCCTCGCCCAGGTACTGCAGATCGAAACCCGCCATTCCCGCCGTTTCATGAGCGTCTTCACGCGTGGTAAGCTCGGCGAGTATTTGAATCTGCTGCGAGGAATCATCGAAGAGGGGCAGGAGTCGGGGGCGTTCCGCCGTGACATCAATTCCGGTCTGGCAACCAACGTCGTCTTCGGTGCGGTGGACGAGCTCGTCATGAGTTGGGTCCTCACCGACCAGGCCGGAGACCTGACCCGTCACGTCGAGCCGATTCTCGGCATCCTCACCCGGGGCATGCTGGCGTAGCCGACCGAGAGGGGGGTCCCACCGTGACCGAAAGCAATATTCTCCACCTGTACCGTAACGAGTTCGACGCACCCCGAGACGAGCACTATTTTCATTTCTCGCCAGGAGGGCAGCGCGTCCTGAGCACGGGCGCCTTCTTCGCGCGAACCTCAGGTCTCGCCGGGGGTCTGGAGAAGCTCGGCATCGGGCGCGGCGATCGGGTGATGCTGCTTTCGGACAACCGGCCCGAATGGCACATGGCTGATCTCGCGGTCGTCGACCTCGGTGCGGTTGACACGCCGGTCTACGGCACCCTCAATTCCGCCCAGGTCGCCTACCAGGCCAAGGACTCCGGAGCCAAGGCGGCGATCGTCGAGAACGCCGATCAGATGGCGAAGTTCCTCGAGATCAAGGACCAATGCCCCGACCTCGAACATCTGATCCAGATCGAGGGTTCCACCGCCGCGGGGGTTCTCAGCATGGATGAAGTGGTGGACTCCGGGGCGACCGGCGACGCCGGCGACCTGTTCTGGCAGCGCGCCGAGCATGTCAAGGCCGACGACGTCCTCACGCTGATCTATACCTCGGGGACCACCGGCAACCCCAAGGGCGTCACCCTGACCCACGACAACCTGGTCTCGAACGTGCTCGCGTCGACCCACCG
This sequence comes from Acidobacteriota bacterium, assembly GCA_024641545.1. Lineage (GTDB taxonomy): Bacteria > Acidobacteriota > Thermoanaerobaculia > Thermoanaerobaculales > Sulfomarinibacteraceae > JAHECW01. The sequence goes on from JAHECW010000167.1 coordinate 1,468, forward strand.
TGCGACCATCGACCGCTCCGATCTCTGCCTCGAGTTCCTGCCCCTGTGCCACGTCTTCGAGCGCATGTTGGGCTATCTCTACATGAACGGCGCGGTCAACAAGGCCTACTGCTCGGTCTACCACATCGGCGACCTGGTTTCGGAGATCAAACCGACGGTCTTTGCCGGGGTGCCGCGGTTCTACGAAAAGGTCTACGACAAGATCATGGACAAGGTGAGCCATGCCCCACCGGTGCGTCGGGCGCTCTTCAACTGGGCGCTCGGCAAGGGGCGCAGCGCCTATCCCGAGGTCCTCGACGGTGGCGCTCCCGGCGGTCTCGGCTACGGCATCGCCGACAAGTTGGTGCTCTCCAAGGTCCGCGAAGGTCTCGGCGGTCGGGTGCGGTACTGCATCTCGGGCGGCGCGCCGTTGCCCTCCTTCGTCAATGAGTTCTTTCATTCCATCGGGGTGAGGATTCTCGAAGGCTACGGCCTCTCGGAGACCTCGCCGGTGATCGCGGTCAACGGCATCAGCCCCAAGATGACCCGGATCGGCACCGTGGGCAAGGCAATTCGCGACGTCGAGGTCAAGATCGCCGCCGACGGCGAGCTCTGCGTCAAGGGTCCGAACGTCATGACCGGTTACTGGAACCAGCCCGAGAAGACCGCCGAGGTATTTGACGGGGACGGGTTTTTTCTCACCGGCGACATCGCCGAGATCGACGCCGACGGCTTTATCAAGATCACCGATCGCAAGAAGGACCTCATCGTCACCGCCGGCGGCAAGAACGTCGCGCCGCAGCCCATCGAGAACGAGCTCAAACGCTCGCCGCTCATCGACAACGTGGTGCTCATCGGCGACCGTCGGCCCTACATCATCGCGCTGATCTCGCCCAACCAGGAGGCCCTCGAGAGCTGGGCCGCCGCCAAGGGGGTCGAGTACACAACGGTCGAGGAACTCACCCGGCAACCCGACATCGTCGCGGCGTACGCCGAGATGATCGAGGGAACCAACGCCAAGCTCGCGCGTTACGAGCAGATCAAGAAGTACGTCGTCCTGCCGTTGATGCTCTCCATCGAGGGCGGACATTTGACTCCGACCCTCAAGGTCAAGCGGCGCGTCGTCGAAAAGGACTACACCGAGCTCGTCGAGAGCCTCTACGCCGAGTAGCGAGCTACCCGGCGAGCCGCTCGACCACCATCAGCGTCGCGTCATCGTGCAACGGCTTGCCGCAGGTGAACGACTCGACCGCCTCCAGGAGTTCTTTGCACGCGGCGGCGGCTGACGGGAACGCGAGCTTCGATACGACCTCCGACACCCGTTCGACACCGAACTCAACCTCATCGGGGTCTTCGGCCTCGGTCAGCCCGTCGGTGTAGAGCAGCAGCAGATCGCCGGGTTCGAGCCGATCCTCGTGCTCGGTGTAGCTGGAGACGGGCATCATCCCGAGGGGAAAACCGCTGGAGGAGATCTCGTCGATGGTCCCGTCGGTCCGCCGGATCAGGATCGGACAGTGGCCGGCGTTGACCGCGATCAGCCCGCCGTCGGGTTCCAGCCGGACCATGGCGAAGGTTGCGAAACGGTTGTCCTCGGTGGCGCCGGACAGATAGTGGTTGATCTGCTCGGCCAGGCTCGCAATTCCGGCCCCGTTGACCGCCATCAGCCGGATCGCAGCGTGCACCCCCGAAGCGATCATCCCGGCGCCGACGCCCTTGCCGGAGACATCGGTGATGGTCGCGATCAACGAGTCACCATCGGTGAACGCGTCGTAGGTGTCCCCCGCGACATGACGGCTCGGAGTGGCCTTGGCCACGAGACGGTATCCCTCGACCTCGGGGAAGACCTGCGGGTAGAGGTGACTCTGGATCACGGCCGCCATCTCGAGCTCGTTGCGAAGCCGCTCCCGTTCGAGAGACTCGAGCGTCAGCCGAACCGACTCCATCGCCACAGTGACCTGAACCGCGAAGAGCTCGAGGAGACGAATGTCGTTGGCCGCGAACGGTTCGGTACCGGCACGGGCCTCCTTGTGCGCCGCGACGAGCACGCCCAGGGTTCCGTTCTCGGCCACCAGCGGGATGGCCGCGATCTCGTCGGAGTAGACCCCGTGGTTCCAGGCTTCGGCGAGCCCTTCGTCGTCGATGACCGGGCTGCCGAACGCACCGACGCTGGTGGCCGTGGCCGGGTCGTCACCGAGATAGATGTGCGCGCTGCGGACCCCGAGCAGGGCGACGAGATGGCTGATGAGCTCTTCCGCGACCCGTTCCGGTTCGAGGATGCCGCCGATGCTGCCGGCGATCGAGCGAATCGCCTCGAGCTCCCAGAGATGGAAGCGCTCGTCAAAGCGGGTCCGCTTGAGCTCCTCGCGGAGCTGCCAGGCGCGCAGTGCAATGCGGGCGGCGCCGAGCACGGTCTCGTCGAGCCGTTCGAGGTGGAGGAGGTGGAGGCTGAGGCCGGCGATGTTGCCGGCGAAGGGGACCTGGGTCCAGCCGTCGGTGGCCTGCTCGACCTGGCGTGAAACCGAACGCGGCCAGCGGGCGAGATCTTCACCTTCCCGGCGCATCACGCCGGCGCGCGAACCGGTTTCTTCGACCACCGCGCGCAGCAGATCCTCGGCGAATTGGGGGCCTTGGTGGCTGCAGAGCGCGGCGTCGGCGAGGCGAAGAAGCTCAGACAGAGGCATTGCCTATGAGCTTGGACTGGGCCGTTTCACGGTCCGGGAAGATCGTGGCGTACTGAACAAGGCCCATGATCTCGAAGGTCTTCGAGATGGTCGGGGTGAGGTTGCAGAACGCCAGTCGGCCCTTGTCTTCGAGGAGCTTTTCCATGATCTCGAGGAGGATGGACACCCCGATGGAGTTGATGATCCGGGTCCCTTCGAGATCGATGAGGAGGGTCCCGCAGCCGCCCGCGATGAGTTCGGTGGCGGCGTCCGCGATGGCCTGGCCGCCCTCGTTGTTGATGTAGCCGGCCGCAGCGATGAGTCCAAAACCCTCGGTTACGACGTCCTTCGAGAGTTTCATCTGTTCTTCGTTCATGGTGCATTCTCCACGTACTTGCGCATTCTAACCACAGTCTGACCGGGATTGGAGCGAATCTGCACCTCGTCCATGAGCTCACGAATGAGCGTCAGACCCCAGCCCCGCTTCGAAGTGCACCCGTGGACGCGGGTTGCACTGTTGCGCGGTGTTTCGTTGGGGTCGAACCCCATTCCCTGGTCTTCGACGTCGATGACCAGGCAGGGCCTTCCACTCGAGTCGTCGGTGGACATCCGGACAACCATTTGACCGCCGCCGTGTTCCATGGCGTTCAGACACGCCTCGACGACGGCGACACTGGCTGCCTCAATGCCGGATTGGTGCATGCCGAGCGCCCCGCCAACGGTTTCCACGGCTTTTGCAGCGACCAACTCGACGTTCGGCACCACCGGAAGGTGCAGCACGACCTCCATGATGAGCCTATAACTGTATCAGAACGCGGGTCAGGGTCCACGCAAGTTGGAGCTGATGGAATGGGAGCTCAAAGCTGAGGTTCGCGACCTGCGCGGCAGCGAATGCCGTGATCAGGGCCAGGGCTGAACCAGGAGTCTTTACAAGTGCCAGGGACCTCATCGAGCAACCTCCGATCCCTGGAATGGCAAGTTTCGTGCCAGCCTGTGCTCACGTTTGGCGTCGGTGGCTGTGATGTATTTTGCACCACCTGATTGATATGAGAATCATTAGGAGCCCGAAGTATTCATTTCAATACGCTTATCAGCTTAGTCGCGTTTTGCATCAATCGGTGCATTTTGCTGCATCTTGCGATACAGGGTCGATCGATCGATTCCGAGCACCCGCGCGGCGGCCGTGCGATTGCCGCTGACCGCCTGCAGCACGCGTTCGATATGAAGCTGTTCGAGCTCATCCAGTGTCATGGTCACGTCGGTGACGGGTGCATCCGCGCCATCGGTGTGAAGCCGGAGATCGTCCTTGGTGATGAACTCGCCCGGAGCCAGGGCGATGGCCGCCTGAATCACGTTTTCGAGCTCGCGGACGTTGCCCGGGAACGAAAACGACATCAGTGCCGCAAGCGCATCGTTCGAGAGTTTGAGACCCGGCCGCCCGAAACGTTCGCAGTAGAACTCGAGAAAGTGCCGCACCAGCAGAGGAATGTCGGTCCGGCGATCGCGCAGGGGCGCGATGTTGACCACGACCACCCGGAGCCGGTAGTAGAGGTCCTGGCGAAACTGGCCGTCGCCGACCATGGCCTCGAGATCGCGATTGGTCGCGGTGACGAGGTGGAGATCCACCGGGATCCGCTCGCGACCGCCGAGCCGTTCGAACTCACGCTCCTGGACCAACCTTAGCAGCTTGGCTTGCAGTGACAGGGTCAGGTCGCCGACCTCGTCGAGAAAGAGAATCCCCCCGTCGGCAAGCTCGATCTTCCCGAGTCGTCGTTGCACCCCGGTGGCAACGCCCTCCTCGATGCCGAAGAGTTCCGCTTCGAGCAGGCTTTCCGGCAACGCGGCGCAGTTGAGGGGTACAAAGGGTCCGTTGGACCGTTCAGAGAACGAGTGCAGCAGGCGCGCGACGCGTTCTTTTCCGACCCCGGATTCACCGCGAAGCATGACGTTGACACCGGTCGGGGCGACCCGACGAACGGTTTCGAGCATCTCTTTGACCGGCGGCGACTCGCCGATGAAACCTTCGCGTCGAGCGACGTCTCGGAGCTTGCGATTCTCGTCGACGAGCCTCTGGCGATCACGTTCGATCGCGGCCACGCTGCGTGATGTGGCGACCGCGGTTGCGATCATGCTGCACAGAGAAAGCAGAAAACGGGCGTCACTGTCGGTGAAGGGGACCCGTCCCGCCCGGGTCTCCTTGTCGCCCAGAACAACCACGCCGAGGAATTCCCGGCCCGCCCGGAGGGGAGCTGCAAGGAGTTCAAATGCGGGGTCCCCCTGGTCGCGGTGGGTTCGAACAAAGCGGCCGGATGCGAGCTCCTCCAACAAGTCGGCGGGGAACAGACCCCGAACCGCCTCGAAACTCGGAGGCAGACCGATGGCACGAACGACTGCTTCCTGGCCCCCGGGGTGGAGCGTCGCCACCAGCCCCGATCCCGCGTCGAGGTTACCGACGGCGCGCTGCAGGAGTTCCTCGACGAGGAGCTCTTCGGGTCGGACGCGGCCGATGGTGAGCGAGAGATCGACCAGGGTCTCGAGCTGAAGCTCGCGCCAATTGCGGTCGAAGGTGCTCATTCACACCCAGTGTAACTGGGATGACCGGGGGCTGTGAATCGACGGAGCCGACTAGTGGGCGATGGCCTGGATCAAGGTCTCGGGAGCGATGGGTTTTTCAAAGACCCGGCCGAAGCCGTGCTCGATCGCCAGGGATTCGATAGCGGCGGAGAGTTGGCCGGAGAGAAGAATCAACTTCACCTCCGGGTTGATCTCACGCAGCATTGCGCCGAGAGTCAAACCATCGGCGCCGGTGAGTCGATAGTCGAGCACGCAGACGTCAAAACAGTTCGGATGGGTCGCCACCATGGCCTCTTCCGCCGAAGCAAAGGTCGTGACCTCGGCCCCGCACCGAACCTGCAGCCAATCGCTCATGGCGTCGAGGAGCGCGCGGTCGTCGTCAACCATCAGCACTCGTGGATATGATCGCTTCGACCCCTCTGAGCAATTCGACATCTCCGCCTCCATCGCACCCATACGCAAGCGCAGTGCCAACTTTGAGACCGGATACCCGCTGAGAACCGTGTCCCATTTTGTCCCAGGTCGAAAACCGGTGTTCCTTCCCGGAACAGCGAACCGCCTGAATCCGTTCTCCGACATCGAGTAGAATGCTGCCGCCAAGAAGGAGGATGGAAACAGTGGCAATGGGAGTCCGAACCGGGTATCTCCATTGGCGGGCGTGGGTCCTGAGCGTTTTCGCGTTGGCAATCGTGGGTGGAGCTTCAGCCGAAGATCCCAAGGCGGTCGTCATCATCACGGTCGATGCGCTCCGGGCTGATCGTCTCTCGATCTACGGCTATCCCCGTCCGACCTCGCCCGCCATCGACGCCCTCCTCGACGACGGGGCCCGGTTCGACGCGGCGCGGACCGTCGAACCCCTGACGACGCCCTCCATGTGTTCCATGATCACCGGCATCGAGCCCCAGGACCACGCCGCCACCCGCAACGGCCTGCGCCTCCGGGACGGCCTCGAGAGCCTGCCGAAGGTCCTTTCCGGCCACGGTTGGCACACCGCCGCCTTTGTCAGTAACTGGACCTTGAAGGACAACCTGACCCACCTCGGCGCGCACTTCGACGACTACAGCGAAGTCTTCACCCGGCGGCGCTGGTTCGGTCTGCTCAACAGCGAGGCGACGGCCGAGGATGTCACCGATGAGGCGCTCGAGTGGCTCTCAAGTCACGCCGGCCCGACCTCGTCCGACCCGGTGATGATGTGGCTCCATTATGTCGAACCCCACGCCCCGTACCGATATCACGCCGAGTACGCCGACAGACTCCGAATCACCGATCAGGACCCGAAGCGGAGCGATCGCTATGACACCGAAATCGCGACCGTCGATGCGGCCATCGGGCGGCTCATCAGCGGCCTCGAAAAACACTTCGCGCCCGCCGAAATGATCGTGGTCTTTGCCGCCGATCACGGTGAGAGTCTCGGCGAACACGATTATTGGGGCCACGGTCGCTATCTCTACGAGCCGTCGCTCCGGATCCCCCTCGGGATGAGGTGGAAAGGCACCATCGAACAGCAGGTGATCCGGCAGCAGGCGACGATCCTCGACATCGGCCCGACCATCCTCGGGCTTCTCGGCCTCGAGATTCCGGAGACCTTTTCCGGCATCAGCTGGGCCGAGGCGGTCAGGGGCGGCGAACCGGTTCCCGAGCGGGAGATCTGCGTTCAGGCGCACAAGGGTGCGGTCCATGCTGAACACGACAGTGATCGGAAGCGCTCGAAGGGGCTGCTGTCGGTTGCGATCGTGAGCAAAGATCGCAAGGAGATCCTCCGGGTTCAGAACGGCGATCATCTCCTCTTCGATCTCGCTGCGGACCCGGGAGAACTCAGCAACCTCTTCGCCGCCGATGCGCAGCCCAGCCAACGTCTCCTGGAGTGCCTCGGGACGATCTCGGAGGGGCTCGGCGCGCTCGATCGCCTGACCTCGAAAAAGCTCGACAACGAGACCGTGGAGCAGTTGAAGGCGTTGGGGTACATCGAGTAGGCCGTCGACCGGTTGCCGCCGACGCCCCATCAGGATCGACGCCGGGTCCCGTCCCCGGATATACTCCGCCGCGCCCGGGCCGCGCCCCGCGACACGGCCCGGCGAGGAGGACAGCATGTACCGTTCGATCGTTTGTCGGGTTCTTGTCCTGGTGACCCTCGCGGCCGTTGTCGGCTGCACCAGCACCAAAGTCACCCGCGTGCCGGCCGAGGAGACCATCGACCTCTCGGGTCGCTGGAACGACTCGGACAGCCAGCAGGCCGCCGGCGCGCTGGTCGACCAGTCGATGGCGACACCGTGGGTCGACGACTTCCTGATCCGGCGCGGCGCCAAGCCGACCGTGATCATCGGCAACCTCAAGAACAAGACCCCTGAGCACATCGCCGTCAAGACCCTGGTCGCCGATCTCGAGCGATCGTTCATCAACTCGGGCCGGGTCTTCGTGGTGGCATCGGCCGAGGAACGCGACGAGCTCCGCAGCGAGCGCGAGGACCAGGCGCGGTTCGCATCCGAGGAATCGATGAAGTCCTGGGGCAAGGAGCAGGGCGCCGATTACATGTTGATCGGCGAGATCAACGCCCAGTTCGACTCCGAGAACGGCAAGGAGGTCAAGTACTACCAGGTGGACTGTTACCTGGTCGACCTCGAGACCAACGTCAAGGTCTGGACCGGTTTCACCAAGATCAAGAAGTTCGTCGGCCGCAGCAAGTACAAGCCCTGACATGCGGCGGCCGCGACGCGCGATCAGGTGGTTCGGCCCGGCCGCAGCCTGCGTGCTGGCGACCGGTTGCGCCACCTATGTCGCGTCGAACCTCGAGCTGCGCACCATGCTCGAGGAGGCGCACTGGCAGGACGCCCTCGAGCGGATCGACGCACGGCAGGGTGGTTCGGACCAGCTCCTCGACCTGCTGCAGCAGGGTCACGTGCTGCACTATTCCGGGCGCTTCGCCGAGTCCAACGCGGTCTTCCAGCAGGCCGAGGATCTGGCCGCGAGCCTGTACACCAGGAGCGTGTCGCAGCAGGCGGCGTCGCTCATCGTCAACGACCTCACCATCGACTACCGGGGCAAGCCGTTCGAGCTGGGGATGGTCCCGTACTACCGGGCCTTCAACTACATTTCCCTCGGCGACCCCGGGGCCGCCCTGGTCGAGGCGCGCAAGGCCACCCTGGCGCTGGCCGACGCCGTCGAGGCCACGATCCGGGAGCTCGAGCGCGCCGAGGACCGGGAGGCGGCCCGCAGGCTTCAGGACAGCGGTTTCCTGCACTGGTTCGCCGCCATGCTCTTCGAATCGGAGGGTGAGGCCAACGACGCCTTCGTCGCCTACCGCAACGCCGCCCGCGCCTACCTCGCCGGCGCCGGGATCACGGGGGTGAACCCGCCGGCGGCCCTCGGCCGAGACCTCGAGCGGGTCGCCAGCGCCTACGGCTTCCGCACCGAGGTCGATGCCATTCGAAACGCCTCGCCCGAGCTCTTCGCAGACCCGACAGCCGGTGCGGCCGGCGCCGGCGGCGAAGTCGTGTTTGTCTTCGAGTCGGGCTGGATCGCCCCCCGCGATCAGGTCATGCTCAACGTCCCCATTCTCGGTACCGACCGGAGCTACGGGTCGAACGACGACTGGGCGCGCGAGCTCGTCGATCGCGCGTCGTGGGACCGCAACCGCTCTTCATACGGTGTCAAGATCGACTACTGGCTGACGGTGGCCGTGCCGACCATGGGCCCGCCGGTTGCCGGGCAGGCGACCTCCGTCCGGCTTTCCGCCCCGGGTCGCACCGCGGCTTCGCAGCCGGCCGACAACCTGTCGCGGCGGGCGGCCGCCACCCTCGATGCCGAACTCGGGCAGATCCTCTTCAAGACCTTCATGCGCGCGCTGGTGAAATACGCGGCGACCGAGGCGGTGGGGCACCAAGACTCCACCGCCGGCGCCATCGTCAATCTCTTCGGCGTGCTCACCGAACGCGCCGACACCCGCTGCTGGCTGACCCTGCCGAATCAGGTGGAGGTCGCCCGGCTCCGTCTTCCCCCCGGCCGCCACGAGGTGCGCGTCGAGTACCTCGACCGGAACGGGAACACCGTGCTCGCCGAAAGCGAGACCGTCGAGGTCGTCGACGGCGGCTGGGTCTTCCTCAACCGGCGAACGTTTTCGTGACCTTGCCCCGTCCGCCTACCCGGCTTCGCCGGTGCGAAATCCACCGGCGAACCGCAAGAGGCCGGAGGGCAGGCTCCGACCTCATGGAGGTTTGAGATGCCACGTCCGGTGCGCTCGATCGCGGTCGTCGGAGGATTCGTCGGTCTTTCCGTCATCGCGTTCGGTTGCGGCCCGCGGCAGCCGACGCCCCCTCCCGGCCTCGACGAGGTTCAGCTGGCCGGGTGGCAGGCGTATGTCGATCTCGACTGCGCCGCCTGCCACGGCGAGGCGCGCGAGGGCCGGCGATCGGGGCCGGCGCTCACCGGCCTCGCCCGGCACTGGACCGCCGACCGGCTGGTGAGCTACCTCACCGATCCGGACTCGATGGTCAAGGCCGTTCCGCGCCTGGCGTTGAAAGCCGAGAAATACGCCATCGGCATGCCGTCGGCCTCCGGAAAATCTCCCGGTTACGGCAAGAAAGCTCGGGCCGAAAAGCTCAGAGTCCTCGCCGAGTACCTCTTGGTCGACGCCGGAAAACCGGGCGGTTGAGTTCACCGTCGGGTCTATCGGTTCATCGATCGGTCGACCGGCTCCGACGACAGGGACGGCGGCCGCAAGGGCGATGATCGTTGCGAGGTGCTCGAGGTTCCGGGCCGTTCATCTTTTTGTGGCGGTCCGGTGGTGACGATTTCGGACCGCGCGAGCGGGTCGGGAAACACCGTTGATCCCGGCCGGCCCTGCCGAAAAGAACAGCCGCCCGGGAAGGGCGGCCGTGAAATGAAGTGGCGGGGCCGACGAGACTCGAACTCGCGACCTCCGGCGTGACAGGCCGGCGTTCTAACCAGCTGAACTACGACCCCGCACTCGAATCAGGGGCTTTGGTGGGAGGTGGGGGATTTGAACCCACGACCCCCTGGGTGTAAGCCAGGTGCTCTACCCCTGAGCTAACCTCCCAAACGGTGAACCGTTGGGACGGTCATACTAGATCTCGACGGGTCT
>JAHECW010000168.1 GCA_024641545.1 Acidobacteriota bacterium
GAGGCGCTCGTAGTGGAGGCTCTCCTCCTGGATCTTGCCTCTCTGGTACATGGACTCCATGGCGCCGAGGACGTCGCCGCGCTCGGACAGGCGCTCGAACTCCTCGAGGACGGCTTCCTCGACGGTGTCGGTGAGCCAGCCGACGATGTTCGAGCCCTGCAGGGGGTTCTCATTCTTGAGCAGACCGAACTCCATGGCGTTGATCAATTGGATGGCGACGGCGCGGCGGACGGACTCGGCGGTCGGCGTGGTGATGGCCTCGTCGTAGGCGTTGGTGTGGAGGGAGTTGCAGTTGTCTGCCATGGCGAGCAGGCCCTGCAGCGTGGTGCGGATGTCGTTGAAGTCGATCTCCTGGGCGTGGAGCGACCGGCCCGAGGTCTGGATGTGGTACTTGAGCTTCTGCGAGCGCTCGTTGCCGCCGTAGCGGTTGCGGATGGCGACCGACCAGATCCGGCGGGCGACGCGGCCGATGACGGTGTACTCCGGGTCCATGCCGTTGGAGAAGAAGAAGCTCAGGTTCTGGGCGAAGTCGTCGATGTGCATGCCGCGGGCGAGATAGGTCTCGACGTAGGTGAAGCCGTTGGCCAGGGTGAAGGCGAGCTGGGTGAGCGGGTTCGCGCCGGCCTCGGCGATGTGGTAGCCGGAGATCGACACCGAGTAGAAGTTGTCGACCTTCCAGTCGCAGAAGAGCTGCTGGATGTCGCCCATCATCCGCAGCGCGAACTCGGTGGAGAAGATGCAGGTGTTCTGGGCCTGGTCCTCCTTGAGGATGTCGGCCTGGACGGTGCCGCGCACCACCTGCATGGTGGATTTGAGGATCTCGTCCCACTCGCCGTCCTCGAGCAGCGGCGCGAGGGCTTCCCAGTTTTTGCCGTCGACGACGGGCTGGAGGGCGGTCTCGGGCGCGGCGTCGAGGCGGCCCGATTCGATGAGCCGCTTGCGCGCCTGCTGACGGGCGGCGGCGTTGAAGAACATGGCGAGGATCATCGGCGCCGGGCCGTTGATGGTCATCGACACCGAGGTGGTGGGGGCCGAGAGGTCGAACCCGGCGTAGAGCCGCTCGACATCCTCGACGGTGCAGATCGAAACCCCGGCCTCGCCGACCTTGCCCCAGATGTCGGGGCGCTCGCCCGGGTCCTCGCCGTAGAGGGTGACCGAGTCGAAGGCGGTCGAGAGCCGGGTCGCGGGCTGGCCCTCGGCGAGGAGGTGGAAGCGGGTGTTGGTGCGCTCGGGGCCGCCCTCGCCGGCGAACATCCGGGTCGGCAGCTCGGCCATGCGTTTGAGCGGGAAGACGCCGGCGGTGTAGGGGAAGGCGCCGGGGACGTTTTCGAGCAGGAGGTAGCGGAGGATCCCGGTCCAGGTCTGGCGCCGGGGGAGCTGGACCTTGGGCACTTTGGTGCCGGCCAGGGACTCGGTGGTCAGCGGGACGCGGATTTCCTTGCCGCGGACGGTGTAGACAAACTCGTCGGCGGCGAACTCGAGGCGGAGCTTGGGCCAGACCGCGATGAGCTCGCGCGAGTCGTTGTGGAGGGCGTGGGCGATGCGGCGGATCTCGGCGTCGATGTCGGCGAGCTGGGGCTCGCGGCTCGCATCGGCGGCGGTGATCTCCTCGAAGAGCGGAAACAGCTCCTCGGGCTTGCCCGCGCCCTCGCGGGCGCAGAGGATGGCGCGGGCGCCGACGAGCTGGTAGAGCTGGTCGGCGATCCGGATCTGGTCCTCGGCCCACTTCCGGTAGTCGCGGGCGGTGCGGGCGATGTCGCGCAGGTAACCGGCGCGCTCGCCGGGGATCACCGGGTGGCGCTGGGGTTCGCCGGCGGGAACGGCGGCGGTGCCCTCGAGGGTCCAGCGGTCGCCGAACCTGGCGGCGAGGGCGCGGACGAGGCCCTGGTAGAGGGCGTTGACGCCGTGGTCGTGGAACTGGCTGGCGACGGTGCCCCAGACCGGGAGCTCCTCGTCGGGCGGTCCGTCGAAGAGCTCGTGGCAGCGCCGGAACTGCTTGCGGACGTCGCGCAGGGCGTCGAGGGCCTTGGGACGGTCGAACTTGTTGATCGCCACGAGGTCGGCGTAGTCGAGCATGTCGATTTTCTCGAGCTGCATGGCGGCGCCGTACTCGGGGGTCATCACATAGAGCGAGAGATCGGAGATGTCGACGATCTCGCTGTCGGCCTGGCCGATGCCGGAGCTCTCGACGATGATCAGGTCGAAGCCCGCGGCCTGACAGATGGCGATGGACTGGACGATGTGCCGGCTCAGCGCCCGGTGGGCCTGGCGGGTGGCGAGCGAGCGCATGAAGACGCGGTCGCTGGCGAGGGAATTCAGCCGGATGCGGTCGCCGAGGAGGGCGCCGCCGGTGCGCCGTTTGGTCGGGTCGATGGAGAGGATGGCGATGGTGATCTCGGGGTCGTCGGTGAGGAAGCGCAGGACGAGCTCGTCGGTGAGTGACGACTTGCCGGCGCCGCCGGTGCCGGTGGTGCCGAGCACCGCGGCGGGTTTGGCGGGCGGCAGGGTGTCGACCTCGAGACCGTCCTCGGCGCGGGTGATGGCGCGGGCGACCGCGAGCCAGCGGTCGGCGGTGGTGCCTACGGGGCCGGTGGATTCGATCTCGGCCGGGTTGAAGTCGGCGGCCTCGATCATCGAGGCGATCATCCCGTCGAGCCCCATGACGCGGCCGTCCTCGGGGGAGAAGATCTTGGTCACGCCGTAGGCCTCGAGCTCGGCGATCTCGCGCGGGACGATGACGCCGCCGCCGCCGCCGAAGATCCTGATGTGGCCGGCATTGCGCTCCTTGAGCAGATCGACCATGTACTTGAAGAACTCGATGTGGCCGCCCTGGTAGGACGAGACCGCAATGCCCTGGGCGTCCTCCTGAATGGCGGCGTCGACGATTTCCTTGACCGATCGATTGTGGCCGAGGTGGATGACCTCGGCCCCCTGCGCCTGGAGGATCCGGCGCATGATGTTGATCGCCGCATCGTGGCCGTCGAAGAGCGAGGCGGCGGTGACGAAGCGGACCTTGTGCGTTGCCTGGTCGCGAGCGGAGGTTGTCATGGGCCCTCCCTGAGGGGATCGCGTCGATTCTAGCAGGGCGATTTCGGCGCGCGGCGCGCCGAAATCGGGTGCGAGCTCGTCGGACTCGCTCGCAAGGGCGGGCGGCAGGGGCGGGCGGGTTGGAGGCGAGGGTCAATTGTGGTGGTTCGCGGGTCGTGGATGACCCTTCCATGGGAGAGGGAGAGGGAGGGGATCATTTCGGGAACGGATACGGACACGGACGCGGACACGGACTCGGACTCGGACGCGGACGCGGACTCGGACACGGACTCGGACGCGGACTCGGGGTCGGAATGCGATAGACTCGATAATCACATATGGTCGAGGATTTTCACGGCTCATCCGGTCCGTCCGAACGGGTTTCCCGCTTCGAGATTCTCGAGACCCTGGGCGAGGGCGCGATGGGGGTGGTCTACCGCGCCCGCGACACCCTGCTCCAGCGCGACGTCGCGCTCAAGCTGATCAAACCCGCGCTCGCGGGCGAGCCCCGAAACCGGTCGCGCTTCCTCCGCGAGTGCCAGGCGGCCGCGACCATCAACCACCCCGGGGTGGCGACGATCTACGAGGCGGGCGAGACCGAGGACGGTCGGCTGCACCTGGCTTCGGAGCTGGTCGAGGGTGAGACCCTCAAGGACCGGGTCGGCCGCGGCGCACTGCCGCCGGCCGAGGTCGTCGCACTCGGGATCCAGCTCGCCGACGCCCTCGAGGCGGCGCACAAGAGGGGCGCCGTCCACCGCGACATCAAACCGGCGAATCTCATGGTCACCCCCGAGGGCCGGCTCAAGATCCTCGATTTCGGCCTCGCCCGGCTGGTCGCCGCCGACGACTCGGACTGCGACGACGACCGCGCCACCGTCGACCAGACCCAGGATGGCGCGGTGGTCGGGACGCCCGCCTACATGTCGCCGGAGCAGGCCTCGGGGATGAAGGTCGATGCGCGGACCGACATCTTCTCCGCCGGCTGCGTGATCTACGAGCTGGTGACGGGAAAGTCGCCCTTCCACTCCCACTCGGTGCCCGAGACCCTGCGCCGCGTCCTCTGCGAGGAGCCGCCCTCCATCGAGAGCTCGGCGGACGGGATTCCCCGCGGCCTCGACGAGGTGCTCCGCGGCGCCATGGCGAAGGATCGCGACGCGCGGACGGCCAGCGCCGAAGAGCTCGCCGCCGCGCTGCGCGAGCTCCGCGAAGGACCGTCGACGGTGCGCTCCGGGAAGGTCCGGCCGGCGCTCCGGAACCGCGGCCGCAGGGTCGCGCTCGGCGGTGTCGCAGGAGCGCTGGCGATCGCCGCCGCGGCGGTGGTGGCGTGGCAGTGGAGCCGGCCGAGCCTGGCCTTCGCCAGCCGCGATCGGCTGCTGGTCGCGGATGTCGAGAACCTCACCGGCGATGAGGCCTTCGACCTCGCCCTGCGGACCGCGCTGGAAACCGATCTCAAGCAGTCGCACTACGTCACCATCTTCCAGCAGAACCAGGTCAGGCAGACCCTGCGCCTGATGCGAAAGCCCGCCGACAGCGTCATCGACGAGGACCTCGGCCGGGACATCTGCCGGTTCTCCAGCGTTCGGGCCATGATCCTGCCGCGGATTCTCGTCGTCGGCGACGCCTACGAGCTCCAGGCCGCCATCGTCGATCCCCAGACCGGCCGCCACGTCGAACAGATCCGGGTCACCGCCGCCGGCCGCGAGGAAGTGCTGCTCGAGTCCATCGACAAGCTCACCTACGAGGTGCGTTCCCGGCTCGGCGAGTCGCTCGAGAGTATCGAAGACACCGACTTTCCCATTGCCGTGGCGACGACCTCGTCGTGGGAGGCGCTGCACTATTTCTCCCTCGCCAACGTCAAGTGGGGCCGCGGCCAGACCGACGAGGCCCTCCGGTTGTACGAGCTGGCCCTGGATCTCGATCCGGATTTCGCCACCTGCAGGGGCTCGTTCGGTCTGCTGCTCATCCAGTTCGGCGACAATCCGGAGCGCGGCCGCGAGCAGCTGCGCCGGGCCCTGGTGGACGGCGAGACGCTGCCGCGCAACGAGTACCTCATGCTGCGGGCGGTCAACCGCCAGTTTGTCGATTCCGATCTCGAGGGCGCGCTCGGTGAGTACGAGCTCATCAACGGGATCTATCCGGACCACATGGCCGCGTACAACAACCGCGGCAAAATTCTCGCGCAGCTGGGACGATTCGACGACGCTGCGGAGATGCTCGAAAAGGCGGCTCGGCTCGACCCGCAGAGCGCCTTCCCGCTGGTCAACCTGGCCTTCATGTACACGACCAGCCTGGCCAACGCCGTCGCCGCCGAGAGCGTCTGCCGGCGGCTCGTCGGCCTCGACCCCGAGATCGCCAACTACCACAGCCTGCTCGGGTGGGCGCTGGCGGTGCAGGGGCGCTACGGGGAGGCGCGGGAGGCGCTGGAAAGGGCGCTGAAACTGGAGTCCGAGCACGCCTACGCGCTGCCGAACCTCGGCTACACCCACATGGCCGCGGGCAAACCCGAGATGGCCCTGCTTTATCTCCGGCAGAACCTGGCGCGGATTCGTGAACAGGGCCTGGCCGACGCCGAGCGGGGCGGAGTTCTCGATGTCGCCGCCGCGCTCGCGGCCGCCGGCGATCGCGAGCAGGCGCGGTTGTTCGCCGATGACGCGATCGCTGCGCTCGAGATCGAGATGGCCGGCCGGGAGTGGATTCTCGATGACCACTCCTATCTCGCGCAGCTCCTCGCCGCAGCCGGGCGTTTCGAGGAGGGTGAGCGGGAACTCGCGACGATCACCGCGATGGCGGCCGACGACGCCGAGAGTACCTTCGAGGTCGCCCGCAGCTGCGCCGTCCTCGGCCACCGCGAGTGCGCCATCGAGAACACGCGGCTCGCGCTCGAGACGGGTTATCCGGATCCGTACCTGCCGCTGCTGCTGCCGTCCATGCACAGCGTCCTCGGCGATCCCGAGTTCATGGCGTTGTTCCCGGTCGGGGAGGCGGCGTCCGGGCGCTGATTCTCCCGCTGGGAAAAGCCGGCTCGAAGATCTCGGACGCGATCGTGGACCCATGTAGGGTGGGCCCGGGCCCACCCTGCGGTTCGGCTTGCTTCTGCGGTAATCCGGCTTTCGGCGGGATCAGGCCGGCGGGGGCGCCGGCCCCACAATGGACCTCAGCTTTCCAATGAGGGTGGGCCTGGGCCCACCTTCTCGGAAGTGTTCATGAACGGATGTAGGGTGGGCCTGGGCCCACCTTCAGCGTCGTGCGTGCTCGGATGCGTTGGTGGACCGATGTAGGGTGGGCCTGGGCCCACCTTCAGCGGCGTTGATCGGATCCTGGCGCGGCACCGGCGGAGCCGGTCGGTGACACCGGACGGGACGAGCGGTGGACTGACGTGGATCGCGAGAGGATGCATGTGCGGGTCTGAAGGTGGGCCCAGGCCCACCCTACGGTTCGGCGCAGCGATACGGAGCGAACGTTCAGACACCCGGGCCCAGGCCCACCTGACTGTTCGGCTTGACTCCGCGGTGTGGCGGGTGTCGGCGGGATCAGGCCGGCGGGGGCGCCGGCCCCACAATGGACCTCAGCTTTCCAATGAGGAGACCAACGATGGTCCAAGGTCACTTGTGGCGCCGGCCCCACAATGGATCGCGGCGCAAAAAAACCGCCCCGGTTGCCCGGGGCGGTGCTGTTGCGATGGGCCGGCGGGAGGTTATGGCGTCGAATACCACCACGCGGTCGCGTCGCCCGACTCGAATCCGTCGCGGAAGAGGGCGCTGTTGTCGGCGCAGTCCGACGGTGTGATCACCCGGACGTCGTCGATGTACCAGCCCTCGCGGCTGACGCTCGTGTCGGTGGCCATGCGGAACCGGAGGGTGACGTTCTGACCGGCGTAGGCGGTGAGGTCCACCACCGTGAAGGTCCAGTCGCGCGGGTCGCCGCACCAGGCATTCTGTCCGCTGATGGGGTTGGAGTAGCTGCTCGACACCGGGCCGTCGTAGGGCAGGGTGACCATGGATGCGTCCGGCAGCTGGGTCCAGTTGACGCCGCCGTCGGTGGAGGCCTCGACGATGCCGCCGTCGTAGCAGCCGCTGCTGGAATCCTCGACCTCCTGCCAGCTCCAGAACTCGAGGCTGATCCCCGGGATCGCAGGCAGCGGGAATTCGAGGGAAACGAGGGTCTGGTCGGTGACGGAGGCGGCGTCGACGGCGTGGAACGAGTAGGTGCCGCTGTAGGCGCGGGCGTTGGAGAGAGCCCAGGTGTCGCCGGTGCCGCCGTGGCTCCAGTTGCCGTCGCCGGATTCCATGTCGTCGGCGAAGTAGACGGCGTCGGGGCCGGTGGCCGCGCCCGAAGCCTCGGCGGTGTTGTGGTCCTCGTTGCCGCCGGCGCAGAGGCCGGCGCCGTTGCCGGAGTTGTCCTCGGCGCGGACGATGTAGTGGTAGGTGACGCCGCTCGATGCGGAGGTGTCGACCATGGAGGTCGCACCGACGCAGGCGGCGACGGCGTTGGACGGGTCGGGCGCGAAGCCGGGCGAGGTCGATCGGTAGACGTTGTAGACCAGCGCGGAACCGCACTCGTAGGCGCCGGCGTCCCAGGCGATTTCGAGCTCGCAGTCGGCCGCCTGCGGGTTGGTCACCGAGACCACGCCGTCGAAGATCGGCGCCAGGGTGCAGACGCCGGTGGCGGTGCTGCTCGCGACGTTGGAAACCTCCGACTGACAGGCGCCGCCGTCGCTGCCGCGAACGGTGTAGTAGTAGGTGATGCCGCCGCTGACATCGGGGTCGTTGAACTGGTAGCCGGCGCCGCTCCCGGTTCCGGGACTCGAGTCCGGAATCGTGGCGATGATCTGGAACGGGCCGCCCGCATTGCGCGACCGGGAGACTCTGTACTCGGTGATGGAAGGCTCGGACGAGTCGTTCCACGAGACCGTGATGACGTTCGGCGCGGTCGGGGCGGTGTTGACGACCAGCGGGCCGATGGCGATGTCGCAGCCGCAGGCCTCGAAGCGGAAGCTGGTGATCTGGGTCGCCCAGCTGCCGCCGTTCTGGTATTCGGACGTGAACCAGAAGGTGCAGTCGTCCTCGGGGTCGACGGTCATGTCGGCGTAGTCGCCCCACCGGCCGCTACCCGAACCGGAGCCGGTGACCTGCTGGGTCTCGGTCTGGGTCATGACGCCCGGGGCGTCGCTTTCGAGACGGCCGGTGTAGCGCAGGCTCGGCGAGGTCGGTGTGGCGGTGCTGACGTTGGTGTAGCTGTGCCCGAGGGCGATGTTGCCCGACTGGTCCATCGCGACGGAGCCGACGAAACGGTTCTCGTTAGTGTCGCCGGTGGCGAAGGTGCCCTCCTGGTGGACGGTCCAGGCGCCGCCGGTGCGGCGCAGCTCGAACCAGCGCAGGGCCGCGCTGACTTCAGAGCCGGAGGTCGTGGTGTAGGCGTTGGTCGGGAGCACGCCGACGAGCGACTCGTGGCTACCGAAGTTGCGGTACTGGAGCCGGTTGAGCACGACCTCGCGGATCGGGTCGAGGCGGTTGGAGGTGCCCGGCTGGGGCACCGAGTAGAAGGTGGAGTAGTTGACCATCCACGAGTTGAAGTCGGTGATGACCACGTTGGGGAGCTGGCTGAGCGTCGAGTTCGCCGGGGTGCCGAAGTCGACGTGGAAGGCGTAGATCTCGAGGAGGTCGGTGGTCGGGTTGTTCGGGAAGCTGCTGTGCGCCTCCTCGTCGACGTGGCGCATGATCAGACCCGGCGAACCGGCGGGCGGCGCGTCGGCGCCGTCGAGATCGGCCGGGGTGGCGCACTGGAAGCCGTACCCCGGCAGGTCGGTGAGACCGAAGCGCTGCATGGACCGCGCGGTCGCCCCGGTGAGCATGTTGGTTCGGTCGAAGGCGTAGACCGCCGAGTTCTCGTTGGCGGTGCCGTAGTAGGCGTCGGGCCAGACGCCGAAGTGGGGATAGTCCGGGAAGGTCGGCGCCGAGAAGGCGTAGGCGTACCAGCCGCCGGCCACCGGGTCCGCGGTCTGCGAGATGTAGATGCACATGTAGTTGCCGCTCGAGCTGAACTCCTGCAGGAACCAGCGGTCGGCGAGGCGGTCGTAGAGCACGATGGGGTCGCCGTAGCCGGAAGCACAGCTGCCGCTGCCGAGGGCGTCCATGGCGAAGGGCGTCCCGATGGGCGAACCGGTTTTGTCGTAGATCTGGACGACGGCGCCGCCGCTGTCGTTGATCGACTGGATGTAGTGGTTGGGGCCGATGTCACCGACGGTGTCGGGGGGGTTGACCCCGGTGTAGCCCTGACCCGCCTGGTTGACGATGGGCGTGGTGAAGGCGTCTGTGGAACGAAGCTCGGTGACGCGCTGGAGGTCGACCAGCGGATCCGGGTTGGCCTCGTAGGATCCGGGCGCGCCGTCCTTCGGTGGGAAGAAGCGGCGGGGGATCTCCTTGACGGGGTCGCCGGGTTGCCAGCGCGGCACGGCCGGGAGGTCGCGCACGTCGATGTTGACGATGACCGGGGTGACCGGCCCGCCGAGAACCTGGGCGCCGCGCATGTGGAGCGGTTCGTCCGCCGCGGCGGTCGGTCCTGCAGCGACGAGAATCACCGCGACCGCGGCGGCGATGCTCAGCCGAGCCATTCCTGATATCAATTGTGAAGAATTCAAAGGGCGATGAGTCATCGAGTGGTTCCTCCTAATGAAATTTGAACAAATGGTGAAATATCGAAGTTGCAGGGCAAAATATACCACTTCACTTGGATGAATCGGTGTCGATGGTCACCAACCGCCTCAGGCTCAGGTCGCCCCGTTTGCTGGTCATGGCCATCGTTGCGCCGCCCTTACCGATGACGGCCGTCGCGGTCTTGTTCGGTTCCTCGGTGTCGTGGTGTTCCACCGCCAGCGAGAAATCGGTGGTGAAGGCGCCGGAGGTGGCCAGGGTGACGTCGAGGTCGTTGTTGTACGGTGTGAAGACCGTGATCGGACCCGTGGTCGAGGAGAACTCCAGGGTCTTGTAGGCCACCGCAGGAAGCAGGGTGATCTCGATCGTACCGCCCTCGGACCGGGCGTTGATCCCGCCGTGGTGCTGGGCCACCCGGATGGTGCCGGCGGTGGAGTGGAGATCGATGTCGGTTCGGACGCCGCGTGCCTCGATGAGACCGTGCCCGGTCTCGACGCGGATCGGGAACCCTTCCGGGACCATGATCGCGAGATCGGCGCGCGACGTGTCGCTTCGCGGCGCCTGCTGGGCCGGGTTCCCCTCGAGGTCGTAGCGAGCGACGGTGACGACGGCGGCGGTGTCGGTGATCTCGACCTCGAGGCTGAGCTTGGCCCCGTCGATGGAGAGCTGCTGGAGGACGGCCGCGATCTCGAGGTTGCCCTCCGAGCCGCCGTGGCGAAGCCGGACATCGCCGAAGGCGTTGTCGACCCGGATGGTGGACCCCGGGGCGATGGGGCCCGACCACGAGTCGCGGTCCATGGCCGGCGCGCTTTGGGCGAAAACGGGGAGCGCGGCGAGGGTCAGCAGGGCGATGAGAACGGGGTTGCGCATCAGGCGTCTCCCTCGGTCATGTTCGAGCGCCGTTGTGGTGCGGGCGTCGTCCCGCCCGCGCCCGGTCGTTCGGCCGACGATTCATCGGGCACGGGCACGGAAACGGACGCGGACACGGACACGGACGCGGGCACGGGATTAGTACCGATACCAATCCGGCTTGTAGGGCCCTTTGACCGGCACGCCGATGTAGTCGGCCTGCTTCTCGGTCAGGGTCGTGAGCTTGGCTCCGAGCTTGGCCAGGTGGAGCCGCGCGACCTCTTCGTCGAGCTCCTTCGACAGGGTGGTCACACCGACCGGGTGGTCGTTGGCCCAGAGGTCGATCTGGGCCAGCACCTGGTTGGCGAAGGAGTTCGACATGACGAAGCTCGGGTGGCCGGTGGCGCAGCCGAGGTTGATCAGGCGTCCCTCGGCGAGCAGGAAGATCGCGTGGCCGTCGGGGAAGGTGAACTTGTCGACCTGGGGCTTGACGGTCTCGCGGACCACCCCGGGCAAGGCCTCGAGTTTTCCGACCTGGATCTCGTTGTCGAAGTGGCCGATGTTGCAGACCACGGCCTGGTCCTTCATCTTCGCCATGTGCTCGGCGGTGATGACATCGCAGTTGCCGGTGGTGGTGACGTAGATGTCGGCCTCGGGCAGGGCGTCCTCGACGGTCGTGACCTTGTAGCCGGCCATGCACGCCTGGAGCGCGCAGATGGGGTCGATCTCGGTGACCCAGACCCGCGCCTTCTGGCCCGACAGCGACTCGGCGGAGCCTTTACCGACGTCACCGAAACCGCAGACCACGGCGATCTTGCCAGAGATCATCACATCGAGGGCGCGGTTGATGCCGTCGACGAGGGAGTGGCGGCAGCCGTAAATGTTGTCGAATTTCGACTTGGTCACCGAGTCGTTGACGTTGATGGCGGGCACCAGCAGCTCGCCGCGCTCCTCCATCTGGTAGAGGCGGTGGACACCGGTGGTGGTCTCCTCGGAGACCCCCTTCCAGCCGGCGACGAGCTCGTGCCAGTGCCGCGGCGAGGCGCCCAGGGTCTCGCGGAGGAGCGTGTTGATGATGGCGAGCTCCTTGTTGTCGGTGGGCTCGGTGAGGATCGAGGCGTCGTTCTCGGCCGCGTGGCCGCGGTGGATCAACAGGGTGGCGTCGCCGCC